>JAFQLV010000079.1 GCA_017396515.1 Clostridia bacterium | reverse complement strand
TTTTTATGGCTCCCTCCGTCACACTTCGTGTGCCACCTCCCTCTATTCGCAATTTCATTGCTGAGGGAGGCAAGTCTCGGCTCCCTGTTGAGGGAGCTGGATTTTGCGTAGCAAAAGACTGAGGGAGTTCCCACCGCAGACCCCCTCGGCGAGCACAGGCTACCCTTTACTCCCAAACCCCAAACGGATATAATCGGAGCGAAGCGACCCGCAACTTTTGCCATGGGCAAAAACATCACTCGCCCTCGTGGCGAACATCACTTGCCCTTTGGAAAGCATCACTTCGGCACCGCCGAAACTTCACTCTCTTTCCCTGACCTCTGCATAAAAAAACCACCTGACCTTGCGGACAGGTGGTTATAACTTTAAACAGGAAATTATTTCTTGTTCTTAAGCTCTTTCTTGGCTGCTTTTTCAGCCTTGGCAGCTGCCTTGGCGGCTGTCTTTTCTTCTTCAAGGCGCTTCTGTTCTTCAAGCTGAGCCTGAAGTGCGGCTTCGCTTGAAGCCTTTGCTTCGTCATATCTGGCTTCAAGCTCTTCAAAGTGCTCCTGATTTTCCTTTTCTTTTATGAGCTTCTGAGCATCAAGATAGGGCTTTGCTGCGCGTGCAAAGTATGCATGCTTATCCATTTCAGCCTTCTCTTTTTTCTGCAGAGCTTTCCTTTCAGCCTTAAGAGCCTTAAGATCATCGCTGATTTCCTTGAGCTTGTAGGAATCCTTGGCTTTTTTAGCCTCTGCCTGATCGATATAAAGCTGCTTGAACTTTTCTTCGCAGGCATCTTCCTGATTGAAGATTTCTTCAAGTACAGTGAAGTTGGGCTGCTTAAATTCGTCAAGGCTCTTATAGTACTTGTGAATAGCCTTAAGTGCGGAGCGCTTGTTCTGTGCAATTTCAATAGCAAACTTACGAAGCTCTTTTTCCTCGTGTGTGCCATGAGGCATTTCTCTTGCTTGCTTGAGCTCGCTTAAGATATCTGACATATCCGCGTTGTAAAGGCCTGCAAGACCGGCAGAGTACACGCTCTGATATGCTGCATATTTTGATTTATAGGGCTCGTGGCTGAACTTTTCAAGCTCGGCACAAACCATCTTGGAAATTTCGATTTCTTCGTTGCGGTTAAGGGCAGCCTTATAAGCCTTCTTATCCTTTTTCTTGTCTGCCTTGGTAACAACTGCTGCTTCCTGTGTGGCCATTTCTCTTGCGTTTCTGATGATGTCAATAGCCTCAACGAGAGTCTTGTCATTTACAATACCGTTACCGTAGTCCTCAAACATTGCACGGATTCTGAGTACGCGTACAACGCCCTTCTGATCCTTTTCCTTAAGGTCATAGAACAGATAAGGAAGCATATTTAAAAGTGCACCGATAGCAGCCATAATGATAAGGGCTGTTACAACCTTTTCAAGCAGACCCGGCTGACCTGTTGCAACATCAAGAATGTCATAGGGCTGTTCGTAGCCGTTGCCTTCAAAAATTCCGTAGCTTTCATAAACGAAAGGAAGAACGGATGAGGTTGCAAGGGTTACAACATTGCCGATTGTCTGAACTGTTGAGAACATACCGTCAATTCTTTCACCGGTTTTAAACTGATGATAGTCTCTGATGTCAGCCTGAATTGCAGGCTTGATGATCTGCTCAAAGGCACCGAAGAGCCAGTTTATGTAAACGCAGGCAGCAAGCCAGAAAATATTGGTTGTGTTCAAGCCCATTGCAAGGATGCAGACAATATTCATTGTATTTACAAGAATAAGAACCTTCTTCTTGCCGAGTGCACGAATGCAGAAGGGAGCAATAATCATACCCCACATAGAGGCATTGCCGATGATTGTGTTCAGCAGACTCATAGTGCTGCCTTCACATGCATGGCCGTAGTTATATGTCCATGAAAGAATATTGCTGTAAGAGCTTTCGAGGAAGCCGAGCCAGCCTGCCAGAGCAATAATCCAGAAATACTTGTTCTTTGCAACTGATTTGAAGGCATCTGCAAAGCGTACTTGTATAACACGGGTTTTTGCCTGAATAATCTTTTCCTTGGTATATCCGAAAACAACAACAGTCAGGGCAATGCCGAGAACTGCAAATACAGGATAGGTTATTCTGTAAAGCTTGATGTCATACATATTGTTGTTGGTCAGGTGCTGAGCAACAATGGGAAGAATGATGTTAGCTATTGAGGGAGCAAGTGAATAAACAACGCTCTTGATAGCGAGAACATCGGTTCTTTCCTGTGTGTTGGGGGAAAGAACATGAATGAGATTTGTATAGGCATCGTTGAAGAAATTGAAGAAGAACTGCAAGAGCAGATTGAAAATAAGCACTACGGCACATTTTGCAATATATCCTCCGTCATAGCCCAACAAATGCATCGGGAAGAAATCGTAGAGAACATCGTAAGGGAACCACACATATCCTAATGCTATAAGAGCAGTGGGAATACCCATTGAGATAAGATAAGGTCTGTATTTACCTGCCTTGTTTCTCGTGTTATCAATCATATTCGCCCTGATTGCAGTCAGAGGTATGTTTGCAAGGGTGGTAATTATGTAAAGAATATACATATGGGTGGGGGAAACGCCGATAGCGCCGCCGACAATCATATTGTTGATGGTTACAACAAGCTGGTTGCCCATATAAATGAGAAAGTATGCGCCGATACCGCCGCCGGCATAAGCCGCAATTTCCTTAAAGGTCATGTAGCGACCGGGCATGGGAACATTCCAGAACATTCTGAAATCAGAAAGTAATCCTTTAACTTTTTGTGTCAAGATTTTTCCTCCTCGGTGTTTTTATTTCGGCAAAAGATATAAGAATTTTTACCGATTTTACCATTTACAAATTATATCATAAAAAAGCGACCAATTCCACAGTTTAAAGGCAATCTGAATTTTTTTGGATAGTTTTCACATATAGCAGAATTAAGGTTTATGCATTATGACGAGAAAAAACAGCAACCGAAGTGATTGCTGTTTTAAAAGCTTAATTTTTTGTTCCTTTAGCACCCTTTGTGCCGCCGCCAAGGCTGACGCCCTGCAAAACATTTGAGTCAAAGGTGTAGGTGATGCTTTCACTTTCACGCTCTCTTTTGAGTGCCAGAGAAATCATCCTGTCAAGAAGCTCGGGATATTTAACACCCACAGGCTCCCACAGATAGAAGGAGAGTGAGCCGGGGATGGTGTTTATTTCGTTAAGCCAGATGTTGCCCGTTTTGGTGTCCATCATAAAGTCAATTCTCGACACACCGCCGCAGCCGAGACATTTGAAGGCCTTCACCGCAAGAGTGCGGAGGGTATCTCTCTGCTCGTCGGTTATATCGGCAGGAATTTTTCTTTTGAGTGTTGCCATACCCTTGCTGCCGCCTGAGGATTTTGCACCGCCCTTAGTACCCTTGGCACCTTTGGCACTGCCGTCACCGATATATTTTTCTGCGAAGGTGAGGATCTTGTCACTTGACACAGGCTCTTCACATTCAGAGGCCTCTGCCCTTTCATAGTCGCCGAGAACTGAGCAGTTGATTTCCTTAAGGTTCTGCACAGCTGCTTCAATAAGCACCTTTGTGGCGTACTGAAAAGCAGTTTCAAGTGAATCGTAAAGCTCTGTGCGGTTTTCCGCCTTTGAAATGCCGATTGATGAGCCCAGGTTAACGGGCTTTACAATAACGGGATAGCCGATAGCCTTTTCGATTTCGTCAACTATTGCTTCTTCGTTTTCGTCATACTGATTTGCGGTGTAGCACTTGCAATCAAGCACAGGGATGCCGTTATCCTTGAGGACTGTTTTCATAACATACTTATCCATACCTACTGCTGAGGAAAGCACATCGCATCCCACATAAGGGATATTCATCATCTGAAGATATCCCTGAAGTGTACCGTCTTCAACATTTGTGCCGTGCACCACGGGGAAGGCTACATCAATATAGTCAACATATCCCTTTGAGAGCATTTTCTGCGGGTACTTTATAAGCTTCACCTTATTTTCGTCATTGACCATAATAACACGCTGAGATGACTTTATAAGAGAGGCAATATCCGTGTAGCTTTCTATTTTGCCCACATTTTCACCTACATAAAACTCATTGTTTTTGGTTATGTAGATGGGGATAACATCATACTTATCTCTGTTTAAGGATTGAATAGCCTGAATGGCTGAGATAACGGAAATTTCGTGCTCAACGCTTTTGCCGCCGAAAAGCACACCGACTTTGATTTTCATAATATATCACACCTTTTTAAAAGATTAATAGTTATCGGGAAGGTCATTTTCAAGAAGAACTATCTTCTTAAGTCCCTTTGAGTTAAGAGCATAAACATGGTTTAAGGCCTCGTTTATGCCTGAAGCCACATATATTTTACTCTCATCATAGCTTTTGTCAAGAAGTCCCGCCTTAATGGGCACAGCCTGCTTTTCACCCACGAGCACAACATAGTCGCACACTGTGGCGGCATTGCGTCCGAATTCACGGTTAAGCTCATCCTGCTTTGAGCCAAGCTCAACCATACCGGGAGTGACAAGAATTTTGTAGCCCTCAAAGAGTGAAAGAGCCTCAAGGGCAGCCTTTGTGCCGCTGGGATTTGAGTTGTAAGCGTCGTCGATAATTGTCATATTACCCTTATCCGAGAGCTGAAGTCTGTGGGGTACCCCTTCCAGCTTTCTCACGGCTGAGCGAAGGTCTTTAAGCTCAATGCCCATTTTATGGCTGACGGCAATGGCACCCACAATATTCAGCACATTGTGTCTGCCGATAAGTCTTGTTGAAAATTCCTGAGTTTCACCATCCGGAGCTTTAACGGTGAAGGTGGTGCCTCTCTCTGAAACGGAGATGTCATAGGCTGAGTAATCGCCGTTTTCAAGGCTGTAGGAGATGTGCTTTCTGTCCGCCTTGTAATCGGCAATGTTTTCATCATCACCGTTGAGAAAGAGCATACCGCCCTCGGGGAGTGCATCTGCAAGCTCAAACTTGGTACCCTTGATAGCATCAAGAGTTTTGAAGGATTCAAGGTGCTGAGGACCGATGGATGTGATAATGCCGTGGTGAGGATGCACAATATCGCATAATTCCTTGATATCGCCCACCCATTTTGCACCCATTTCACAAACAAAGATTTCGTGGGTTGCCTTCAGTGAGCCGCGGATAGTCTTGACAACGCCCATGGGAGTGTTGTAGCTTTCCGGGGTCATAAGCACATTATATTTTGATTTGAGAAGAGTTGTCAGATAATATTTTACGCTTGTTTTGCCGTAGGATCCTGTGATGCCGATAATCTTAAGGTCAGGGCAGGCTTTCAGCATCTTTTTAGCATCATTGGTATAATACTGATTGATGCTGAGCTCAACAGGCTTGTTGATAAGGTTGGCAAGAAGGATAATAACGGGAGTGAGTGTGTAAATCACTGCCATTGTGAAAAGGGGATAAGTCTCGTGCGAGGCGGTCAGACCCTTAATGGTGGCAGGTACGAGAATAACAAGTGTGAGAAGTATGCAGGTGAAAAGCATTCTCTTTACCCTGGGAGTGTAAACAAGGGGCTTCTTTGCCTTCTTCGGCTTTTCAACGGGCAGGGAAATAAGGAAAAGCACGCAAAGAGACACTGCCTTGAACATGGGCTTTGCCGAGATGATAACGGCAATGAGCATAAGCACGGAAATAATAGCGTGGGGCATATACTTGGCAAGGTTCTGTCTTATCCATTTTGTGTGCGTGTCAAAGCGGTAAGAGTTGAGCTGGAAAAAATGCACCGAGTCAATGACTGACATAGCTGACGAAACAAAAAACAGTGCCATACATAAGAAAACTAAAGCTGTTACCATAGTGATTTATCCTTTCAAATCATAAACTTATATTCATAAAGCTTGCAAGTACTCTGCCGTACTGTGCCTGACATTCGAGAAAGCTGTAGTGACCTGCACCCTCAAATTTTACAAGGCCTGCTTCGGGCATAAGCTTTTCCATAATGAGGGCATCTGAAAGGGGAGTAGCATCGTCGGCAGTACCCCATATAAGCAGTGTGGGAGCCTTGACATTGGGCATAAGCTCCTGCAGGTCTTCGTTGACAACCCTGACGAGAGTCTGTCTCATAACAGGTGAAGCCGCGTTATAGTCTGCCGAGCCGTTTTTTTTGCGAAGATTTTCCAGTGCATCGGGGAACAGCTTCTGCACGGGTGCGGCGGAGTAAAGCTTTTTGCCCATTTTGAAAATGCTTTGCTTTGTCTTTTGCTTCAGAGTTTTTTCAGGCTTCACACCTGCAGAGTCAACGAGGATGATTTTGTCTATTTCAAAGGGCAACTCTCTTGAGCACATTTTAATTATAACTCTGCCGCCGAAGCTGTGGCCTAAAAGGGTCACCTTTTCAGGGCTGTAGCTCTCTAAAAATTTCAGCACAAAATCAACATAATCGTCAACGCACCAGGGCTCAGAGGGCTCATCGCTTTCGCCGAAGCCGGGCATATCCATAGCCACAACCTTATACTTTCTTTCCAGTACGCTCACAGTGTGCTGAAAGAGGGTTATGTTGCTGCCCCAACCGTGAAGCAGCACCACAAGGTCGCCTTCACCGCTTTCGGTGTAGTTTATATTAAGTGAGTCAATTGTCTTAAACAAAGAAGTCTACTTCCTTTCGTAAAAATATAGCCTTCAGAAATAAGCATAATAATGCATTGTGATATACATACCAAATTATTATAGCATAACAGCCGGTGAATTGCTACATAATTTTCCCAATTTTCATCTTTTTATTAAAATTTTATTTTATGTGTATTATTTTGCCTCATCTTATGTTAAAATAAAAGAAGAAAACTTAAAAGAAGGTGAAAATATGACAGACATAATTATAATCGGCGGCGGAATTGCAGGCCTTACATCTGCAGTATATGCTCTGAGAACGGGAAAAAGTGTAATTTTATTTGAGAGAAAGGCTTATGGCGGTCAGATCAGTCAGAGTCATGCCGTTGAAAACTATCCCGGTTTTAAAAATGTCAGCGGTGCAGAGCTCTCAATGAATCTCCACGCTCAGGCGGAGGCTTTCGGCTGTGAATTCAGAAATGAAGCCGTAACCGGAGTTGTGGACGGAGCAACTAAAAAGGTTATCACAAGCAAAGGCGAATACGAGGCTAAGGGAGTTATTTTTGCTCTCGGTGCAGAAGCGAGAAAATCAGGCCTTGAAAATGAAAAAGACCTCATCGGCAGAGGACTTTCCTACTGTGCTGTCTGTGACGGAAACTTCTTCCGCGGCAGAGAGGTTATGGTTGTCGGTGGCGGCAACACCGCAGTGCAGGATGCACTGTATTTGGCGGACATCTGCAAAAAGGTTTATCTCACACACCGCCGTGACACCTTCAGGGCAGAGGAAAGGCTCATAGCAAAGCTCAGAGAAAAAGAAAATGTGGAGCTTGTGACACACAGCGTGCTTCTGTCAGCGACAGCAGCACCTATTCTCAAAAGTGTAACGGTTAAAAACACAAAAACCGATGAAGAAAGAGAAATAGCCGTAAACGGTCTTTTCCTTGCTATCGGTCAGGTGCCTGCCACAAAGGAGTTTGCCGATATACTTCCTCTTGATAAATACGGCTATGTTATAGCCGACGAAACCTGCAAGGTCAGCGATGGCATTTATATTGCAGGCGACTGCCGCAAAAAGCCTGTAAGACAGCTGACCACTGCGGCGGCTGACGGTACTGTGGCGGCAACATTACTCTGCGAGGAACTCGCAGAGTAAGTGCAGAGTGCAGAGCGCAGAACGCAGAGTGGCGGGGGAGAAACTGAAAGAGGATAGCTTCTACCCGCCCAATCAATGAAGAGTAAGCTTCTTTTCACGACCTTTAGTCATTTCATTTAAAAACTAAAACACACATCCACCTGAACCTTAACGGAACAGGTGGATGTTGTTTATAGATTATTCATTATTCTGCTTTTTCTTTGATTGTATTCTTCAATGGAGATTGCTCCGCTGTCATACAATGACTTTAAGTCCTCTAATGAATTTTCAGTTATAAAAATATTTTTGTCCACATTGACAATATTTTCTGTTGTATGTCCTCTTGGCAAGAATTGCTTTACTGCAATTCCAAACCAAAGTAACAATATATAGATGTTGTCTATCAATCCGGATAATGCAAAAACTTTACTTTCGATGGTTGAATAGTACTTAAAATTTGCAAAGGTAGAAAATGTAGTGAAACAAAACAGAATTGACATAAAAACTAAAACGAGAAAAATAAATACTTTTTTAGGTTTGAAAAATCCAATCAGCATTAATATTTGTGGCAATAGAGAAAATATTGAAACCAGCATTATATTGTACAAACGCATTTCGTCAAGCTCTTGTTGAGAATAGTAAATTTCTGCATTCAAATCAATAGAATTGTAGTTTACAATTGTTACAATGCTACTAGTAATAAGAAGTAAATAAAAGAAATAAATCAATATTTTATTCTTCTTTATAGGCTTGATGCAGTATAACAAACTTAACAAAACAGCACAAAAATAAATTATAGTTTGTAATGACAAAAGCGAGCCGTTAATGATTGAAGTTAAAAGTGTGACCACTATTGTAAAAACAGCAAATAATAATTGCGGAAACAAAGGTTTATTATCTTTTGTCATAGTATAACACCTCACAATGAAGCTAACTTTTCGCTGAACTCTTCCTCGGTAATCAACTCTTTTTCACGCCATTCTTTTAATTTGTTGATCTTTTCCTTAGTAGAATGATTGTTTTTTGCTGCAGAAAGTTTTTTGTTTATATCCATTGTCTGGTCTATAAGCTCACCAAATCCATAGGTAAAAAATCCACTGAGCCAGCAAAGCAAGCTACCAACAACTGCAATAACAAGACCTACGAAAGCCATATCCTCTGTTTGCCAATCAGATGACATAGCGAGGAACATTGCAATGCCAACGAGTGAGCAAAGAAAAATTCCGCCTACACCAATAATTTTAGCTAATCCCTTAATTTTCTTTCCGATGTTGTTATACATTTTTCAACACTCCTTTTAATTTTGTAATCATATAATAGCACTAAAATTTATATTTGTCAATAAAACTATACATATATTGATAATGAATTATCACATTATGCATAGGATAATTAGAGTGAGGTGTTGATAATGTTATATGATATTATAAAAGAACTGCGTGAAGATGCAGGATATTCACAGTCACAGCTTGCTAAAAAATTAGATGTAACCCGTAGCTCTGTCAACGCATGGGAAATGGGCATATCGGCACCTACAACACAGTATATCGTTGCTCTTGCTAAATTATTTCATGTTTCAACAGATTATCTTTTAGGTCTTGAAAGTGAAAGAAAAATTAACCTTGACGGATACAGTAAAAGTGAAATTGAATTAATCTATAATCTTGTAAAGTATTTTGATGAACAAAAGTAAATAATTCTAAAAAATCACATCCACCTGAATCATACGGAACAGGTGGATGTTGTATTAGTTTTTAAATGAAATAGCTTTCGCCACGAAACGCAACCGTGCATGAAATGACCTAAAGGTCATGAAAAGAAGCTGACGCTTCATTGATTGGCGAGCGGAAACTATCACACTGCAGTAACTCCCCCGCCACTCTGCGCTCTGCGTTCTGCACTCTGCACTTATTCAGCGAATTTTTCGCTGAATATTTTTATGGCTTCCTCTTTTGTAAATCCGCCCGGTGAAAAAGTAAAGTTGGCGGGAGCTGTGTTATAACGCTCACAGAAGCCTTCAATTTCTTCCTTTGTCATAGTCAGATGAACATCTGTCAGCTCGTCAATAACCTTTTTAAAGGTGTCAATATCAGTGTTCATAACCTTCATAATACGCTGAGTTTTTTCACTGCAGTGCTCTGCTGCTCTGTCAATGAAATCACCCATAAAGGTTGTGCAGGCCTTGCCGTGAGGTATACCGAAGCTTTCGGTTAAAATGTAGCCCAAGGGGTGGGGGAAAGCCGTGCCGCAATATGAGAGAGTTATACCCGCGTACAGTGAGCCGTAATAAAGCTTCTCACGAAGTGCTTCATCGGGCAGTGACTTTGTGCTGTGAAGATAGCAGAGGCCCTCCCATATAAGAGCAATAGCCTTTTCACCGAACATAGTGGGAATGTCACTGCACTTGACGGACATATAGCCCTCAATGGCGTGAGCGAGTGCATCAAGAGCTGTTGAAACAGTGACACTATAGGGCATCGTTTCTGTATAGGTGCTGTCGGCAAATGAAAGTGAGGGGAAGGTGTCGTCGGGAGCGATGCTTCTTTTTCTGCCTGTAACGGGGTGTGTCAGCACGCTGACTCTGCCCACCTCACTGCCTGTGCCTGAGGTTGTGCCCACAAGCACGAGCGGAAGAGCTCTGTTTCTTTCGTTTTCACCGTAAGCAAAAATATCCTCCATAGTGAAAGAGGGGTTAGCGGCATAAACCGCAACAGCCTTAGCCGCATCAAGAGGTGAGCCGCCGCCTATACCCACAATAAAATCTGCACCGAAATCACGGGCAAGAGTGCCTGCCTCGTGGCAGTGGTCTATTCTCGGGTTGGGGCCGATTTTGTCATAGACGGTATAGTCGATATTTTCTTTTTCAAGGGCCTTTTCCATATCGCCCAGAGCACCTGACAGACGGGCACTTTTGCCGCCTGTGACAATAATGCATTTTTTGCCGTACTTTTTAAGCATTGCGGAGTTATTCAGCAGACAGCCCTTGCCGCTGATTACATTGACGGGAATTTTAATATTGAAATCCATTTTTATCACCTGCTAAATTTTTTTGTCGTATTTTGTTCAATTATAACAAATTTATGGTAATACTGCAAGTTTTATTTCAATACTCTTGAAAAATCTGCGGATATAGTATAGAATATAAAAGTTAAAGGTGATATTTACTATATTATAGTATATATATTATATAATTATGGGAATTTTTCCTATAATTGCAGGAGATTTGCCAATGAAAAACAAAAAGAAAATTGCTTTATCGGTTGTGGCGGTTATTTGTGTAGCTTTGCTGACAGCTCTTTATTTTTGGAATTACAGCCGTGAAAAGAGATATGATTACAGCGAAAAAAACACTGTTGCAATGGGCACCATAGTCTCTCAGAAGGTTTACGGTGATTATTCCGCAAAGCACATAGAAAAAATCACAGCCTTAATAAATGCTCTGGATGAAGAAATATCATGGCGCAATGAAAAATCGGCCGTTGCAAAGCTCAATGACGGACAGACGGTTGTTTCACCTGATGTGGGAGCTATTGTCAGTGAGTGCACAAGGGTCAGTAAAAGCAGCGGCGGAGTTTTTGATATAACCGTGGGCGGTCTGACCAAGCTCTGGAGTATAGGCGAAGAAGCACAGCGAGTTCCCGATGAGGATGAAATAAAAAAAGAGCTTAAGAATGTGGATTACAGCAAGGTCTATGTGGGCGGCAACACCGTCACACTTGAAAGAGGCATAGAAATCGATCTCGGTGCCGTGGGTAAGGGAGCAGCCTGTGACAATGTGATGCTTTATCTTAAGGCAAGTGACATAAAGGGTGCCGTTATCAGCGTGGGCGGCAGCATTGTAGCCTACGGCAAATATAACGATAAGGGCGATAAGTGGAAAATTGCCGTAAAGCATCCGAGAAACGAAAAGGAATATTTAGGAATAATTTCTCTTAGTGAAGGCTTCGTTTCCACCTCCGGTGACTATGAAAGATATTTTGAGCAGGACGGTAAGCGATATCACCATATAATAGATGCCACTACGGGGTACCCTGCCGACAGCGGACTTATCAGCGTTACGGTTGTGTGTGACAGCGGTATTTTGTCAGATGCCCTTTCCACTGCCTGCTTTATTTTAGGCTATGAAAAGAGCCTGCCCCTTCTCAGAGAATACGGAGCTTCGGCAATATTTGTCGGCGAGGATATGAAGATTTCCACAGTGGGAGATATTGACTTTGACTATTGATAACGAAATAAAAAAGGGTATAACAAAGGGCGATATTATTCTGATTGCCTGTGTTATATTGCTTATAGCAGTGCTTTTTCTGCTTTCCTTCAAGGGCAGTGATAAAAAACTCACGGCAGAAATATATGCATATGGCGAAAAGACACACAGCATAGCCTTAAGCGAAGTGGGAGAAAGCTACACCCTGAGGATAAACCGCTGTGAGCTGCTTATAGAAAAAGACGGTGTTACCTTTTTATCTTCCGATTGTGCCGATCAGCTCTGCGTAAAAAAAGGCAAGCTCACACGGCAGGGTGATACTATGGCATGCGTACCTGAAAAAGTGGTTGTTGTCTTAAACGGTGCCGCAAATGAAAATATTGACTCGGTGGCATATTGACAAAGGTGAAAGCAATGAAAACAAATAAGCTTACGTTTCTCGGCGTTTTCGGGGCGGTGGCTCTGGTGCTGTCTTTTATTGAAAGCACTCTCGTGCCCGATATCCCGTTTCTGCCTGTCGGTGCAAAGCCGGGACTTTCAAATGTTGTAACTATGTATGCGGCATCTGTGGCGGGGCTGCCCGGTGCTGTGTATATAACAATGCTCAAGGTGCTGTTTGTTTTTATAACAAGAGGAGCATCAGGGGCGTTTATGAGCCTTTGCGGAGGGCTTCTCAGCACTCTTGCAGTGAGCCTTTTAATTAAATATGAGGGAAGGATATTCTCCTTTCTCGGCATAGGAATAGCGGGAGCCCTTATGCATAATATGGGTCAGCTTTTCGGTGCCTCGGTTATATCGGGCACATTTGCAATTTTTAATTACGCTAAGTATCTGCTGATTTTTTCTCTTATAACAGGTGCGGTGACAGGAAGCGTGCTTATGCTTCTTATGCCGCGGCTTAAGAGAATAGGCGGACTTAAATATAAAAACTCAGCGACCGATAAGGTCAGCTAAAATAAAGGGGTTGAAAATATGAGCAAAAAGGTTGGCGGTGTGCTTACCGCTGTCAGACGAGGTCGCGGCGGCGTAAGCGTATCACACAACAAAAACACTGCCGAAATGCCTGTTGAAAGAATGCCCATACCGGAAAAGGTAGTGCTTTCAATGCAGCAGCATATCGGTGTGCCGTGCACTCCGCTTGTAAAAGTGGGTGACATCGTTGCCGTGGGACAGAAAATCGGTGACAGTGACAAATATGTGTCTGCACCAATTCACGCAACTGTTTCAGGCACCGTAACGGCAGTGGGCGACATAAAGCTCGCAAACGGAATTATAACAAAGGGTGTCACAATTGAAAGTGACGGCGAAATGAGAGAATATGAGGGTATAAAGCCCCCTGTTATCACCAATAAGCAGGAGCTTTGTGCTGCTGTCAGAGAGTCGGGACTTGTAGGTCTCGGCGGCGCAGGCTTCCCCTCACATGTTAAGCTTAACATTCCCGAGGATAAGGAGATTGATACACTTATCATCAATGCAGCTGAATGTGAGCCTTATATCACCGTTGACTACCGCGAATGTATAGAGAACGCTGAAAATGTGCTCAAGGGTGTTGAGCTTCTGCGTGACATTCTCGGCTTCAAGCAGGTTATTATTGCTATTGAAGACAACAAGCCAAAGGTTTTCGAGATAATGAAGGAAATTGCCGACAGAGATAACGAGGCGGGGGATACCATTAAGCTTATGACCCTTCGCTCAAGATATCCTCAGGGTGCCGAAAAGATGATGGTGCTTTCCGCCACAGGCAGAAAGGTACCTCCCGGAAAGCTCCCCTCAGATGTGGGCTGTGTGGTTATGAATGTTGCTTCCACTGCTTTCATTGCAAGATATGCCGAAACAGGCAAGCCTCTTGTCAGCCGTTCCATTACCGTTGACGGCAGTGCAATAAGAGAGCCTAAAAACCTTCGTGTACCTATCGGTACCAACATCGGTGATATTATTGACTATTGCGGCGGCTTTAAGTCAGAGCCGAGAAAGATTATTTCAGGCGGTCCCATGATGGGCATTGCAATCTGTGACACAGATGCACCTATCTGCAAGCAGAATAACGCACTTCTTGCCTTTGAGGATAAAAAGGACCTTGTTAAAAAGGAAAGAGACTGCATTCGCTGCGGCAGATGTGTTGATGTGTGCCCCATGAGCCTTATGCCTACTCTTATTGAGCGCTTTGCAAGAATCAAGGATGCGGACAGATTAAAGACCATCGGTGTCAATGTGTGCATGGAGTGCGGCTCTTGCTCATACGCCTGTCCCTCAGGCAGACCCCTTGTTCAGTATATGAGACTTGCCAAGCAGGTGCTCAGAGAGGAGAGTGCAAAATAATGGCAAAAAAATTAACCGTAAGCGCATCGCCTCATGTGCGCTCAAATGAAACAACAACAGGCATTATGCTTGATGTTATTATTGCTCTTATGCCGGCTCTCGTTATGAGTGTGGTTTATTTCGGCCTGAGAGCGTTGACACTGACCGTGGTGTGTGTCTGCTCATGCGTTATCTTTGAGGCTCTTTCAAGAAAGATAATGAAACGCCCCAACACCGTGGGTGACCTTAGTGCAGTGGTAACAGGCATTATCCTTGCCTTTAACCTTCCTGCATCAATGCCCTTATGGATGGCAGTTATCGGCTGTCTTGTTGCAATTGTCGTGGTTAAGCAGATGTTCGGCGGCATCGGTCAGAATTTCGTTAACCCTGCAATGACTGCAAGAATTATTCTTATGACATCATTCCCCACTGCAATGGCAAAGTGGGTAGTGCCTTTCACAAGTGCATGGCACCCTGATGCCGTTACTGCCGCAACACCTATGGCAGTGCTTGCAGGTGTTCAGGGCGGTGATGTTTCAGCAGCAGGTGATGCACTTCCCACGCTCACACAGATGCTTCTCGGTGCTCACGGCGGCTCAATGGGTGAGGTGTGCTCAATTGCACTTATCTGCGGCGGACTCTATCTTATGCTCAGAAAGGTTATTTCACCGGTTATTCCCTTTACCTTTATAGGCACTGTTGCAGTGATTATGCTCTTTGCAGGCTCCTTTAATCTTGAGTTTGTGGCTTATCAGCTTTTAGGCGGCGGTCTTATGCTGGGTGCATTCTTTATGGCAACAGACTATTCCACATCGCCTATCAACAAAAAGGGCAAGATTATCTTCGGCATCGGCTGCGGACTTATCACTTCACTTATCCGTCTTTTCGGCTCCCTTCCCGAAGGTGTATCCTTCTCTATTATCCTTATGAATATCCTTGTTCCTCATATTGAAAATATGACAACTCCCAAGCCCTTTGGTGAGATTAAGGAAAAAAAGGCAAAGAAGGAGGCAAATAAGGCATGAAAAAGTTAAACTTCAAGGAGGTTCTCATCCCTACGGTGGCACTTCTTCTCATCTGTCTTATCGCTACTGCACTTCTTGCCGTAACAAACAGTGTAACGCAGGAAAAAATAGCACTTAACGCTGTTGAAACGGAAAAGGCAAGCCGAATGCTCGTTCTTCCCGAAGGCAAAGAGTACGGCGAAGCTGTAACGCTTGAAAACGGTCTTACCTACTGTGTGGGTACCGATGAGAATGGCGAGGAGATAGGCTATGTCTTTACCTCAGGTGCCAAAGGCTACGGCGGTACTGTTTCGGTAATGGTAGGTCTTGATATGCAGGGCACAATAACAGGCATAGAAATTCTTTCTCACAGCGAAACTCCCGGTCTCGGTGCAAACGCAGTAAAGCCTGATTTCAAGGCTCGCTTTGTGGGCAAGACAGGAACACTTATTGTTGATAAAAACTCAAATGACGGCCAGAATGTGCAGGCAATCACTGCCGCAACAATAACATCAAAGGCTGTCACATCAGCAGTCAATGCAGTGACTGCCGCTTATTCGGAAATTACAGGAGGTGCGAAATAATGGCTGAAAAGAAATCCTTAGGCAAAGAGCTGACAAAAGGCATTATAGCCGAAAACCCGGTTCTTCGTCTTGTGCTCGGCACCTGTCCCACTCTTGCAACCACAACCTCAGTTGAAAGTGCAATCGGTATGGGTCTTGCCGCTTCCGTTGTTCTTATATGCTCAAATGTGGTTATTTCTGCTCTTCGTAAGGTTATTCCCGACAAGGTAAGAATCCCCGCATATATTGTTATTATTGCTTCCTTCGTTACAATAGTGCAGATGGTTGTCAAAGCCTTCCTGCCCTCTCTTGACGAACAGCTTGGTGTTTATCTTCCTCTTATAGTTGTTAACTGCATCATCCTCGGCAGAGCTGAGGCATTTGCAAGCAAAAATCCCGTTTTGGCTTCAGCAGTTGACGGTCTGGGAATGGGTATCGGCTTTACGGCTGCTCTGTTCCTTATGGGTGCAGTGCGTGAGGTTTTCGGTGCAGGCACCTTCCTGGGTAACAGCATTCCCTTCCTTTCAGAAAACCCCATGCTTATATTTATCCTTCCTCCCGGCGGTTTCTTTGTTTTCGGTGTGCTTATGGCTGCCGTTAACAAGCTTGCCGAAAGCAAGGGCAAGAAAAGAGCAGAGCTTCGCGGCTGTGAGGCCTGTCCCATGGCTCAGAACTGTGCACTTAATAAAAAGGAGGTGGCTGAGTCATGACAAAAGAACTCATTTCAATTCTTTTAACAGCTATCCTCACTCAGAACTTTGTTCTTGCAAAATTCCTCGGCATCTGTCCCTTCCTTGGCGTTTCAAAGAAGCTTAACACTGCCGTGGGTATGAGTGCCGCAGTTATATTTGTTATGGCTCTTGCAACTGCAGTTACCTACCCCATAAACAAGTTCCTGCTTGTGAAGCTTGACCTTGAGTACCTTCAGACTATCGTATTCATTCTCGTTATTGCTGCACTTGTTCAGCTTGTCGAAATCATTCTTAAGAAGTATATGCCGGCTCTTTACAATGCTCTTGGCATTTACCTTCCCCTTATTACAACAAACTGCGCAGTTTTAGGTGTTGTTATTCTCAATGTTGACAGTGGCTATAATTTCGCTCAGTCAATGTTCAACTCCGTGGGCGCTGGTCTCGGCTTTATGCTTGCAATGGTTATGTTTGCAGGTGTCAGAGAGAGACTTGACTCCTGTGAGGTTCCCAAGTTTATGCAGGGACTTCCCATCACACTTGTAGCAGCTTCACTTGTATCCGTATCCTTCTTAGGCTTTACGGGCATTGTTGAAAACATTTTCGGTTAAGGAGGCAATAAGATGAGTTCAATTATTATAGCAGTAGTTATTGTTGCGGCTATCGGTCTTATCGCCGGCTTGGGTCTTGCAATTGCCTCTCAGGTTTTTGCGGTACCCGTAGACGAAACTGAGGTTAAGGTGCGTGAGTGCCTTCCGGGCGCAAACTGCGGTGCCTGCGGCTATACGGGCTGTGACGGCTATGCAGGTGCCCTTGCAAAGGGAGAGACTAAGGAGTGTAATCTCTGCATCCCCGGCGGCAATGACACAGCTCAGGCAATTGCAGGCATTCTCGGTCTTGCTGCAGGTGAAATCGTGCCTCAGGTTGCGGCTGTTATGTGTCAGGGCAACAATATGAATGTTGAAGAAAAGCTGGAGTACAGCGGTGTAAAATCATGTAAGATTGCCACACAGCTTTTCGGCGGCCCCA
This sequence comes from Clostridia bacterium, assembly GCA_017396515.1. Classification (GTDB taxonomy): domain Bacteria; phylum Bacillota; class Clostridia; order Oscillospirales; family Acutalibacteraceae; genus UBA6857. The sequence continues at coordinate 8,400 of JAFQLV010000079.1, read as the reverse complement.
AAAACTGTGTTCACGGCTGCATCGGCTTCGGCGACTGTGTTGAGGTTTGCCCTTATGAAGCAATTTTCATCTGTGACGGTGTTGCAAGAATTAACCCTGACAAGTGCCGTGCATGTAAGATGTGCATAAAAACCTGCCCGAGACACCTTATTGATTTATTCCCCTTAGATGTGGCAAAGGCTGCTGTTCTGTGCAAAAACCACGATAAGGGTGCTCAGACAAGAAAGCAGTGTAAGGCAGGCTGCATAGGCTGTATGAAGTGTGTTAAGGCATGTCCTGCAGAGGCTGTTAAGGTAGAAAACTTCTGTGCCAAGGTTGACTATGATAAGTGCATCGGCTGCGGCGAATGTCACGCTGTGTGCCCTGTGGGTGCAATAGACATCTTTGAAATAAAGAAGCATTTCTGAGATAAAAATGATAAAACAGCGGTGAGGCTTTGCTTCATCGCTGTTTTTTACTTTATCCGCCTTTTAAAGGTGTTTTATAAAAATATGGGTAACAACTCAATAAAAAAGGAAAACCCTGAAAACAAGCCGTTTCAGCCGAATCTTGAGGAGGGGACTACCTAAGCAATATTTTCAGAGTGCAGAGGGGCAAAAAACTCCTTCCCGGTTGCCGATGGGAAGGAGCTGTATTTTTATCTGGCTATTCTTACAAGTCGTATATTAGAGCCGTCACTGTAAACATTTCGGTCATCTGCTTCAAGATAAGTGCAAACCCTGAAAAGATAAATTTTTCCGGCTTCAAGGTCTTTCACAGTACCCTCACAGGTCTTTTCGTCTCTGACGACAACATCCTTTTTAAAGGTTTTGCCGCCGTCTGAGGAAACGTAGATTATATAACCTGTTGCAGCGTCTTCCTTTGTCCAGGTGAGAGTAGCAGTGCCGTCCTCCTTGCCGTCAATGGTTTTAACGGTTACCTTGTTGGTTGGGGTGGAGGTGGTATAAGAATCACTGATACCTGATTTGTAAGCCTTATCCTCGTGATTGATATAGGCTTTGACAGCAAACTTATAGCTTGTTGCCGGCTCAAGACCTGTAACGGTGTACTCGGTTTCACTGAGAGTTGCAACGGTCTTCCATTTGCCGTCAACTCTCTGATAGAGATAGTAGCCGTCTACACCTTCATATTCATCCCACTTAAGGGTAAGTGAGGTGTTAGTGTAGTCAACAGCCTTTATGTCAGTCATAGGATAGTCCGCAAAGTTTTTGTAAGTTATCTTATCAATTTTGCCCTTGGCTTCGTTTCCGCAGTCCTTACAGGTGAGCTTGGTTACGCCCTCCTTTGTAAGTGTGGGGTTTTCAATTACCTTTTCCTTATAATTATGGGTGAGGCAATCGATGGTGAAGGTAAGATAGTTACTCTTTTTGCTGTTTTCCGTAGCGCTGTTTATAGCCTTGACATAAGCGCTGTAATAGCCTGCACCGAGATAGTCAGTGCTGATTTTCTGCTTAAGAGAAGTGGTTGTGTAAATTTTGGCATTTGTCCAGTCGTACTTGCCGGTTTTGTTGTTTTTCTGAGCAACATAAACCTTATAAACATCAGCGTTCTGGCCGCCTGAGGTCCACTTAAGGGTTATGCTTGAGTCCAGATCATAGGATGTTTTATCCTTTGAAAAGCTGAGCTCGGGCTTTGTGACTGTTTTGTTCCCGTAGGTTTTCCAATAGGTGCCTGAAGCAGCACTGCCTCTTTGCTTTGCTCTTGTTGCTCTGTTTGCGGGAACCTCAAAGTAATAGCACCAATAGTATGCAGCATCATAAGCACCGCCGGATGAATTTGAAACATTCTTCAGATACTCATAAATGTGTGAGTAGCGTGAGCTTTTAAGCTCATGCTCAAGGAAATTGAGCTGTCCTTTGATTGAAAGATAATTGTAGCCGTTTTTGCTGCAATAATTTTTGAGGTTGTTAAGGCGTGAACCGTTCCACATGCAAAGTCCGCCGGAGAGAAGACCGTTGCTGTCACGGATAACTGTGCCTGATTTGAAATTGGATTCCTTTTCAATGTTTGCCATAATGCCGCAGGCTGCAGCTGAGTTAAATCCAAGTTCTTTTGTGAGATACGAGAAAACTTCTGTTTTGTTGCTGGTACTTGCGTTTGCTGAGAGTGGAATAACTGTGAGTAGGGTAACAAGAGTCATCATTGTAAGAATAACTTTCATCATAGCCTTTTTCATATTTATCACCTCTGATATTTTCTTTGTCGAAAAGCGTGGAAAATTGAATGAGCCGGATTATGAGTGTTTCTCGTGTTAACTCATAATACTTTTCGACATTAGCACGTGACAACTTTGATAAAGAAAGAAGGACACACACTTTATATTTGCATAGACCTGTCACCGTAACACAATACTCTTTCTTTCTTAAATTTTTTCTTTTTACAAATAAACGGTTACATGGGTGTTACGTCGGTCTCTGACCTTGCAGATGCATGTCATATCGTCGTCAGCGTTGCTCAAGACTCCCTGTTTCGGGATGCCTTATTTACTCATTTCATATCGGCAACATCGGGTATTATATCTATTTATGACAAAATTGTCAAGTTTTATGCATTTTTGAGAGATTTTAAGCCTGAATTTAAAATGCAAAAAGAGAAAAATAATGTCGATTTTCAGGTAAATGTTTATAAAATATGTAAAAACTTTCCTTGTATTTAGTTAAAATATACAAAAAGCCTAAAAATCACGATTTTTTGCCTTTTTAGGCTAAACTGCACAAAAGAAAGCTCTTAGCATTGTAGGTTTTGTACAATACTAAGAGCTTTTTGATAAATTTAGCTTAATATGCTTTACCCCAGTAAACTAAATGCTCTGCTTTTTTGCCGCAGCAAACGCATTTGTCTGAAATTTCTTCCTGAATAAGGGGCATACAGCGTGAGCCGACACCGGTAATTTCCTTAACTTTGTCCTCACATTCCTCGCTTCCGCACCACATAGCCTTGATGAAGCCGTCACCTTTTTCTGTGAGAGCTGCTGTGATTTCATCGAGAGTTGTGCAGGCATAGGTTCTGTTTTCTCTGTTTTCAAGAGCCTTGTTATAAATGCCGTCTCTGACCTGCTGAAGCTTTGCTGCAACAGTTTCAGCTAAGGTGTCAAGCTTTGCCACACACTTTTCTCTGTTGTGGCGGGTAACAAGAACACATTCGCCGTTTTCGATATCACGGGGGCCTACTTCAATTCGTACGGGCACACCCTTCATTTCATATTCTGAATACTTCCAGCCTGCGGAGTTGTTGCTGTCGTCAACCTTCACGCGGATGCCTGCATTTTCAAGAGTAGCCTTGAGCTCGGCAGCCTTTTCCAGTACACCCGGCTTATGCTGTGCAACGGGAATGATAACCGCCTGAATGGGAGCCACTGCAGGGGGGAGAACGAGACCGTTATCGTCACCGTGGGTCATAATGATAGCGCCGATAAGTCTTGTTGTCATACCCCAGGAGGTCTGGTGGGGATATTCCAGCTTATTTTCCTTGCTCTGATACTGAATACCGAAGGCTTTTGCGAAGCCGTCACCGAAATAGTGTGATGTGCCTGCCTGAAGAGCCTTGCCGTCGTGCATAAGAGCCTCAATAGCGTAGGTTGAAACTGCACCTGCAAACTTATCGCTTTCTGTTTTCTTACCCTTTATAACGGGAATTGCAAGGTACTGCTCACAGAAATCAGCATAGACACCCAGCATTTTTTCTGTTTCAATGATAGCTTCCTCTGCAGTTGCGTGAATTGTGTGACCCTCCTGCCAGAGAAATTCTCTTGAGCGAAGGAAGGGACGGGTTGTCTTTTCCCAACGCACAACGCTTACCCACTGATTATAGAGCTTGGGAAGATCTCTGTGGGAGTGGATGATGTTTGCATAGTGCTCACAGAAAAGAGTTTCTGAGGTGGGACGCACGCAGAGCTTTTCTTCAAGCTTTTCACTGCCGCCGTGGGTTACCCAGGCAACCTCGGGAGCAAAGCCTTCAACATGGTCCTTTTCCTTCTGAAGAAGACTTTCGGGAATGAACATGGGCATACATACATTTTCGTGACCTGTTGCCTTAAACATACCGTCAAGGATTCTCTGGATGTTTTCCCATATTGCATAGCCGTAGGGGCGTATAACCATGCAGCCCTTTACGCTTGTGTATTCAACAAGCTCTGCCTTTTTGCAGATATCCGTGTACCACTTGGCGAAATCTTCTTCCATAGAAGTGATATCTTCTACCATTTTTTTATCGTTAGCCATAGTCTGATGTCCTTTCTTAATGCTGTGAAAAAAGCATATATATAATAGTATACGCTTTTCACATTTATAGCAGAAAAAAACACATATATATAATAGTATACGATTTTCTTCTTTTATTACATTCAACCCACAGATAAACTGTGGGCTGAAAAACTGATTTTAGGCTTTCTTAACTGCAAGAGTAACGTCACTGTCTGCGGCTGAAACTGTCTTTGTAAGGTCAGCTTCAATTGCACCGCCGATGATAATATCGTCAGCGAGCAGCTCCTCTTTCATATAGTCCTTGTTTTCATTGAGGCAGGAGACGATAAAGTCGCTGTCTGATGAAACAGCCATAACAACTCTCTGCTCAACCTCGTAGCCTGCTTCCTTACGGATAAGCTGGCACTGACGGATGATATCACGAAGAGTACCTTCCTTAATAAGCTCGTCTGTGAGCACAACATCAAGAGCAATAATTGTGTCGCCCTGACATTCGGCAGAAACGATACCTTCCTTAGTTTTTGACATAATGTTGAAGATGGAGCCGTCATAAGCTTCCTCAAAGCCCTTTACAGGCACTGCCTCGCCTGCTTTGGCTTTTTCTGTGTACATTGCCATTTCTGCGGCATCAGCTGTCTCGAGGGCCTGCTTCATCTTATTTACATCGCCCTTGAGAACTGCACCTGCAACCCTGAAGTTAACGGTGAGATAGCTGTCTTCGAGCATGCTCTTATCGCTGATATATTCAAGAGCCTTGATGTTAAGCTCGTCAAGGATGTTCTTTTCGTAAATCTTAATCTGTGCACTCTTTGCTTCGTCGCAGCACACATAAAGCTTTGAGAGGGGCTGACGAACCTTAATCTGATGCTCGTTACGAAGTCTCATAGCGGTTGCAATGATTTCACGGGCAAAGGCGGTCTGCTCAATAATGCCGTCATCCTCAAAGCCCTCAAGAACTGTGGGCCAATCGCTGAGATGAACTGAAAGCTCTACTGAGGGCATTACGCGGCGGATAAGATTCTGCCAGATGCTCTCTGTCATAAAGGGAGTGATGGGAGCCATAACCTTTACGCAGGCTGTAAGAGCATTGTAAAGTGTCCAGTAAGCAATCATCTTATCGCTTTCATCGCCTGTCTTCCAGAAGCGGCGGCGGTTTGTTCTGATATACCAGTTGGAAATATCGTCAACAAACACTTCAAACTCTTTAATTACATTATATGCCTTGTAATCCTCCATCTGGGCAGTTGCCTTTTTGATGAAGTCATTTGTTCTGATAACGAGCCATTTATCGGTAATTGTCATAGCGTTCTTATCGGGTGTGTAGCCCTCAAAGTTAGGCTTGTCAATTTTTGCATAGGTCTCAAAGAAGGTGTAAATGTTCCAGAATGAAAGGAGCTTTCTTCTTGCTTCGTCACCGAGGTTAAAGCCGAAACGAACATCATTGGCAACAGGTGCACCTGCATAGAGATAACGGACTGTATCGGCACCGATGATTTCGGCAGCCTCGTCAAAGCGGATCATATAACCTGTTTTTGAGAATTTCTGTCCGTTTTCCTGAATAACGCTTGAGTGGCAAAGTACCCTTTCATAAGGTGCTCTGTCTTCAAGCACTGTGCTCATAAACAGAAGTGAATAGAACCAGAGACGAACCTGCTCACGCATTTCAACAACCCATTCTGCAGGGAAGTTCTTCTTCCATTCTTCCTTATCGGTAAAGTAGCCTGTTGTTGAGAAGGGAACAATACCTGCGTCAAGCCAAACATCACCAACATCAGTGATTCTCTTAACATTTGCACTACACTTGGGACACTTGATTTCAACTTCGTCAATCCAGGGTCTGTGAAGCTCGGGAAGAGCATCAACCTTAGCGGGGTCAACTGCAAGGCTCTTGAGCTCGTCAATTGAACCTACAACGTGAACGTTTCCGCATTCCTCACATACATAGAAGGGGAGGGGCATACCGTAGTAGCGCTTACGTGAAATGTTCCAGTTACCCATATTGTTGAGCCAGTCGAGCATTCTCTTGCCGTTTGATTCGGGCTCCCACTTAACGCTCTGAGCGTTTCTGATAAGGCGTGGCTTAAGCTCTTCTGTAGCAATAAACCATGAGGGAACAAGACGGTAAATAAGCTCTTCCTTACATCTCCAGCAAACGGGATAGCTGTGCTCGTGGGGCTTTACAAGATAAAGCTTATCTCTATTTTTAAGCTCTTCAAATACTTCGTCAGCGATTATCTTTGAGTTCTTGCCTGTGAAGAAGCCGAAGCCCTTAAGGAAGATACCCATATCGTCAACGGGCATAATTTCAGGAAGACCGAGTCTCTTACCAAGCTCGTTATCTTCGGCACCGCAACCGGGAGCAATGTGAACAACGCCGGTACCTTCTTCAGCGTCAACATCTTCCCATGCTACGATTTTATGTTCGAAGCCCTGCTGAGCCTCAAGCTCGGGGAAGCAGGTGTCGTAATTTTTACCAACAAGCTCTTCACCTTTGAACATACGGAGAACCTCAAGCTTGTCATCGCCGAGATACTTGATTGCATTCTTAGCGAGGATAAGTGTCTTTTCGTCGCTCTTAACCTTAACTTCAACATAGTCGATTTCAGGGTTAACTGCAAGAGCTACGTTTGATGAAAGTGTCCAGGGAGTTGTTGTCCATACAATGATTTTGCTGTTTGTGCCTTCAATGGGAAGCTTGAAGAAAACAGAGTTATGTGTAACGGTTTTATATGAACCGGTCATTTCATGCTCTGAAAGTGATGTACCGCAACGGGGGCACCAGGGCATAGGCTTATACTCTCTCTTGATCCAGCCGTTGTTGTCGCAGGTCTTGAGGAAATGCCAGATGCTTGTGATGTTAAGGTCTGTGTTGGTGTAGTAGGAGTTATCCCACTGCATCCACTGACCGAGTCTTTTTGACTGTTCAGTAATAACACCTGAGTACTGCTTTACTCTTTCAACGCATTTTGTTGTGAACTTGTCGATACCGTAATCCTCGATATCCTTCTTTGATTCAAAGCCAAGCTCCTTTTCAACGCCAACCTCTACCCAGAGACCCTGGCTGTCGAAACCGTTCTGGCAACGGCAGTCATAGCCCTGCATATACTTGTATCTGATGAATGTATCCTTGAGCGTACGACCCCATGCGTGGTGAATACCCATAGGGTTATTAGCTGTAATAGGTCCGTCAATAAAACGGAAGCGTTCCTTACCCTGATTTTTTTCTTTTCTTTTTTCGTAGCAATTGTTATCCTCCCAGAACTTGAGCACCTCATGTTCCATGGCGATAAAGCTGTTGCTTTTTTCAATTTCTGCCATTGCTGATTCCTCCGTAAAAATTTTTACCGAAAACCGATGAAAACATACTTCACCGATTATATATACCGTAACAGTATACAATATTATGTCAGATTTTTCAAGGGTTTCTCGCCATAAAATATGATATATAATAATAAATAAACGGTAAACATTAAGGAATAAGTCTTGACCTTTCAGGAATAACAATGTATTATAGCCAAAGTCTGTTAAATGAAAGGAGTGAAACGGAAAAAATGAAGAGGTTTTCGAGATTTACAGCAATTGTAGTTTCTCTTACAATGCTTTTGTCGCTCTCAGGTGCAGCAGCTTTTTCAGGTGAAGAAGCAACAGTAGAAAAGACTATTACTCAGATTACAGAATACTTCAAATAAAAAATTAAAATATATGCAACACTTCTGCCGTAAAACTTGTCTAATATGGCAGAGGTGATTTTTTTATGAAGAAAACTATAGCTATTTTACTTTCGGTTATTTTTGTTATGAGCTTTTGTGCCTGTGCAAAATTAGAAAACAGGGCAGACACATCCCTTAAAGATGGCGAAATAATGCTTTCGGGCTATGTTGCAGAAAGCTACGGCAGTTCCTTGCTTCTCCAAAAGGCAGACGGATATGACTGGGAAGACTATGTAGGGGACAGAGTTTTTGTAAATATCGGCATTAATACGGACTTCGTTGTTGATGGCTGGTATGTTACAGACCTTTCTCCTGACTCCTTTGAGGGTGAGTACATAAGTGTAATTTGCAGTGAATCTGTTCTTGAAACCTATCCCGTTCAGCTTCAGGGAGAAAGAATGATAATCCTCCTTGATTAACAAAGATTTAAATTATTTACCAAAAAATTGAAATAACTGAAAAAATGTGGTATACTCTCCTTGTAATTT
>JAFQLV010000078.1 GCA_017396515.1 Clostridia bacterium | reverse complement strand
CCCTCGAAGCAGAAAAGAGAAACACGAATAATTACCGATAAGAAGTGACCTGATATTTCACTATAACTGCGAAAATGCCTGTGAATTAAAAGTTTCTGCAAACTAAAGCGGTAATTCTTCGTACTTTCGGACCGATGGCACCAAAAAGGGCGCTTTGGTTACTTTCCGCTTATCTGTGGAAAGTAACGCCCGTCCGGCGAGGACAGCAGAGATGTTTACATTGATAAAAGCGGAACCTTAACTGCACCGTCTACCCTTATCGTCAGAAAGGACAGCCTCACCGATAAAGATAAACAATCCCTGCATAAAAAACAAAGCCTCCCTTTATACAAGGAAGGCTTATAAAACAAAATCTTACTCTTTTTTATCAGCAGGTACAAAAAGCAAGCCTCTGCAAGGTCGATATGTTTGCTCACGCAAACTCGATATGTTGCCTAAAAGCAACTCCATATATTTGCCACAGGCAAATTCGATATGTTCCGCTTTGTGCGGAACAAGCTTATCATGCAGATTTATCTCCTGAGCATTTTAATCGCTTTGATCTTTGCCTTCTTAGCCGTAGGCATAAGCTTGGCATAAGAATAATACTTAAGAGCATTGCCCACAAGCACATATTCACCTATAAACTCGTGATAATCTGCCGAAAAGCTCTTTTTGAAATCATAAATTCCCTTGAAGTTATCCTGAGGCACAAGCTCACCCAAGGTGCCGTCACCCTGCAGCTCGGGAGACTTGACAATAACATAGCCAAGGTCGTGTATTTTACAGCCGCGCTTAACACTTTCACAAAGTCTGAGATAATTGAGATAGTGGCTTGAACGGGTGTTGTTTCTTATTACATTTCTCGTGCCGCCGAAAAGGCATGAGCCCATACCTGCATAATAAATGGAAAGTCCTCCGGCAACACAAATGCGTCTTTCCTTTGTGAACTCCTCAGCCTCTGCCATTCTCTTTTCATAGTGCTCCGTCTGCTTGTCTGCACTGTCAATAATTTCACGAAGCTGTCTTTGCTTCTTTTCGTGTGCACCCTCCAGCTCAGAAAGTGCCTTTTCCTTCTTCTGCAGACGCTCTGCCTGCAGGGACTCGTCTATATCCTTGTCATAATAAACTAACTTAAGGTCACTGTGACCTCTGAATTCACGCAGAAGCTTTGTGCAATATTCACCGTTTCTTTCAACGAAGCTGTCTCTTTCGCTTGTGTCACGCATAACAGCCATAAAGTCATCCATAATCCGAGGGTTCTTCTCCACATCTTCATATGTATAGCTTTCAGCCACAAGACCGCGCTGCTCGCCTATACGGATGCTGTATCTTACACCCTTGTCGCATTTCTTGAGTATTTTATCGGCAGTGAGCTGAGTGTCCCCCTCATAAAGAGGAATAAAAAGCTGAACGGGCTGCTTGTAGGTGTAATTTTCAATTGAAGGGTTAAGCTCATAGCCAAGGTCAGTGAGCACCTTGTGCATTTTATGTCCCTCGTCTCTTTCCTCACCGTTTATGCGCAGTGATACGGGCGGGTCCATAATAAAGCAGGTCGCTCCGCCTTTTTTCATTTCACCTCTCATAAATTCGGTGAATTCCTCAAGAAGCTCTCTGTTATTATAGTCGCACACCGCACCGCCTGAGGCGTACCAGATCTTGCCTGCAACAGGAAGTGAACGCTCCATTACAAGCACAGCAAGCACTCTTTTCTCACCCTCAAAGCCGCAGTAATAAGTGCATTTCCATGTGGTTTTAACATTCTGCCAGGCACTGCACTGAATATACTGTCCGCCGTTTTCCTCTATAAACTTATCATATGCCTTTAAATCCGTTTCCACTTTGAATGTATACATTTTATATACCTTCTTTCTTTTCTTTTAAAGCTCTGAGTACCTCCGCTTTTTCGCTGAAGGGTACCTTTTCGCCATTAATCTTCATATACTGCTCGTGACCCTTGCCTGCAAGGATAAGTATGTCACCCTTTTCTGCCTTTTTGACTGCGAAGCTCACAGCCTCGCCTCTGTCGGGGATGATGACATATTCGCCCCCTGCCTTTTTGCAATAAGCGGCAATTTCCTCACATATGCTTCGGGGGTCTTCATAGTCCGGGTCGTCACTTGTTATAACAGTGAAATCGCTCATTTTGCCCGAGACAGTGCCCAGCTCCTCACGGCGGCACTCAGTTCTGCCGCCGACACTGCCGAAAAGGGTAATAATCTTATTGTGGTCATATTCTCTGGCTGTGTCAATTATGCTTTTCAGGCTTATACCGTTATGGGCATAGTCAATTATAATTGTCACATCCTCGCTTTCCCGTACCAGCTCGCCTCTGCCTCTTACAAAAACATCCCTGAAACCCTTTGCCGTCGCCTCATCTCTCACACCGAACTGCTCACTCAAAGCCACTGCAATGAGAGCATTGTGTGCGTTGAATTCACCGGGCAACGCCACGGTAAAGCTTTTATCCTTTCCTTTTGCCTTCATATCAAAGGCAACTGAGAGAAGGTTGCCGTCTTTAACCTTGCGTGCATTTTCAAGCACATAGTCAGCCCTGCTGTCATAGCCGTAGGTGATAATCTCACCCTTACAGTGCTTCATAATTTCCTCACTGAAGGGGTCATCGGTGTTCACAATTGCCTTGTCACACATAGGGAAAAGCTGAGCCTTCCAATAGGCATATTCTTCAAATGAGTCGTGCTCGTTGGTACCGATATGGTCGGGATAAAGATTGATAAATACTCCGTAACCAAAATGAGTACCCTCAACACGGTGGTGCTTGAGACCCAGGGACGAAACCTCCATAGCCACAGCCCTGCAGCCGCCGTCTGCCATCTGACGAAGCATTTTCTGCAGCTCATAGCTTTCAGGTGTGGTGTTTACAGTGGGCAGCTCCGTGTCGCCGTAAAATGCACCCACAGTGCCGATTATTCCTGTCTTTATACCCCCTGCTTCAAGAGCAAATTTCACAAGATGTGCCGAGGTGGTTTTTCCCTTGGTACCTGTTATGCCTATAACGCAAAGCTCCCTTGAGGGGTTGCGGAAAAAATTACAGCTTATTTTCGCCAGAGCGCTTCTGGTGTTTTCCGTTATAATAATTAGGGCGTCTGCGGGAAGCTCCACTTTTCTTTGACATAAAAACACGCGGCTTCCTTTTTCATAGGCGCTCATGGCATACTTATGACCGTCGGTGAAGGCACCCACCATACACACAAAGAGTATTCCCTCGCCGCTTTTTCTCGAGTCATATGCTATATCCTTAATTTCAATGTCGCAAAAGCCTTCTGAAGTATAAGTAAGACCTTTTAATATTTCGGAAAGTTTCATTTTATCTCTCCTGACTGCTCCTCAAGAGCCTTTAAACGCATTTTTTCTTTTTTAACCTCTGCACGCTGAGCAAGATATGCCGCACGCTTTTCGTGGCGGTCCTTTCCCCCTATAATGCCCACTCTGCGGAACGCCTCAATAAACATTGCCGCCAGAGCACCGCCGGTGCCCAGCATAAGGTCAACCATTGTGTCCGTCAGTCCGTGGCTGTAGGGTGCCTGACCGTGCTGCATTGTAAAGCCGTAAAGCCTGTCCATGGTAAATTCATAATATTCCCAGCCCACAAGTATTGAAACTGCAAAGCCGAGAGAAAACAGTGCCTGAACGGAAATTTTTATAGGCTGCTTTTCGCCCTGCATTATCTCTGAGAGCACATAAGCCCCCGTGCAGGCAAGATAACCTGCAAAAATATGCTCGGGAATATCGATACCGGTGAAATCGGTGCGTGTGTTGAGGGTTGTTCCCACCACACAGCCGAAGCAGATAAACACATTCAGCAGTGTCTGCATATATGCAGGCACCTTGGTTATAAAGCTTCTGCCGCCGAAAAGCTGAAACATATCCCACAGGTGTGTGAAGATAATTGCGAAGGTGGCCTGCACAAATTCCGAGGTGTAGCCGTGAAGCATACCCCACACACCCCATATAAACAGAAGTGCACGGCAAACCCACCAGGTTATTTCATGACCCCTTGACAGAGGTTTTATTCTGTTGAGCTTTTTCATTATATAATATCCTTTCAGAAAGGTTCGGTTTAAAAAATACACATGCCAAATTATTATAGCACAATAAAAATACTTTTACCACATATTAGGCAAAAAACTTTCTTAATAATTAAAAGAGGAAAAATACAGCCTGCGCCAAGGGCTTCAACTTAAAAAAACTTAAAAAAACTATAAAAAATTTGAATTATTTATATTTTAACCCTTGAAGAACGCAAAAAAATGTACTATAATGATAAAAAATTATGCGTTCATGTCTTCGGACGCTGAAAAGGAAAGGAAATCAAGTCATGGAAAACAATTCAAATAAGTCATGGAGCTTTTTAAAGGACGATGTTATTCAGGCTCTTGCAATTGCCCTTGTTGTCATCTTCCTGTTCTCAACAGGTCATCTTCTCGGTTCACTTATGAATGTAAAAACCGAAACTGAACCTGCAGGCTCAGAGGTTACAACAACTGCTCCCACAACAACAGCCCCCACAACAGCAGCTCCTACAACAACTGCTCCCACAACAGCAGCTCCCACAGATGCTCCCTCAGGCGGCGACACAACAGCCCCCACACAGGCTCCCACAGATGCTCCCTCAACAGGTGCACCTCAGTCAAAGGCTGAAATCATTGCTTACTTCAATGAAAGCGCAGACAAGGTCAAGACAGAAGCAACAAAGGTTGTCAGAAACTACGAAGACCTCCGTCACAACGAAGAAAAGCTTGTAGTTCCCTCAGCTCTCCAGTCAATCGGTTCAAACCTTATTTCAAGCTTCCTTAAGAAAAATGAAACTCCCGTTGAATATGCAAGCAATGCTGATATCGTTGCTTCATATCCCGTTGCAGGCGAAAGCTGGTCAAGTAAGCTCACAGAGGCTGACGTTGCTGAGGCAACCTGCACAGACAACGGCACAGAATATGAAATTATGATTAAGCTCAACACCACAACAGACCCGGCAACAGGCACAGGTGCTGCAGCAGCCTTCTCAACCATCAGAACAGAAGATGTTATGGATGCAGCAGGCTTCGTTGTTCAGAGCTTCTCAGCAGAATATTATGACTGCGTTGTTAAGTGCAAGATTGACAAGGCTACAGGCCACACAACATGGTCAAACTACACTCTTCCCATTCTTCTCAGAGTTGAAGCTAAGCTCTTCGGCACACTCCACGCAGAGGTTGGTATGACCTTCGAGCACGACTACACAATTACATACTGATTAACCCGCGAAGAGCCCTTTTCATGACCCTTCAGGTCAATTCATTTAAAAAACCACATCCGTCTGATTAACCTCAGGCGGATGTTTTGCGTTATCACATCTGCAGGGACCGGTGGGATTCCCATAACAGAGTAAATAACCCAAATGAAAAATATGTTGTAGGGACCGGCGTCCCCGACGGTCCGTTTGACCCACAAACAAATAAAAACAATCCCTAATTGCATTGTCTCCCCTCATCGTCAGAAAAGGCAGCCAGACCCCAACCCCCTGCTCTTTTATCAATAACCACAAACCCT
>JAFQLV010000077.1 GCA_017396515.1 Clostridia bacterium | reverse complement strand
GGGAGCCGAGCAATTTTGACCGCTGCGCCATCCTCACCTCGTTTCATCCGCCACCGGCGGCACTTCGGTGACGATGCTCCTTATCTAAAGATGAAGCCTACTGATACCCCGAGCCTGACCGCTTGGGGTGTCGGTGTTTTTTTGTGGTGCTTCGTCAGCTTGTCTCCCCTGAAAGGGGAGATGTCAGCCCTGTAGGCTGACAGAGAGGTCGCAGACTTGCCTTCACGCCCCAAACCTAAAAGGTTTTTATATCAATTTATATTGATTTTTCCGCTCGGTTAGAGTATAATAAATAAGATTATAATCTTTCAAAGAAGGAATTAGTTATGGATTTAAAACAGCTTTGTTTTTCACTTGCGCAAAAAGCAGGAACATCAGGTGACGAAAGAGAAGCGGCAGAGTACGCAAAGGAGCTGCTGAGCGAATATATACCCTGTGAAATTGACCGCCTCGGCAGTGTACGCGGCACAATGGGGCAGGGCAGTGTGCATATTCTGCTTGATGCACACATAGACCAGATAGGCATGGTTGTAAGAGCAATCGATGAGAAGGGCTTTCTGCTTATCGATAAGGTTGGCGGCACAGACCTTCGTGTGCTAACGGGTGCAGAGGTTACGGTTCACGGCAAAGAGAAGCTTTTCGGTGTTATTTCCTCTGTTCCGCCCCATCTGCAAAAGGGTGACAGCTCAAAAGAGAGCCTTGATATCAAAACTATGGCTGTTGACATCGGCTATGACAAGGACTCTGCCGAAAAGCTTGTTGAAATCGGTGACAGGGTAACTCTCAGATGCCACCAGTGTGAGCTTGCAGGCGATAAAATCAGCTCCGGAGTTCTGGATGACAGATGCTGTGTTGCGGTTATACTTCGTGCCCTTGAAATGACAAAGGGTCAGCTCAATAACATCAAGGTCAGTGTACTTTTCTCGTCTCAGGAGGAAACAAACGGCGGCGGTGCCAAAACAGGTGCCTACTCACTTATGCCCGACCTTGCAATTGCTGTTGATGTCGGCTTCGGCGATGATCCCTATACAGATAAAACTCAGACCGTGAAGCTCGGCGGCGGTGCCTCAATCGGCATTGCGCCCACTCTTGACAGAGCAATGACAAACGAGCTCATTAATCTTGCCAAAGAGAAAAACATTCCTTATCAGAATGATGTTATGGGCTCGCGGACAGGCACAAACGCAGACTCAATCAATGTCACCGGCAGCGGTGTCAAAACGGCACTTTTGTCCGTACCCCTTCGTTATATGCACACGGGAAGCGAGATAATTTCCCTTAGCGATATTGAAAACACGGCAAGACTCATTGCGCAATATCTTCTTAAAAAGGAGGCTGAATGTAATGCTTGAAGCACTCAGAGATTTATGCCTTATTAACGGCATTTCAGGCGACGAAAATAAAGTCAGAGATTACATCATCAGCCGTATTGAGGGCAAATGTCAGTATAAAATTGACCCTATGGGCAATATCCTTGCCTTTAAAAAAGGTAAGGAAACACCTAAAAATAAGGTTATGCTCTCAGCTCATATGGATGAGGTAGGCTTTATTGTCACATATATCTGCGATAACGGCTGCCTTAAATTCACCAATGTTGGCGGAGTTGACCCCAAGGTTGCAGTGGGCAGAGCTGTTAAGGTGGGTGAAAATGTCAGCGGCGTTATAGGCAGCAAGGTGCTTCACCTGACTAAGGGCGATGAAGAAAAAACCGTTCCCGCACTTGATAAGCTCTATATTGATATCGGGGTTGATAATAAGGAAGAAGCCGAAAAACTTGTTTCTCTCGGCGACCCGGTATACTTTGTGTCTGATTTCGTCACCTTCGGCAAGGATAAGATTAAAGCCAAAGCTATTGATGATCGCTTCGGCTGTGCAATTATGATCAAGCTTATTGAAAGCGACCTCCCATATGACTGTAATTTTGCTTTTCTCGTTCAGGAGGAGGTTGGCTGCCGCGGCACAGCACCCGCTGTTTATTCAATAAGACCTGATTACGCTATTGTTCTTGAAGCTACAACTGCTTCTGATATTTCAGGTGTCAGTGAAGAAAACTCTGTGTGCGTGCAGGGCAAGGGTGCAGTTGTATCGTTTATGGACAGGTCAACAATATATAACAGAGATTTATTCAAGGGTGCATTCTCACTCGCTAAAGATAAAGGCATAGCCGTACAGACAAAAACAACCGTTGCAGGCGGCAATGATGCCGGTGCTATTCATAAGGCATGCGAAGGTGTTTACACAATAGCTGTGTCGCTACCCTGCAGATATATTCATTCCGGCACATCTGTGGGTGACATAAAAGATATGACAGCCTGCTTTGATTTGGCAAAAGCTCTTTATGAGGAGTATGCAAATGCTTAAAATAGCTCAGGAAAATGACCTCGATTCTGTATCACAATTCTGTGAAGGTGATTTATCAGGCACAAAAATTTTGTGCTACTGCCTCGCATACGGCTTTGAACGGGATTTTTTCAGCTGCTGGCTCAATATAGTCGGCGATGAAATAAAGGGAGTTGTGGCTAAATTTTATGACACTGTCACCGTCAAAATAAAGGATTCCTGTGAAGCTGAGGAAATAAGACGGTTCTGTGATATGCTGGGCTATAGCGAAATTTTGTGCAGTGAAAGCTGCTGCGAGGCTCTCGGCTATATTGCGTCGAAAACTAAGAAAGCTTATATTTTCCGCGGAAATGCAGGGGAGTACACAGCTGATAATTTAGATGAGGAATATTATAAACAGCTCTATATCCTCATAAGTGAAGCTATTCCCGGCTCCTTCAGAGCAGACAGAGATTCCTATCTCTCATGGCTTTCAGATTTCACCTTCAGAAAGCAAAGAGGCCTGGCAAGAAGCATGGGCATAAGCGAAAACGGCATGCTGCATTCATGTGTTATGACAAGCAGTGAAACAGAGCACTCTGCCATAATCAGCGGTGTTGCCTGCAAAAGCACCTCAAGAAAAACCGGGCTTGGCAAAAAGACTGTTTTATCGGCTGTAAGGGAGCTTGAAAGTGAAGGAAAGTCAGTTTATGTTATTGCTCTTAACGAATCCGCTGAAGGCTTTTATGAGCACATCGGATTTGAGCTCAACGAAAGAATTTGCTTTATAAGTCAGAGTGAGTGCTTTAATTAGTTAGGAGTTAGGAACGAGGAGTTAGGAGTTGTAGTCGCGGGCTAACCACCGGCTGACATCAATATTTACCCGCAGAGGTAATACTCAATAAATGCAGGTGCCGTCGATTAAAAACCTCTTTGGGAGTTTTCTCGGCGGAATACGAATTTGATTTTGTACAAATTACAAACGGATATGTTTCGGAGCCTTGCTCCCTGCGACTCCTCACTCCTAACCCCTCACTCCTAATTTCAACAAAAATTGCAGAGAATAAATCCCATCAACAAAGCCAAGAGAAAGGAAAAAGAAAGTTGTTCAGTTTTGATAAAAGAGTTGAGGAGCTCTCATTAAAAGCTCTTGAAACAGCAAAAAAAGAGTTTGAAACTATTGACGAAATTACAGAATATAATCAGAAGAAAATGCTCAGAGCATTTATTGATAATCATGTCAGCGAATCTATGTTCACCGAGAGTACAGGCTATGGCTATAATGACAGAGGCAGAGAGGTTATTGACCTTGTCTTTTCACAGGCCGTTGGTGCAGAGGATGCTATTGTCAGACACAATTTTACCTGCGGTACCCACACACTGACGGTTGCCCTTTTCGGTGTGCTTCGCCCCGGCGACACAATGCTCAGCGTCACCGGCAGACCATATGACACAATTCAGCCTGTTATCGGCATATCAAAAGACGGCGGCGATATGGGCTCACTCAAGGATTACGGCGTTAAATATGATGAGGTTTCACTCACTGCTGACGGCAGAGTTGACTATGAGGCTATTGAAAAGAGACTTGCTCAGGGCGATGTGAAAATGGTTTATATTCAGCGCTCGAGGGGCTACAGCCTCAGGCCCTCACTGAGTGTCGCAGAAATAAAAAAGATTGTTGATATAACAAAGAAAACGAGCAGTGCTATGGTTATGGTTGATAACTGCTACGGTGAATTTGTTGAAAAGCTTGAGCCTACAGATGTGGGTGCTGACCTTATGGCAGGTTCTCTTATAAAAAATCCGGGCGGCGGAATTGCCAAAACAGGCGGCTATATTGCAGGCAAAAAGGAATATGTTGAAAAATGCGCCTACAGACTCACTACACCGGGTCTCGGCAGAGAGGTGGGTGCAACCTTAGGTCACTCAAGAGAGCTGTTTATGGGCATTTTCTCTGCACCGCATGTTGTGGGTGAGGCTCTTAAAACTGCTGCATTCACCTCGGCTTTGTTTACTCTTATGGGCTTTGATCCCACTCCCGAGGTTGGTGAATCGAGGCATGATATCATTCAGGCTGTCAGACTCAGAAACAGCGAAAATCTCATTGCTTTCTGCCAGGGCATACAGAAGGGCTCTCCCGTTGACTCCTTCGTTACCCCCGAGCCGTGGGAAATGCCCGGATATGACAGTGAGGTTATTATGGCGGCAGGTGCCTTCACTCTCGGCTCATCCATTGAGCTTTCAGCCGACGCACCTCTTCGTGAGCCCTTTGCAGTTTGGCTTCAGGGTGGTCTTAATTTTCATTCGGCTAAGGTTGCCGTTATGTACGCTGCCGAAAATGTTATGAAATTACTTGATAAAGAAGGTAAATAAAATGGGTGAGTTCAAAGGCTTTGACCCCAACGGCTTTATGCTGCTTGAAATGAACAAATTCAATGACTCAAGAGATTTCTATGAGAGCGTCAAAGAGGATATAAAAAGAATGTCCGTTGTGCCCATGAGACAGCTCTGCTCAGATCTCAGTAAGGAGCTTTACGCTATTGACTCCAAGATGAATCTTATCCCGACAAAAATGGTGTCAAGGGTAAGACGCGACACACGCTACTCAAAAAACAAAGAGATGTACCGTGCAAATCTATGGTGTATGTTTATGCGTGATAAGCATCAGTGGGAAAACTTCCCCTGCATGTGGTTTGAGTTTTATCCCGGCGGCTACAGCTACGGTGTGGCTATGTTCCGTTTTGATGCCACCGGCCTTGCCGCTTTCAGGCGTAAGCTCACAGAAAAGCCTGAGGAGTTCAGAAAAGCACTTAAGGGTGTTGAGATAACAGGTGCGGAGCTTTATCTCGATTCTTTCAAAAAGGATAAGCCTGATATTGATAAGGTTGATAAGGATTTGAGGCTCTTTTATAACGCTAAAAATTTTGGATTTACTTACTATTCAAAGGATATGTCAAAGCTTATAGACGGGTCAATCAAAGAGGAGCTGACCTATGCAGTCAGAGCCTTCACACCTATGTATAAATATCTCAGTGAAATCACAGACGAACTCGTTGCAAAAGGAGAATAATTATGGAAAACATCTATAAAAAGCTGAAAAGCGGCTCAGACATCAGAGGTACTGCTGCCGAAGGAGTTGAGGGAGAGGCTGTCGAACTCACGGACAAGGCTGTTTTTGACCTGACAGTGGGATTTTGCAAATGGCTTAAGGAAAAGGGCTATGAGGGTGAGAAGATAGCTGTCGGACACGATTCGAGAATATCTGCACTTCGCATTAAAAAGCAGGTTATTGCTGCTCTCGGAGAGTTTGGCTATAAGATTTATGACTGCTCATACGCTTCAACTCCCGCTATGTTTATGACTACGGTTTATCTCGGATGCATTGCAAGTGTGCAGATAACTGCAAGTCATCATCCTTTTAATAAAAACGGACTTAAATTTTTCACCAGAGACGGCGGTCTCAACGGTGAGGATATTGAGAGAATAACGTTCCTTGCCTGTGAAGATTATCAGGCAAACGGCAGGGTACCTGTAGCCGAAGCCATAGATTATTTGTCGGTTTATGCCGCCGGACTGCGCAAGATGATCTGCAGCGAGCTTGGTGTAAGCGAAGAGGATAAGCCTCTTGAGGGCTACAAAATAGTTGTTGATGCAGGAAACGGTGTGGGCGGATTTTATGCCACTGATGTGCTTGCACCTCTCGGTGCCGATGTGTCGGGCAGCCAGTTTCTTAATATGGACGGAATGTTTCCGAATCACGCACCAAACCCCGAAAACAAAGAGGCGATGGCTTCAATATGCAAGGCTGTAACCGACAATAAAGCTGACCTCGGCATAATTTTTGACACTGATGTTGACAGAGCGGGCTGCGTTGATGAAAGCGGCAGAGAAATAAACCGCAACCGTTTAGTAGCTCTTGCCTCAATTATCGCTCTTGAGGGTAACGATGGCGGCACAATTGTTACAGACAGTGTTACCTCAACAGGACTTACAGAATTTATAAACAAGCATCTCGGCGGTGTACACTACCGCTTTAAAAGAGGCTATCGCAATGTCATAAATGAGCAGCTTCGCCTTGAGGGTGAAGGAATAAACTGTCCTCTTGCTATTGAAACCTCGGGACACGCAGCCTTCAGAGATAATTATTATCTTGATGACGGTGCTTATCTCGTGACAAAAATTGTTATAAAAATGGCTCAGATGGGCAAAGAGGGTAAAAAGCTCGACTCGCTTATTTCTTCCCTTCGTGACCCGAAGGAGGAAGCCGAGCTTCGCTTCAGAATTAAAGAAGAAGACTTCAGAAGCTACGGCAACCATGTTATAAATGAGCTTGAGAAATATGCTGAAAACGCCTCAGGATGGCGTATAGCTGACGATAACAGAGAGGGTATCAGAATTTATTTTGACAATGAGGATATGAAAGGCTGGCTTCTGCTTCGCCTTAGTGTGCATGACCCTATAATGCCCTTGAATATAGAAAGTGACACTGTGGGCGGTGTCAGAAGAATAGCGGGTCTTTTCAAAGAGTTCATTTCAGACTTTGAAAGTCTCGACATCACACCGATTATAAGCTTTTTAAGTTAAAATTAAGCAGATTTATTAAAGTATACCGGAAAGGGGTGCAGTAATGAAGAAGTATTCCGTTGGCCTTGTTTTAGTTGCAATAATTCTTGCAGTTGCACTGTTTTTACTTGTGGCAGAGTTCAAGCCGATAGATTCACTTATGAAGCCGCCTAAGGTAGAAGGCGAAAACCTTGCCATTCAGCTTGCCTTTGAAGAAAGCGTAGGCGACAAATATCTTCTTAAGCAGCCTCTTAAGGGAGACTACCGTTCGGCCTATACTTTTATAGATTTGGACGGTGACACTGAGGAGGAAGTAATAGTTTTTTACTCAGGCAGTCAGGCAATTGATATAGTCAGGATGAATGTTCTTGATAAATCTGAAGGTCGGTGGCACAGCATTGCCGATTTCGAGAGCCTTCATAATCAGATTCAGGAAATCAAATTTGCCGACCTCAACGGTGATAAATTAAAAGAAATCATTGTCGGCTGGACAACCTATCAGGATAACTATTCAAAGCTTCTGAGTGTTTATAAAATCGCCCGTACTGACAGCGGTGTAATAATAACCCCTGTTTTTGACGACGCTTATTCACATTTTGAGATAATGGATATCGATTCAGACGGCAAAAAGGATATACTTTCAATTAAGTATCTTGCCGTTTCAAATACACCCGAGGCTGAATACAGAGCCACATTTCTGTCATACACCGAAAACGGTGTAACAGAAATATCTGCCGTGCCTCTTGACAGGTCAATTGCTTCGGTAACCTCCGTTGTAAGTGACTATGACAGTGAGAAAAAGCTAAGGCGCATTTATATCGACGGATATAAGATTGACAGCGGTATGGCCACAGACTGCTTATACTGGAACAGTGCCGACAGCCTTCTTGATAAATTTTCATTCGGTAATGTCAGCCTGAGTGCAATTTCATCAAGGGTAACAGGTGTGCTTTGCTCTGATATAAACGGTGACGGTGTTATTGAAATTCCCACAGAAGAATTTTTACCTGCCGGAAATGTAATCTCACCCGAAAGAGCTACTGAGTCTGACCAGAGTCTCATTAAGTGGGTGCAGATAAGCGGCGGTTACCTTAACACTGCAGAATATCATCTTATTAATTCACAAGCAGGCTACTCTTTCCGTTTCAACAGTGATTGGATTGGTAAAGTAACAACCGAAAATGACCTTTCAAAGGGCGTGCTTACCTTCTGTCAGCTGAGAAATGTGGGCGGTCAGTTAGTACGCGGAGCACCGTATTTTTCAATAAAAACAGTTACAGATGAAAACTCGGTGTCATACTTTTCCACAGATTACGACTATCTGCTTAATCATAAGGGCCAATATTATTACTGCCGTTTGTATGATAATGCAGATGATTTACAGATTACATATAAGAAAATTAAAAATGCTATGATTTTGGGGTGAAATAAATGAAAACAATACTTGTTGCCGAAGATGAAAGTGCTATCAGAGAATTTATAAATATTAATCTCAAGCTTGCAGGGTACCGCACAATTGAAGCGGAAAACGGCAGAGAAGCTATTGAGCTTTATGATTCTCATGCCGATGAAATAGATATTGCTCTGCTTGACATTATGATGCCTGAAAGTGACGGCATTGAGGTCTGCAACCACATAAGAGAAAAGGATATGAATGTGGGGATAATTTTTCTCACAGCCAAAACCCAGGAGCAAGACAAAATTGAAGGCCTTATAAGCGGTGCTGATGATTACATTACGAAGCCCTTTTCAACAACGGAGCTGATTGCAAGAGTTGAGGCCCTTTACAGAAGAGTCAGCTACAGCAAAAAAATACTCAGTGAGGCTGCCAATGACCGCATAACTCTCGGTGAATATACTCTTGACCTGAAAAAGCATGTGCTTATCAAAAGCGGCAAGGAAATAGAGCTGACTCAGATTGAGTACCATATCCTTGAGTGCTTCTTTAAGCAGCCTAACACCACACTGCCGAGAAATGTCTTTCTTGAGCATGTCTGGGGTGATGAATATTACGGCGACGAAAAGGTCGTTGATGTTAACATTAGGCGTCTGAGACTGAAAATAGAGGATAATTCCTCAGAGCCTGAGCATCTGCTCACCGTATGGGGCAGGGGCTACAGATGGGTTGAATAGGGTGACGAGCATAATCCGAACCCAACCTAAGTAAAGAAAGGAGAAAATTATGAAAAGTTCAATCAAAAGCAGATGGATCAAGCATATATTGCTTGTAATTGTGGCTATACTTTTTCTTTTCTCCTGCATTATAATCTACTCTGCCTCAACCAGATATTATAACTCGGCTGAGCTGACTATAAGAGCAAGAAACTCGAAATCAGTTGACACCTTTTTCAGTACATATAACAGTGCGGACCCTGACAGCTTCACCTTAGGTGCATACAAGTTTGTCGAAAACTTCCTTTACCGCGATATTATGGAGGTCTGGGTTATTGATAAAAACGGCAAAATGATTGTCTCCTCAAGCGGCTTCAATGTTTCCACCTCAACGCAGTGGGAGGACTATGAGCTCGCACTGACGGCACCTGATAATATAGGTGTCAAACGGCAAAGACTTGATTCGGGTGAGCCGGTAACGGCAATGTCATATATTCTGCGTGACGATGCGGGAAGAAATTACGGCGCCGTGCGTTATCTTATATCAATGGACGAAATGTATGATCAGCTGTTTATTATAGTTCTGATTGTGCTTGTTGCCTTTATACTCATTGTTGTGCTGATAACGGTTTCGGGTATGTATTTTGTTTCGTCAATTGTAAATCCGGTTACGGACATATGTAAAACAACAGGTGAAATTGCAAAGGGCGATTTCAGTGCAAGAATCAACACAGAGCATGAGGATGATGAAATAGGTCAGCTGTGCTCATCAATCAACAATATGGCACTGCAGCTCAGCGAAATTGACAAAATGAAAAATGACTTTATTTCAACGGTGTCCCACGAAATAAGAACACCTCTGACTGCTATAAAGGGTTGGGGCGAAACACTTAAAAATGTGAACTACGACAAATCAATACTTGATAAGGGTCTTGATATCATAGTTGACGAAACTGCAAGACTTTCCGTTATGGTTGAGGAGCTGCTTGATTTTTCAAGAATGCAAAGCTCCGGTATGAAAATTATTTCACGCCGTTTCAATTTGAGTGAGCTGCTGGTGAAATCCGTCAGTTTCCTTAATAAAAAAGCTGACGAGGAGTGCATAGCCCTCAGGTACACTCCCTATGACGGTGAGGATATCTATATAAACGGTGACCCTGATAAAATACGACAGGTAATTATTAACATAATTGATAACGCAATAAAATATACACAAAAAGACGGTATAGTTGAGGTTAAGGTTGAAATTGCCGGAAAACATGTTAAAATATCAGTCAGCGATAACGGCTGCGGCATTTCAAAAAAGGATCTGCCTCATATAAAAGAAAAATTCTATAAAGCGAATAATACTGTAAGGGGCACGGGCATCGGCCTTGCCGTTGCAGATGAAATAGTAAAAAAACACTCAGGTGAAATCAATATTTCGAGTGAAATTTCTAAGGGCACAACAGTTGAAATAGTTTTGCCTGCAGATAACAAGGAGGAAGAATAATGGCTAAAAACAAAGAGAAGCTTCAGCATAAAACATCAGTCGGCGGTCAGGCTCTCATTGAAGGTGTTATGATGCAGGGGCCCAAGGGTGCGGCAGTGTCCGTAAGAACGCCCGACGGCTCAATTGACACTGAAATGGTTGATGTAAAGCACGCAAAGGATAAATTCAAGCCTCTTGGCTGGCCAATTATAAGAGGTGTGGTTGCTTATATCGAGTCCATGCTTTTCGGCTACAAGTGTCTTATGATGTCGGCTGAAAAAAGCGGACTTGAGGATATCGAAGAGTCAGAGGAAAATATGTCAAAGCTTGATAAATGGCTCAACGACCATCTTAATAAGAAGGTTATGGGAGTGCTCACTGCCGTGGCGAGCGTTCTCGGTGTGCTTCTTGCCTTCGGACTTTTCTTCTATCTGCCTACTGTTGCAGTCAACTTCATAAACAAGCTTTCAGGGGAGGCTCTGACAAATTACAGAGCTTTGTTTGAGGGTATAATAAGAATGATAATATTTGTAATTTACATCGCTCTTGTGTCCCTGATGAAAGACATCAAGCGTACCTTTATGTATCACGGAGCTGAGCATAAAACAATTTTCTGCTATGAAAACGGCCTTGAGTTGACGACTGAAAATGTCAAGAAGCAGTCAAGATTTCATCCTCGTTGCGGAACAAGCTTTATCTTTGTAATTATCATTATCAGTGTAATAATTTCGTCGGCTATCTCCGTTGCAGCCCCTCAGCTTCGAGATCAGACGATAATATGGATGGCAATTAAAATTCTCATTCTGCCTCTGATTACAGGCCTGAGCTATGAGTTTATCAAGTACGCGGGCAGACACGATAACATTTTTGTCAGAATTCTTGCCGCCCCCGGTCTCTGGATGCAGAGGCTGACAACAAAGGAGCCTGATGAAGATATGATTGAGGTTGCTATCGCCTCATTCAAGGCAGTTATAACCGACAATCCTGAGGATGACAAAATATGACACTTTCAGCTCTTTATAAGGCTACAACTGAAAAATTAGTTGCAAACGGCATAGACGATGCCGCTTTGGAAGCAAGGCTAATTATTGAAAATATCCTCGGAATATCTTACAGTGAGTTTCTGCTGAAAGGTAATGATGATATTGCAGATGCAGTTAGCCATGAGGTCGGTACCAAGGCAGACCGCCGCATTGCCGGGGAGCCCGTTCAGTATATCTTAGGTGAGTGGGACTTTATGGGCTTTACCTTTAAGGTAGGTCAGGGGGTTCTTATCCCGAGACCTGAGACAGAAATACTTTGTGAGTATGTTCTCGAAAAAATCAGGAATATATCAAACCCAACAGTCTATGACCTTTGCTCCGGAAGCGGATGTATCGGTATCAGCATAAAAAAACACAGACCTGACGCAAAAGTTTATCTCGTTGAAAAGTCAGATGAAGCACTGAAATATCTCAGAGAAAACAGCAAGGCACTTTGTGCAGATGCCGAGCCTGTTATTATTCAGGGTGATATTCTGAAGATTGAGAATTTTTCACATCTGCCTGAGGCGGATGTGATTGTCAGCAATCCGCCCTATATCAGAAGCAATGAAATACCTACACTTCAAAGTGAAGTACAGCGTGAGCCGACAATGGCTCTTGACGGGGGAGAGGACGGACTGATTTTTTACCGTGTGCTTATAAACGATTGGAGCAAAAAGCTGAAGGCTGACGGCTTTATGGCTTTTGAATGCGGTGAAGACCAAAGTGAGGATATCATGGACCTCTTTGAAAAAATAAGCTTTGACAGCGAAGCGATAATCGATTATAATAACATTCAGCGAATTGTTACAGGAAGGAGAAAAACAGATGTTATTTGATTTGCTAAGAGACGGGCTTTCAATGGAGCTGATTATAAGCCTATGTGCCCGCGTATTTATAATTTTCTGCGTTTTACCTATTCATGAATTTGCCCACGGCTATATTGCCAATAAGCTGGGCGACCCGACGGCAAGACTTTCCGGCAGACTGACAATGAACCCGCTGGCACATATTGACCCGCTGGGCTCACTTATGATAATTCTTGTCGGCTTCGGCTATGCCAAGGCTGTGCCCGTGAACATCAGAAACTTCAAGCCCTCAAAGAGGAAGGCGTACATGGCAATCACTGCTCTTGCAGGCCCGGTTTCAAACATAATTATGGCTTTTATATTTATGTTTCTTTACTGCCTTATTTATTATAAATTTGCAGTCAGTGAGCTTATGATATATATTGCACTGTTCTTTATGTATGCGGCTATGGTCAATATTTCGCTTGCCGTATTCAACCTTATTCCCATTCCGCCCCTTGACGGCTCAAGGATACTCAGTGCAGTGCTGCCTGACAGAACATATTATAAGCTTATGCAATATGAGAGATATATTGTTTTAGGTGTTTTTGCTCTTATAATACTCGGTGTGCTTGACAAGCCTCTTGCCATAGTGACAGAACTTGTTCAGCGGGTAATTATGGGAATATGCAGCGCGCCCTTCATTTAAAATAACAATCGGAGTTCAAAATGGAAGTAATTCAGTATAAATTGGATGTTTTTGAAGGCCCTATGGATCTTCTGCTGCATCTGATAAATAAACACAAACTTAATATCAACGACATCCCGATTTTCACTCTTGTTGAGCAGTATATCGACTATGTGCGTAAAATGGAAGAAGCGGATATGGAAATTGCAAGCGATTTCCTCGACATGGCGGCAAGACTCGTCTATATCAAAACAGTTTCACTTCTGCCTGTGTATGAGGAAGCCGAGCAACTAAAAAAAGAGCTGACGGGTGAAATTATCGAATACCGTGACTGTAAGATTCTTGCAGGAAAAATGGCTGAGACGGCTGACGGCTTTGACTATTTTTACCGCGAAACAATGAAAATTGAAACAAGCAAGACCTATGAGAGGCTCCACGAAAGCGAAGAGCTGTTTAAGAGCTATATAGCCGCCGTCGGCAGAGGCAAAAGAAAGCTGCCACCGCCTATAGAAGCCTTTACGGCAATTGTATCTAAAAAGATCGTTTCCGTTTCCTCACGAGTTTCCGGCATTTTCACAAAGCTGAAACGAGGTGCCAAGAGAAAATTCGGTGACTTTTTCAGCGATGCATCCTCACGCTCTGAAATGGTGGCAACCTTCCTTGCAATGCTTGAGCTTATCAAAGCAAATAAAATCAAGGCGTGGGGTGCAGGTGACAAGGTAGAAATCGAACAGAGTGAAGATATGACAGAGCTCGATTTAGCCTTGCTGGACAGTGAATATGAAGAAAAACAGGAGGTAGTGGCAAATGAGCAATAAAGATTTAATGCCCTTGCTTGAGGCTGTGCTTTTTGCAATGGGTGAGCCGATAGAAATTGAAAGACTCTGTGTTGCACTTGAGCTTGATGAAATAGTTGTCAGAGATGTGCTTGAAAAGCTACAGAAAAAATATGAAGATGACAGCTTCGGCATTTGCCTTTTAAGACTGGAAAATAAGTATCAGATCTGCACAAAGAAGCAGTATGCAGATAAAATAAGAGCAGTAATTGAAGTGAAAAAGAACGCACCCTTATCTCAGGCGGCATTTGAGGTTCTTGCTATTATTGCATATAATCAGCCCGTAACCAAGGCTTTTGTTGAAAGCATCAGAGGGGTTGACTGCTCTGCAGTTATCTCGAATCTCTGCAATAAGTCACTCATAGAGGAAAAAGGCAGACTTGATCTGCCGGGCAGACCTCTTATTTACGGCACAACACCTGAGTTTTTACGCTGCTTCTGCATCTCTTCTCTCGATGAATTGCCGGAGCTTCCCGATACGGCAGAGTTCAAAACGCCTGAGGAAGAGAAAAATGAGGCTGAAAATGTAAAAAAATCAGAAACAGAGTAAACAGATTTTGAATAAGTAGTTGACGAAAAACGATTTTTAAGGTAACATATATATTGACGATTTTGAAAGGGGTGATAGGGTGTCCGGATTTCAGATATTTCTGTGTGTGATCGCAGGAATCATTGCATTTTTCATTCTTGTGCTTTCTGTGCCTGTCAAGGTTTCAATGGCATATGACGATAAAATTTATCTGACAGTGAAATATCTCTTTATCAAGCTGAATATTTTACCCACAGACCCCAACAAGCCCAAAAAAGAAAAAAAGCCTAAAAAAGAAAAACCACCCAAGCCCGAAAAGCCTAAGGAAGAAAAACCGAAAGGCGAAAAGAAGCCAAATCCCATTGTTGAAATGGTTAAGGCAAACGGCTATGACGGTATGATGGCTGTTATACAGAATCTCTTTAAGGTTCTCGGCATTTACGGCGGCAAGATTTTCAAGAGCGTCAAGTTTGATGAAATTGATCTTTACATAAGTGTCGGTACCGGTGATGCCGCTTCAACGGCAATAAAATACGGTGAAACCTGTCAGAAGGTCTATCCTGTTTTCGGCTTCATCTGTAATAACAATGTTGTAAAAAAATATGACATAAATGTTGAGCCTGATTTCCTTGCAAACAGGACACAGGGCGAATTTTTCCTTGATATGAGCATAACTGTCAGGAAAATAATTAACGCAACCTTAGCTATGGTAGGAAGACTCATTTTCCGTGTTGCTGTCAAATTCCTTATCGGCGGCACTAAAAAGAAAGAGGCGGAAGATGTGTCAAGCAATAAATCGCAGACTGCAAAGCCTGCGGCAAACAATCAAGTGAATTAATGAAAGGATGATATAATATGGCAGAAAAATCAGCAGGTGCAATTCTCTCCTCAACAATTGAAAAAATCCGTGACCTTGTGGATACAAGCACAATCATCGGTGAAGCAATTTATGCAGAGGGCGGCACAACAATTATCCCCGTTTCAAAGGTTACATACGGCTTCGCTTCAGGCGGTGCTGACTTTCCCTCAAAGGGCAATCAGGAGCTCTTTGGCGGTGGCGGCGGTGCAGGTGTAACAATTACACCCGTTGCTTTCCTTGTTGTTAACAACGGTGAAGTTACTCTTAAGCACATCACAGCTTATGACAATGCTGCTGAAAGAGTTGTTAACCTTGTTCCCGAAATGTTTGATAAGGTTACAGGTCTTATGAATAAGACCAAGAAGGACACTGTTGTTCCCGATGCACCCATCGAGGAAGTAAAATAACTCAGAAATACTAATTTTAAATCAACCGCCTGCATATCATAAAAATGGCAGGTGGTTGCTTTGTTGCTTAAAAAACTGATTTTTACTTTAATTTTTGCAGTTATTTTTTCTTTTTCGGTGTACTCTGCCGATGAGCCGCAGCTCAGTGCAGAGTGTGCAGTTCTCATTAATGCGGAAACTCTTGAGGTTATCTTCAAGAAAAACGCGAACAAGAGTCATTCAATGGCAAGCACAACAAAAATTATGACTGCACTTTTAGCTCTTGAAAGCGGTAGACTTGGTGAGACAGTCACAGCACGAAACCTTGTGACCGAGGGCACATCAATCGGTCTGAAAGACGGATATAAGCTGAGTCTCGAAGTTCTCACCTGGGGAATGCTTCTTGAAAGCGGTAACGATGCGGCAAAGCTGACGGCAGATTTTCTTGCAGGCAGTGAGGAAAATTTTGCTCTGCTTATGAATGAAAAGGCCGGAGAAATCGGTATGACAAGCACTAACTTTGTCACCGCCTCGGGGCTCGACAGCCGTGAACACTATTCAACTGCCTATGATATGGCGCTTCTGGGTGCCTATGCCGTGAAAAACCCTCTGTTCAGAGAAATATGCTCGGCAAAAAGCAAGACAGTTCGCTTTATAAAGCCTGATATAAGCCTGACATTCTATAATCACAACAGACTTCTCAGCTCGTGTGAAGGTGTTTTCGGAATTAAAACCGGCTTTACAAAGAAAAGCGGAAGATGCCTTGTTTCAGCTTGCCTGCGGCAGGGTGTAACTTTGGTAGCCGTCACACTTAATGCAGGTGATGACTGGAACGACCATAAAAAGCTCTATGACTACGGCTATGATAAAACAGTTACCGAATCAGCGTGCCTCAGGCTTCCCGAAAGCATAAAGGTTTACGGCGGAAATAAGAACACTCTTGCAATTACGGCAGATGAAGAAAGAACCGTATATTCCTATTCAGGTGAAAAAGGTGAAATCAGGCAGAAATTATATTTAAAAGAGTTTCTCTATGCTCCCATAAAAAAAGGCGAAATAGTGGGCAAAGCTGTCATTATCAGAAACGGCAAAGAAATTGCAGAAACCGACATAACGGCTGCACACGATATTTCAGCCGCAGAGCCGGTCAGTACACCAACATTATGGGAAAGAATATATAACAGAATTATTGACATTTTCAGATAAATTGAAAGGATTGTTTTATGGCAGACTCAAAAGTCAGACTTCAGAAATTTCTTGCTGAAAGCGGCGTGGCTTCACGAAGAAAAAGCGAAGAGCTTATTGCTGACGGCAAAGTGAAAGTAAACGGCAAGGTTGCCTCAATCGGTGACAAGGTTGACCCTAAAAGGGACACAGTAACCGTAAGCGGCAAAAAAATTGTAAAGAGAAAAGAATTTACATACATCCTTCTTCATAAGCCCAGAGGCTTCATCACCACAATGAGTGATGAAATGGACAGAAAATGTGTTGCGGAGCTTATTAAGGATGTACCTGTCAGAGTTTATCCCGTGGGCAGACTTGACAGAGAAAGTGAAGGCATGCTTCTTTTCACCAATGACGGTGAGTTTGCAAATGCAATGACTCACCCTACAAAGCACGTGCCCAAAACCTACCGTGTTACTGTCAGACCTTCTATAACGGAAGATCAGATAACTCAGCTTACGACAGGCATTATAATTGACGACAGAAAAACCGCACCTGCTCAGGTAAGAGTTATAACAAAGGAAGAGGGCAGAGTGGTCCTCGAAATTATCCTTTACGAAGGCAGAAACAGACAGATAAGAAAAATGTGTGAGGCTGTTGGACTTGAGGTTGCCCGCCTTAAAAGAACGGCTATAGGCTCTATAAAGCTTGGAATGCTTGCACAGGGCTCTTGGCGTGAGCTTAGTGAGGACGAGGTCAGAAAGCTTATGATTGCCGCCGATATGGACAGAAAGAAGAAGTAATATGATATTTTTTAAAAACACACAAACAGACAGTGAAACTGTTGCCTTTGAAGCTCTTGAGGGTGAAAAGTCAATAGGCAAGTGCACTCTTGTGCTCAGAGATAATCTTGCCGATGTTACTGAGCTCAGCTATGACGAAAGTGCACCTTACGCTGTTGAGGGCCTGCTCAGAAGTGCCTATAACTATGCAGGTCTCAAAAATTACTATATGGCAAGATGTTCGGCAAGGAATATTGACAGCTTTTTAGACAGAATGAACTTCAAAAAAGAAGATGACGGATATACAGGCGACATTCCCTCAATTTTAATGGGTTCATGCTGCAAATAAAGTGTATATTAATTGACAAAAACGGCAAAACAATATATAATTAAAAGGATATATAACTAAGGATTTCTCAAAGGGAGGAATAATCCTATGATAAGAAGTATGACAGGCTTCGGCAGAGCTCAGGAAATCTTAGACGGAATGAGTATTTCTGTTGAAATCAAAAGCGTTAACCACAGATATTTTGACTTTTCCTCAAGGGTACCGAGAACCTACGGCTTTCTTGAAGAAAAGCTTAAAACATATATTCAGACTAAGGTTGCAAGAGGAAAAATTGAATGTTATGTAAGCATCGAAGCCCTCGAAATCGAAGACTGCATAGTCAGTGTCAATCATTCACTTGCAGCAGGCTACATAGCTGCACTTAAAGAAATAGGTGAAAGATATAATCTTGCTGACGATATATCAATCAGCAGTGTTGCTAAATATCACGATATTTTTTCTGTACACAAAAGCGAAGCAGATGAGGAAAGGATATGGAGTGCCGTTAAGGCTGTTGCGGACAAGGCTCTTGATTCATTTGTTTCTATGAGAGAAAAAGAAGGCGAAAAGCTTAAGGATGACATTCTTTCAAGATGTGACACCATCCTTTCTCTTGTTTCCTTTATTGAGGAGCGTTCACCCGAAACGGTAAAAGAATACAACGCTAAACTTCTTGAGAGAATGAGAACCGTTCTTGAGGATGTGCAGGTTGACCAGCAGAGAATTCTTACAGAAGCCGCCATTTTCGCAGATAAAATTGCTGTTGCGGAAGAAACAGTCAGACTTCGCAGCCACATTTCTCAGATGCACGAGTTTATGGAAAGCGAAGCTGCAATAGGCAGAAAGATGGATTTCCTCATTCAGGAATTTAACCGTGAAGCAAACACAATCGGCTCAAAGGCACAGGATACGGAAATAGCCAAGCGTGTTATTGACATCAAGGCTGAAATTGAAAAAATCAGAGAGCAAGTTCAGAATATTGAATAAGGTGAGAAATTATGAAGTTAATTAATATCGGTTTCGGTAATATGATTAACGCTCAACGCATAGTAGCCATCGTAAGCCCCGACTCTGCACCGATTAAAAGGCTTATTCAGGAATGTAAAGAAAGAGGAACCTTAATCGATGCCACTCAGGGCAGACGGACGAGAGCTGTAATTATAATGGACAGTGACCATGTTATTCTGACTTATCTGCAATGTGAAACCGTTGCAAACCGCTTTGACAGTGAGGCGGATATTGATGAGGAGGAATGCACAGATGAATAAGGGAAGTCTTATTGTTGTGTCTGCACCGTCAGGCTGCGGCAAGGACACTATAGTTAAAGATGTTGTTGAGCTTATGAAGGATGAAATTCATCTCTCAGTATCTATGACCACACGGGAAATGCGACCGGGTGAGGCAGAGGGCGTAAATTATTTCTATGTTTCCGTGGAAGAATTTAAGCAGAAAATCGAGTCCGGTGAAATTCTCGAGCACGCAATTTACGGCGGCAATTATTACGGTACTCCTGCCGGCCCCGTAAGAGAGCAGCTTGAAAGCGGTAAGACAGTGATACTCATAATTGAGGTCGAGGGCGGCGGAAATATAAAGAAGCTGTTCCCCGAGGCAGTTAAGGTTTTTGTTATTCCGCCTTCATTTGAAGTGCTTGAAGAGCGTTTACGCGGCAGAGGTACCGACGAAGAAGAAACGATCAGAAGCCGTCTCGAAATTGCTAAGCAGGAGCTTGGCAGAGCAGGCGAATATGATTATATAATCGAAAACGATGTGCTCGAAGAAGCTGTTGAGGATTTAATCAGTATAATAAGAGCCGAAAGGTTCAAAACAAAATATATGATAAATAAAGTAAGAGAGGTAATTGACAATGCTTAATCCCGATTTAAGAGAATTACTTAAGGACAACACCAGCAGATACTCACTTGTTACTGCTGTTGCAAAAAGAGCAAGAGAGGTTGCAGAGGACCCCATTCTCAGCGAAAAATGCGGCACTGAAAAGCCTGTAACCTATGCACTTGATGAATTCCTTTCAGGTAAGCTTGAAATAAGAGAGCCCGAGGAAATCAGAAACATATAATAATACAGTAAGGAAGTGAAATGATATGGAACATACCGTTGCCTTGGTTGCAATTGAAAATGTTGCATATCATTTTGACATTTTATACAGCTACATAGTTCCCGATGAGCTCAGCGATAGAGTTTTTGTCGGCTCAAGGGTTGTTGTTTCCTTCGGCAGAAGTCAGAGCGCCAGAAGGCAGGGTGTTGTATTCGCCTTCGGTGAAAAAGAAGAAGGTGTGAGATATAAAAAGATCCTTTCCGTTCTTGATGAAGATAAACCCCTGCTGACTGAGGAAAACCTTGAAATAGCTGAGTTTCTCAAAGACAGAACCTTCTGCACCTATTTTGAGGCAGTAAAGGTTCAGCTGCCGTCGGGCATCAGCTATAAAACACAGATAAGGTACCTTGCCAATGTAACAGGCAATGCATCTGACCTGAATGAAACCGAAAAGCAGGTTTATTCTTATATGCTGAGCCTTGACTCATATGCAGATAAAAAACAGATTTATAGCACTTTGGGGCTTGATGACAACTGCGGAATTATTGAGAAATTAGCCGCTAAAAAGCTTGTTAACAAAAGCTATGAAGCAGTGAAGAATATGGGCGATGCCAGTGTTAAAACCGCCCGGCTTGTTATCACTGATGAGGAAGCTGATGCACTTAAGCTCACGGAAAAGCAAAGAAGTGTTGTTAAGGTTTTGCAGGATACAGGTACGGCAAGCGTCAAGGATATCTGCTATTTCACAGGTGTGACCTCAGCGGTAATAGGTGCGCTTGAAAGAAAAGGAATTGTTGAGGTCTGTGACACTACAGTCTACCGTACACCCGAAACCAAAATGACAGACAGCACCTCAAAAGATAAAATTGAGCTTACCTGTGCTCAGAAAAAAGCCTTCACGAGCCTTATGAAAAAATATCAGGACGGCGGGGGAGTAAGTCTGCTTTACGGTATCACCGGCAGCGGAAAGACTTCAGTTTTTCTCAGCCTGATAGATGAAGTGATAAAGCAGGGCAGGCAGGTTATTGTTATGGTACCCGAAATATCACTGACACCTCAGATGATGGCTATTTTCAAGGGCAGATACGGCAGTGAGGTTGCTATATTTCACAGCGCCTTATCGGCAGGTGAAAGACGGGACGAATATAAGCGTGTGCGTGAAGGTGCCGTTAAAATCGCTGTAGGCACCCGTTCAGCCGTTTTTGCACCCTTCAGCAACTTGGGACTCATAGTTATCGACGAGGAGCAGGAGCACACCTATAAATCAGAATCTGCGCCAAGGTACCACACACGAGATGTTGCAAAGTTCCGTGCATTCAGACACGGTGCACTTCTGCTGCTTTCTTCTGCAACACCTGCTATAGACAGCTACTCTAATGCAATGAGGGGAAAATATTCCCTTGAGACTCTGACAGAAAGATACGGAGAGGCCGTTTTGCCTGAGGTCAGCACCGTTGATATGAAACAGGAAAGACAAAGAGGAAACAGGTATAATCTTTCCTCGGAATTGCTCGAAAGACTGGAAAAGAACCTTGAAGATAAAAAGCAGTCAATCCTTCTTATCAACAGACGCGGCTATAACACCTTTGTAGCCTGTGACAGCTGCGGCAGCGTTATAAATTGCCCGTCATGCAGTATATCGCTGACTTATCACAGTGCAAACAACCGCTTGATGTGTCATTATTGCGGCTATTCGGTACCTATGACAAAGGTCTGCCCTGAATGCGGTAAAGAGGATGTACGCTATGCAGGCTACGGAACTCAGCGTATCGAAAATGAACTTGAGACTCTTTTGCCTGAAGCAAGAGTGCTGAGGATGGATACTGATTCGACCTCCTCGCGACATTCCTTTGAAAAGAAGCTAATTGATTTCGGTGAAGGCAAATATGATATAATGCTCGGCACGCAGATGGTTGCAAAGGGTCTCAACTTTGAAAATGTAACCTTAGTCGGAGTTATAAATGCCGACCAACAGCTCAATAATGACGATTTCAGAAGTCAGGAGCGAACCTTTGATCTGCTGACACAGGTTGTTGGCAGAAGCGGCAGAGGCAAAAATAAAGGCACTGCCGTAATTCAGACCCTTACACCCGAAAATCATGTTATAAAGCTTGCACAGTCACAGGACTATGACAGCTTTTATAAGAATGAAATTATCATAAGGAAGGCTATGGTTTATCCGCCTTACTGCGATTTATGCTCAGTGTGCTTTGTCAGCGAAGACGAGGTGAAAGCCCTGAACGCATCAAGGCATTTTTTAAGTGAAGTTAAAGCTAAAGTTGATAATAGCTATAACGAACAGAAAATTATAGTTCTCGGCCCTATGCCGCCGAGGCTCTCAAAAATCAACAATAAATTCAGATACAGACTTATAATCAAATGCAAAAATTCAAAAAGATTCCGTTCAATGATGTCCGAGCTGTTGGTTGCTTTCGGCAAAAACAAAGCTTTTTCGGATGTCACTGCAGTAATTGATATAAATCCCGAAAGCCTGATTTAGGAGGTAAAATATGGCTATCAGAAAAATTGTAACCTTAGGTGACGATGTCCTCAGAAAAAAGAGCAGACCCGTTGTAAAATTTGACGAAAAGCTCTGGCAGCTTCTTGATGATATGAAGGACACCATGATTAAAGCAGACGGTGTCGGTCTTGCCGCCGTTCAGGTGGGTGTTTTAAGACGTGCCATTGTCATTGATGTTGGTGACGGTCTTATTGAGCTTATTAACCCGGAAATTATTGAAACAAGCGGCGAACAGGAGGGCAGTGAAGGCTGTCTTTCCTTACCCGGTCGCTACGGTATTGTAAAAAGACCGAATTATGTAAAGCTCAGAGCACAGAACCGCAAGGGTCAGTGGAGACTTTATGAAGGCACTGAGCTTAAAGCAAGGTGCTTCTGCCATGAAATTGACCACCTTGACGGTATAGTTTATAAAGACAAAGAAATCAAAGAAGTCACAGCCGAGGAAATTCTCGCCGACAGAAAGGGAAAGGACGATTAATTATGCGCATTGCTTTTATGGGTACTCCCGACTTTTCAGTTGACTGTCTTAAGGCACTTGCCGAATCAGAGCACGAAATTGTCGGTGTATTCTGTCAGCCTGATAAGCCTGTCGGCAGAAAGCAGGAGCTGACGCCGCCCGATGTTAAGGTAGAGGCTCTCAGGCACGGCTATGAAGTTTTTCAGCCTGTCAGCCTTCGTGGAGGTAAGGGTGTTGAAATTCTTGAAAAAATCAACCCCGACTTAGTTGTTGTGGTGGCTTACGGCAAAATTTTGCCTGATGATTGTCTCAATTATCCCAAGTACGGCTGTATAAATGTTCATGCGTCAATTCTGCCTAAATACAGGGGAGCTTCTCCTATTCACTACGCAGTTTTAAACGGTGACAGTGAAACAGGCGTTACAGTTCAGCAAATGGACAGCGGAGTTGATACAGGTGACATTCTCGGCGTGAAAAAATGCGTAATCGGAGAAAATGACACCACAGAGAGGATGTATGAAGTTCTCGCTCCTTTGGGTGCTGAGCTTCTTATGGAAACAATCGACCTTATTGAAAAAGGTGAAATTACTCCCGTAAAGCAGGACGAGGCCCTTGCAAGTAAAGTGGGACTTCTGACAAGGGATATGAGCAGTGTTGACTGGACAAGGTCAGCCCGGGAAATTCACAACAAAATCCGCGGCCTTTATTCCTGGCCAGGTGCATCTACAACGCTTAATGGCAAAACTTTAAAGCTTCATTCATCGGTTTTATCAAACGAAAAAGGAAATAATAATCCCGGTGAGGTTATTCTTGAAAAGGGCAGACTTTTTGTCTGCTGCGGAGATAACAGCTGTATTGAGCTAAAAACAGTTCAGCTTGAAGGCAAAAAGAGAATGGATGCTCAGTCCTTCCTAAATGGCTGCAAAATAGAAAAAGGAACTGTTTTAGGCAAATAAAAAGAAGGTGACAAAATGTTTTGGTATGATTATTATTATTTCATTTTAGTTGTGCCTGCAATTATTATTTCACTTATTGCTCAGGTTAATGTAAAGAGAACCTATGCCAATATGGCAAAAATCAATAATAAAAAAAGGCTCACAGGTGCTCAGGCAGCCTACAATGTTCTGCAGCATTACGGCATAACAAATGTCAGAATTGAGCAGACTCACGGCAAGCTTTCTGACCACTATGACCCGAGAAGCAATGTTATCAGGCTATCTCCTGAGGTGTACGCGGGTACATCCGTAGCCTCCGTGGGAATTGCCTGCCACGAAGCAGGTCATGCAGCTCAGCACGCACAGAACTATGTGCCCATAAAGGTGAGAAACGCTGTTTTGCCCATTGCAAACTTCGGTTCCTCCTTCGGCGTGCTCCTAGCAGTTTTCGGCTATATTCTCGGCTTTGGTCTGCTGGTTGATGTGGGTGTTATTCTCTTTGCGGCCGTTGTGCTTTTTCAGCTTATAACATTACCTATTGAGTTTAACGCAAGCACAAGAGCAATCAAGGTCATTGAAGGCACTGAAATGCTTTATGAGGATGAAGTGCCCAAGGCAAAGAAGGTTCTCTTCGCCGCCGCAATGACCTATGTTGCATCACTTTTAGTCTCAATTATGTCATTACTCAGACTGATACTCAGGACAAATAACAGAAGAAGATAAATCAAAGGATATAATTATGGCAAATCCCAGACAAATTGCCTTTCAGGCGCTGCTTAAAACCGAAAAGGACGGGGCTTTCTCAAACCTCGCCCTTGATGCAGTGCTGTCAAAATCTCAGCTTGACACAAGAGATAAGTCTTTTGTGTCTATTTTGTTTTACGGGGTAATTGAAAGACAGCTTACAATCGACTATAATCTCTCTCTTTATCTTACAAAACCTCTTAAAAAGCTAAAGCCTGAGGCTCTGACAATAATGAGAATGGGCGCATATCAGATTTTGTTTATGGACAAGGTGCCCGACAGTGCCGCTGTTAATGAAAGCATTAAGCTTACAAAGAAGAACGGAGCTTCCTACGCTTCGGGTCTTATTAATGCAGTTCTCAGAAAGGTCTCGGCAAAGGGCCTTGTTTTACCTGAGAATGAAAGCTCAGACGAATATCTCAGCATAAAATATTCCTGTCCCTTATGGCTCACACACAAGTGGACGGCAGAGTACGGCAAGGAGGACACTGAAAAGCTGCTTGAAGCATCACTCGGCAGTGCCGACACCTGCATAAGGGTTAACACCGTAAAAACAAATGCCGATGAGCTTATTGCAAAATTAGCTGAGGACGGCATTTGTGCTGAAAAAACATATAACGAAAACACACTGAAAATCAGTCTCAGAGGCAATGACATTGAGAAGCTGAATGCCTTTAAGCAGGGACTTTTTCATGTGCAGGACATGGCCTCTCAGCTTTGTGCAAGAGCTCTTGATGCAAGGGAAAACGAAACCGTATTTGACCTTTGCTCTGCTCCCGGAGGAAAAGCATACACCGTGTGTGAAATGATGGGGGATAAAGGCAGAGTTCTTTGCTTCGACATATATGAAAACCGAGTTTCGCTCATACTTAAAGGCGCGGAAAGACTCGGCCTCAAATCAATTGAGGGCAGTGTGGGGGATGCGAGTGTCTATAATGAAAATCTCGGCTTTGCCGATAAGGTGCTTTGTGATGTGCCATGCTCAGGCCTCGGAATAATCAGACGAAAGCCTGAAATCAAATATAAAAATGAGCAGGAGCTTGCTTGCTTGCCCGAAATACAGTATTCGATTATCTGCAACGCTTCGCGCTATGTTAAGGTTGGCGGCAGAATGGTTTATTCAACTTGCACCTTATCAAAGGCAGAAAATGAAGATATATGCAGAAAATTCTTGGAAAACCATAGCTCATTCAGGCCCTCGGGTGTATTCTTTGAGGGTGATGAATGTATGAAAACGCTTATGCCCCATAAAAATGACAGCGACGGCTTCTTTATAGCCTGCTTTGAAAGAAAGGAATAATTATGACAGATATAAAGTCTATGACTCTCAGTGAGCTTAAAGATGAAATAACTGCAATGGGTGAAAAAAGCTTCAAAGCAGGTCAGATTTATTCATGGCTTCATAAGCACGGTGCCGTCTCTTTTGATGAAATGACAAACATTTCCAAGGAATTTCGTTCTAAACTTGAAAAAAATTATGACATTTACACTTGTACTATTGAAAAAAAGTTAGTTTCAGTGTATGATAATACAGTTAAGTACCTTTTCAGACTTCATGACGGCGAGCTTATTGAAAGTGTCGTAATGAAATATAAATATGGCTACACCATTTGTGTTTCAAGTCAGGTCGGCTGCAAAATGGGATGCAAATTCTGTGCCTCGGGCATAGCTGGCTTTATAAGAAACCTGACTGCTTCGGAAATTCTCTCACAGATTTATACCGCACAGAAGGATCTTGGCATAAGAATATCTCACATCGTAATGATGGGGGTAGGTGAGCCTCTCGACAACTTTGATAATGTCATGCGTTTTCTGTCACTTATCAGCGATGAAAACGGTCTTAACATCTCTATGAGAAATATATCTCTTTCAACCTGCGGCGTTGTCAGCGGCATATATGAGCTAATGGAAAAAAAGCTTCAGCTGACTCTTTCAATTTCACTTCACGCTCCCAACGATGAAATCAGGAATCAGACAATGCCCGTCAATTCCAAATGGAATGTTGACACACTGCTCAAGGCTTGCCGCGATTATACAAAGACTACATCAAGGCGCATATCCTTCGAGTACGCAATGATAAGCGGTGTCAACGATTCAGATGAATGTGCCAGAGAGCTTGGCAGAAGGCTTAAGGGTATGCTTTGCCATGTTAACCTTATACCTGTCAACTCAGTTAAAGAAAGAGATTACAAAAAAAGCAGTGATAACAGAATAGCCGAGTTTATAAAGATTCTTGAAAAATTCGGCATCAATGTGACTGTCAGACGAACCCTCGGCAGTGACATAAACGCCTCATGCGGTCAGCTTAGACGAGGCGAAGGACCAAAATAAAGGAGTGATTGTATGCTGATAGTAGGTGCAACCGATGTTGGTAAGGTCAGGTCTGCAAACGAAGACGGCTATGATTTCGGTATATTTGATGACGGCACTGCCTGGGCAATCGTCTGTGACGGTATGGGCGGTGTAAGAGGCGGTCACATAGCCAGCAGTCTTGTGCTCGAAATGGTCAGTGAGAAAATCAAAAAGTGCTATAACAAGCTTATGCCCTCATATTCTTTTGAAAATATGTTTCTCTCAACAATCACAACAGCTAATGTCATAGTTCACGACAGAAGCTTCACTGATGAAGAGCTTAAAGGTATGGGAACAACAATTGCAGCCGTTATTATTAAGGACCATATAGCCTGCATTGCCCATGTTGGTGACAGCAGAGTTTACAAAATATCTGAAGGTACCATAAAACAGATAACAAAGGATCACTCTCTTGCTCAGGAAATGCTTGACAGAGGTCAGCTCACTCAGGAAGAGTTTGAAAACTATCCGAAAAAGAATATAATCACAAGAGCCTTAGGTGTTGATGAGGATATTGATATTGATTTTGATTTCACGGCACTTGAAGACGGTGAAAGCCTTGTTCTGTGCTCTGACGGTCTCAGCGGGCTTATAAGTGATGAAGATATACTTAGAATTTATAACGATAATTCAATAAATACAGTTTGCGAAAAATACATAGAAGCGGCAAACGGTAACGGCGGTCATGACAACATAACCGTTGTGGTAATGAAAGGGTAAGGTGAGATATTAAATGGAAAATTATGTTGGTAAGCGCCTTGACGGCAGATATGAAATAATGGAGGTTATCGGTGTAGGCGGCATGGCAGTTGTCTATAAGGCTTTTGATAACAT
>JAFQLV010000014.1 GCA_017396515.1 Clostridia bacterium | reverse complement strand
GTAAAAACGGTACTAAAGAAATAGATTTCATCGGTGTTCGCAGAGATGAAAAAATTTATGTTCAGGTTTGCGTTGAACTCCCCACCGAATCAACAAGAGAAACAGATAACCTTATGGAAATCAAAGACCACTATCACAAATATGTCGTTTGCAGAGATACACTTGCAATCGGCAACGATAACGGAATTGAAATTACACATGTTGCAGATTTTCTGTTGAGAGAAAAATGGTGATAAAATTACAGCGTGCGGAGTAAAATCTGCACGCTGATTTTTTGCGTTAAAGGGCAGTTAAGGGGGTGTAATCTATAAAAATTGTAATTTTAACCCTGTTAACTCAAATTTATAAAAACCAACACTTTCGCTAAAAGTGTCTACAAACTACCCGTTATAGTCTTCCTTTCATTGCAACCACCCCATAGCTGCACCCATAATTAAATGCCGAAAACCCAGTAAAATAGGCACTTTTGAGGTTTTGAAAAATTTTATGGTTTTCTCTTGACATTTACCCCCGCCGCAAAGAAAACCATAGCCGACTTCCTGACGGATACTGCGGCAAAACCGTCAGACTTCGACCTCATACTGACAGGTGACCTTGGCAGTGTGGGCAGTGAGCTGTTATATGAGCTTCTTCTTCGGGAAAACGGTATCGATATTTCTATGGTGCACAAGGATTGCGGACTTATGATTTACGACCGTGAAAAGCAGGATGTTCATTCCGGCGGCTCAGGCTGCGGCTGCAGCGGCAGTGTACTGTGCTCACATATTATCAATTCAATGCGTGTGGGCAAGTATAAAAACATTCTTTTTATCGCTACGGGAGCACTTATGTCACCTGTGTCTTCACTTCAGGGGCAGACTATTCCCGGAATAGCTCATCTTGTAAACATCAAAAAGGGGGTGTGATTGTGGATTTATTCAAGACTGTTAAGTGCATTTTTTGCCTTATGAAATGCTCAAAGTATCTTTATTACATTAAAAAAGCTGTTTGCTTTGCAGGTGTGAGCCTCGCCTTTGTGGCGGCAATCTGCCTTTTAAAGGATAATAAGGCAGTGCTCAGAAAGCTTCGGGTGATGTAATATGGAAATTTTTCTCGATTTAGTTAAGGCGTTTACTGTGGGCGGTCTTATCTGCGTTGCAGGTCAGCTCCTCATAGATTTCACAAAATTGACCTCAGGCAAGGTTTTAGTGCTCTTTGTGGTACTGGGTGTAGTCCTCGGTGCAGTGGGGGTTTATGAGCCCCTTGCCGAGTTTGCGGGGGCAGGAGCCACAACGCCTATTACAGGCTTCGGTTACATTTTGGCTAAGGGTACACGCGATGCTGTTGCCGAAGAAGGTCTGTTGGGTGTTATAAAAGGGCCTTTATGCTCGGCTTCTGTGGGAATTATGGCGGCAGTGCTGTGCGGACTTGTGGCAAGTCTGTTTGCAAAACCGAAAGATAAGTAATGCACAGCCGAAAGGCTGTGCATTGTTAAGTTTGCCCTGTAGGACAAGTGAAGTTGCCTAATGGCAGTGAAGTTACTTTGTAGTGAGGTTTGCTTCACAAGTAGTTTTTACAGCTTACTGTATAGTCTCGCCCACGCCTTAACCCTTTCCTCGTCATATTCCTTTGGCATTGCCTTGCTCACAAGGGGCAGCAGGGGATAGCCCTTAAAGGTGCCAAGCAGGGGAGGTACAAGATTTAAAAGATAGGGCACGGTACTGATAATTTTGCCCACAAGCTCAGCTGTCAGTGGGAAGCCGTTATAAATATTCAGATTGTCTGCTGTGAGAATTTCCCTTTCAGTGAGTATATCAACCTGCTTCGCATCAACATAGGTG
Organism: Clostridia bacterium; assembly: GCA_017396515.1. GTDB lineage: Bacteria > Bacillota > Clostridia > Oscillospirales > Acutalibacteraceae > UBA6857. Next base: position 16,995 of record JAFQLV010000014.1, on the reverse strand, counting down.
AAAAAGTTTTTCAGTGTGTCAATGAGTATCAGCTCCTTGCCCAGCTTCTGGAAATATTCATACTGATAGCCCCACAGCTCCTTTTTGGTGTAGGCACCCTTTGCCTTAAGCACTGTGTCTGCAAGGAGTCTGCCCGCCTTCATACTCAGCACAATTCCGCTGCCGTTGAGGGGAATTGTCATGCCCGCACTGTCGCCCACGGCGGCATAGCCGTCACACACCAGCATAGGCAGCATTTTTGTCAGTGGAATATCGGCAAACTGACCGCCTCTCACAGCCTCCTGTGAAATAAAAGGATAGTCCTGCCTGAATTTTTTCAGAGTTTCCTCAACCTCTTTTTCAGTGAGCTCGCCTGATGAGCCGAATTTGCCTATGAGCACATCAACAAAGTCCTCTTCGGTTATTGTCCAGTCAATGCCGGGGCGGTTCATATGAAACATATTTATCGTTACGGGCGGATTTGTAACTTCGCCAGTTGTGTTTTTATAATATGCCCTGAAAACATGATAGACATCTCTTTGCTCAATGGTACGCTGCACACCGCAGCTGATGGGCAGGTTTTTCCTTACGGGGGAGTTGAGACCTGCCGCATCTATAACCAAATCAGCTTCAAGTCTTATTTCGGCTTCACCGTCTGATATTTTCAGACCGAGAACCTTATTGTATTTTGTTATCGGTGCAATGATCTTATGTGAAAACAGAAATTTTACTCCTGCAGCTTCGGCACACTCTATAAGATAAGCTATAAGCACCTTGCGGTCAATATAAAAGCCCTCGTCATTATTTATAAAGGGGAGCTCAATATTAACTGTTCCTGCAGGGTTTCTGAAGCACTGAGGCTTGCTTTCAATATACATATCTTTTGAGGGTCTCGGAATACCCGACATATCAAAGGCGGACATATTCATAGCGTCGTGCCAGTCGTGACCCATTGAGGCCTTATCCTTTGCCTCGATAACAGTGACATCATATCCGTTTTTGCTCAGGTGTACCGCTGCCGTTAAGCCGCCGTGACCTGCACCTGCAACTAAAATTTTCTTCATAATTCATAGCCTCCTTTTCTTTAGTATGCCCGTAAATTTAAAGAAGCTATGGTGTTTTGACCATAGCTTCCCTCTTTTTTTAATTTTATGCCACTGTTTCTGAGATGAAATCTGCATCGTAGCTTGCGCAGGACACATAGTTTTCTCTGTCATCTGCGTTCTTCATCTTTTTCTTTTCGATAAGCTTTGTTACTGCAAAATAAACAGCTGCGATAGCTGCTGCAATAGCAACGATGATAGCTACAACCTTAGCAATCTTTTTAAAAGTTTCCATATTTTGAGCCTCCGCAATTAAAGTATAACTAATTATAGCATTAAATGACTGTGAAGTCAATAAAAATCAGTTAAATTTTACCTTAATATGTTATTGTATATGCACTGACAAAATCGCCGTGAAGGGTGATATTCATAGTGAAAACGCTCATGCTGCCGCTGCCCTGACATTGGGAGACATTGAGATAGTGCTTCATATAGGTTATTCTGCCTGTGCTGTCAAAAACCGCCTCAATAGTGGTGCCTGTATAAGTCATATCCATATAGTTGACAGTTGCGCCGCTTGGCACAAGGCCTGCAACATCAACAACCTCAACAACATTTGCATGATGAACCGTTTCGTTGGGATAAGACTGTGACTCACTTGCAAAGGCAAGGTTCAGGGTAAAGCCGCCGTCGGCATTTTTGGTTGCTGATGCATTTGTAACGAAGCTTTCATCAATGCTTGCCAGCTTGCCTAAGGGTGCAATAGTGCTGGCAGGTGTAGCTCCCGTAGCCGAATCATAGCCGTTTTGAAAGGTGTAATTGACAGGCTGCTTCTGACTGTTTGAGAGCATAGACTCTGCGAAGCTCTGAACAATGGAGCCGCCTGTTATACTGTCAATTGTGATATTGAGCTTATCGTCCTTATAAAGCGAAAAGGTGTCCAGCTGCTTAAGGGCGTTAACACCGTCAACATAGGTTTTTATAATTTCCGCCTTGCTTTGGGGTACCTTGAGAGTCTGGGAAGGTGTGTTCGTCGGCTGCTGCTGTTGAGCATTGGTCGGTGCCTGCTGAGTTGGTGCTGTCGGCTGCTGTGGGGGTATGATGCTGTTTGTAGGTGCATTTACCGTGTTGCCGCCGGAATTTAAGGTCACACCGCTGTTTTGAGAAATGCCTGCCTGCTGGTTGCCCTGCACAGGCGGTGTCTGAGTGACAGGTGGCGGCAGGGTGACATCGGCATCATTACCCCTTGCTATTTTCATAGATACGGCAAAGGAAATGCAGAAGACCCACACAGCGATAACCGCTATAGCCGCAATTTGTCCAATTTTCTTATATTCCATAGTTACCTCGTTAAATAAAATGGTAATTCAAGGGATACTCAGCGGTACCCCTTGAAAAAATGTTATCTTGTGAAGCTGTATTCGGAAATGATGTTACCTGTCATATACATGCCGAAGCTGTTGACCATAAGATTGTTGACCTTATACTTGATTTTCATTGTGTAGGGTGAGTTGATTGTGTAATCGTCAAGTGTGCCGTCAGCGTTGACTGTGGCAGTGATAACAGTGTCACCAACGGTTGCAAGCTCGTTTTCAAGGTTCTGGTCTGAGCCTGAAAGATAGCCGAGAGATGCAACTGTTGTGGTGAAGCAGGGATGATAAAGAGGATTCGTTCTGCCCACGGAGGTGCCGAATTTTTCCTGCTTCAGGGTGATTTCAAATCTGTAGCCGCCGTTTGCAAGGGGAACGGTCTTAACACCGGTGAAGCCGTTTTTCCACGCAGAGGGGTTTTCCCAGTCATAAAGGGAGGTGAAGGTCTTGTTTGAGGGCTCAACAAAGGCATTGAGTCTGACTGTTTTGCCCTGGCTGTTCTTTGCAATTCCGCCATTGAAGTCAAGAGTTTCTCTGACAGTTTCGGTGTTTGAGAGAGCAAGCTCCTCAAGTTCCTTTTTATCCTCAGCAGTGATATTGCCGATTGCATTGAGAAGTCCCTGAACATCTGTGCCCTTGAACTCACTTGTGCCAAGTGCTGTTGTGAGATAGAATTTATCTGTTGAATAGCTGACACTTGAGGTTGAGGAAACAGTCACCTTGTCTGTTTCGGTTTTTGAGTTGTTGATTGCACTTATGAGATAGAGAAGCTGTGAATTTACACTTTCATCATAACGGCTGTGACTTGCGGGGAGCACAGTAAGAGGAGCAGTTTTAAATACGATATCCTCTGAAACATAGCCTAAAACCTGATTGCTCTTATCATAAGCACAAATAGTCAGAACGGTTACTGTTTCAGGTGTGAGCACTGCCGTAACTGTGTTAACCGTTGTGTCGGGAAGGCTATAGTAATTATCCTTATTCTTAACGATTACTCTGTATTTTGCGGCGTTTTCTCTTTCGGGCCATGTGATGGTCTGCACTGAATCTGCCTGTGTGATTGTTATTCCGCTTGTTGTGGCTGAAACAGGCTCTGAGGGAACACCCTTTGAAAGAATGTTGCCGTCTTTGTCAAGCACTGCACCGTAAACTCTCAGGAGCATGCCTCTTTCTTCAAAGCCGTAATCTGTAAAGACAGGCTGTGAGCTTTCACCGATGATTTTCCATTTATCTGAGTTGTAATCATAGGATTCTATAATATATCCGTTTGCGCCGTCAATATTGTTCCACTTAAGCTCTATTGTTGAATCTGTTCGCTCGCCGACTGTAACAGTGGGGGCAGTGATGATTTTTAATGAAAACTCTGCGGAGTCCTTGCTCTCGAGAACTGTGTCACCATTTCTGACAAAGGCTCTGAGCATAAAGGTGTTGTCCTTGAGATACGCTGTGTCCTTTAATGTATAAGAGGTTGCGGTGATATCGCCTGCAATAAGCTTCCAGAAGGTGCCCACCTTCACATAGAGGTTATAGCCTGATGCGCCTTCAGCAGCATCCCATGTGAATTTTGCATAGCCGCTGTCTAGGGTGGCGGCATCAAAGTTTCTGACTGCTTCAGGGGCACTGTAGAAGGTGAGTGCATCGCAGAAGGAGCCCTTGACGGTTTTGCCGCTTTTTTTGGTGTAGGGTCTGACCTTTATTTTGTAAACATTGCCGTCCTTGAGGCTGATAAATGCCTTTTCTGTTTTAACTGTGGGGAGCTTGACTGCAGAGCCGGTTGCATAGTCATAAACCTGATAGCCCTCTGCACCGGGTACCTCGTTCCAGATGAGAGTAGCAGCTGTTGCTGAAAGCTTGCTCAGGGTGAGTCCCGTAACAGTCTGGAGCTTGGGAGTGTAGTAGATGTTTGAGCAGAAGGAGCCGTAGTTGGTCTTGCTGCTTGTTTTATAATAAGCTCTGACCTTGAAGGCATATTTTGTGCCTGTAACGAGCTTGCCGTAGGTGTAGCTTGTGGTGCTTGCAGAAGATATTGTTTTTACCTTGTACCAGCCCTTGCTCTTGTTTGAGTAGTCATACTTATAGACCTGATAGCCGGTAACACCACTCATTTTTGACCATGAGAGAGTTGCTGAGTTATAGTCGCTTGAACTGATTTTTACATCTGCAACCTTGCCTACACCGGCAGTGTACTTAAGAGTTGAGGAGGCTGTGCCGTACTTCTTTGAGCCTGAAACGGTTCTGTAGGCTCTGACTCTGAAGGAGTATGTAGTGCCTGCCTTAAGACCTGTTACGGTATAAGAGGTGCCCGAAACATTCTTAACGGTTTTCCATGAGCCGTCAACTAACTTCTGAACATTATAGGCTGTGGCACCGCTGACCTTGCCCCATGAAAGCTTGACACTTGTCATCGAAGCGGTGGTGGCTTTAAGTGAGCCTACTTTGCCTACCTTGGGGGTAACGGTAAGCTTGGTTGAATAATCACCGTATTCGTTGCTTGATTCGTTGATGCCGCGCACTCTGAAAACATAAGTAGTACCCGTTGTCAGACCTGTGATGGCAAAATTTGTTTTTGTAATTGTTTTAGAGAGAGTTTTCCATCCGGTGTCGCCGATATTTACCTGAAGCTGATAGCTCTGAGCGCGTGAAACTGCATCCCATGAAAGTATAACTGAGTTGTAGGTGGTTGCAGTTGCTCTGAGGTTTGTGGCTCTGTCAAGCTTTGCGGCACTTGCAAAGGTTACACTTGAGAGCATGATAATCAGGCACATAAAAACGAGCACTGTGCTTTTAGTTAACTTTTTCATATCAAATCCTCCTTAGGGGAATTTATTATTTATAACTCAATGAACGCATAAACCGTATTCACTGTCTGTGTGTAGCTGTAGGAGCGAAGTCCGATTTTAAAGCTGACCTCAACATCCTGAGATATTTCCATATGGCTGATATATCCGCTTTGTACCTTTGCGGTAATCTTTGTGTTCTTATATGTGCAGGAGCCGAGGGAGAAGCCGTCGGTTGACTTTTCAATAGCCGCTGTGTCAATTACGGGAGCTATAAGTGCAGCGTTTTCACCGGGAACAGTGAAGGAAATCTCATAGCCTGAGCCGTTGCCCTTATAGGTCAGTGACCCGGCATTGAGCTGCTGCGCGGTGAGAGTGCAGTCGCTTGAAAGGGGAGTGATATATGCTGTGGGTGCAAGACCGTTTTTGTCAAGACCCTTTTCAAAAACTGCTATATCTGATTTCGCTTTAAAGGCGTTGTCGGTAACACTCTGATATTTGTCAGCATTTTCACCGCTGAAATTGCCAAGGTCGGTGCTGATGTAAAGTGCAGCATTGCCGCTGTAATTTTTGGTTGCATTGAGTGCAGCCGTAAAGCTTGAGAAAGCCTCGTCGGCAGTTGCGGGCATTGCAATTGTCTGTGCCTTAACCTCACTGCCGTAATAGCTGTAGGCTGTGCCTGACTCTTTTTGGATGTAAGCTCTGATTTTTACCGTATAGGCTGTGCCGTAGGTCAGAGAGTCAATCACACACCTGCTGCTTTCAGCGCCGGGAACAGTTCTGGTAACAGCTTCACCCTTTTCGGGTACACATTGGAGCTCATAGCCCGTAACACCCGTAAGGGGAGTCCAGCTTACGCTGATTCGGTCAAAGCTTTCACTGCCCTTTATAAGGGTAAGCCCCGTAACCTTTGAGGGCCTCGTTGTAATCACAACAGTTTCCTGCTTTTCGGCAAAGGTGACATTGCCCTTTGAGTCCTTATAATAAGCCTGCACTGCAAAGGTGTATTCCGTGCCGGCCTTGAGACCTTTAACTGTTGCCTTAAGTGAGGTGGTGGAAACCTTTCTGACAAATTTTTTCTTTGAGGGGCTGTACTGATAGACTCTGTAGCCTGTTGCCGTGTCTGCCTTGCCCCATGAGAGCTTGACATAGCTTGTTGATGCGGCTGCCGTCAGCTTTGTTACGGTGCCGGGTGCAGGCATTTTAACTGTAAGTGTGGATGTGTATGAGCCGTAATATGTTTTTGCGGTTGTTTTAGTATAGGCTCTTACTCTGTACTTCAGGGTTTCACCTATTTTTGCAGTTTTATCCGTAAAGGTGAGCTTTGTTGTTGTGCCGAGGGAAGCCCACTTTTTAGTTGAGGCATTATACTTATAAACCTTATAGCCTGTTGCTCCTGCAACCTTATCCCAATTAAGCTGTGCTGAAGAAACGATAAGTGTGCCGGTTCTGAAATTTTTAACCTTTGCAGGGTTGACCGTTACCGTGCAGGTGGCACTCTTTTTACTGCCGTCCTTGGCTGTGACGGTTATTTTAACGGTGCCTGCACCCACTGCAGTTATATTGCCTGATGTGTCAACGGTGGCAACCTTTGTGTCTGCTGATTTGAAGCTGACAGCATCGTTATAAAGGGGAGTGGGGGAAAGAGTGGGGGTGAGTGTTTTTGTGCCGCCCACTGCCATAGTCAGTGAGGAAGAGCTTAGCTTGAGAGAGGTGGCATATCTGTAAGCAAGCTTGACATAGTCGAGACCTTTTATGTAGCTTTCACCGTAGGAGCCCTTGACGGTATAAGCCGTAAGGGCATTGCAGCCCTTGAAGGCATTATTTCCTATTTTTGACACGCTTTCGGGAATGACAACACTTTCAAGTGCCGAGCAGTACCAGAAAGCACCTTCGCCTATTTTGGTCACCTTTGAGGGGATGACTACCTTTTTAAGTGAGGTGCACTCATTGAAGGCCGCATCGCCGATAGATTTGACATTGCCGGGAATGATAACCTCTGTCATTGTTTTATTCTGCCAGAAGGCTTCGTTGCCGATTGCAGTTACCTTCACAGAGCCTGCTTTTGAAGGTATTTCCACTTTTTTATCAGTGCCGGTGTATTCAAGAAGCGTTGCCGAGGAAGAGCCGACATCAAACTTAAAATCACCGGAAACAACAGTTTTGGCACTTGCTGAGAGATTGAAAGCAAATAAGATGCTCATAAGAAGTGCAGTAAATATTAAAGTTTTTAATAATCTTTTTTTCATCACAGGGTCCTCCGAATTATACTTAGATTAATAATACCACGATTCTTTCCGGATTTCAACTTTTTCACCGTATATTAATATTTTATATAAATATATATAATATTTTCAGTGAGTTTTTCATTTTATAGTCCGGGAAATCTTCACAGAGTATTATGGCAGACTTATGTGAAAACAGTGTGATAACAAAATGACTAAAAAAGAAAAAGAGATGGGCGAACCCATCTCGAATCTTCTTGGCTTAATTATTTTGAAGCATTGAGCTTTGTTACGATAGCTGACTTCTTTCTTGCAGCGTTGTTCTTGTGAAGAAGACCCTTAGCTACTGCCTGGTCAATCTTCTTAACTGCGAGCTTTACAGCTACTTCCTTATCTTCAGCGTTTGCATCGATAGCAGCGTTAGCCTTCTTAAGAGCTGTCTTAAGAGCTGAGTTAGCTGACTTGTTGCGAGCCTGCTTTGTTGCGCTTACGAGAACACGCTTCTTTGCTGATTTAATGTTTGGCATTATTACACCTCCTCTTAATACTGTCATGCAAAAGACATCATACCACTTTTGAGAAAAATTTGCAAGATATTTTTGCAAATTTGGATATACTTTTTTTCACACGGCAACAATAATACTATATATTTTTAAAAAAAGCAATAGTTTTGAGGTGAAAAAATGAATTTTCGCACAGATCTTGCCATAGAAAAGCAGGAATATACAGAAAAAGAGAAGCTTGACGGGGTTTTGTCAAAGCAAAAAAGCATTGACGGCATAAAGCTGACCACTATAGAGATAATAAACGAAAAGGGGGAAAAGCTGCTTTCAAAGCCTAAGGGGAGGTATATAACCATTGAAACAAAAGCACTGCTTCAGGGAACCGATATTTTTTCGTCGGCTCTTGATGTGCTGTCAGAGGAATTGAAGAAGCTGCTTCCTGAAAAAGGTACGGTCTTAGTGGCAGGCCTGGGAAACGATGATATTACTCCCGATGCGCTTGGCCCCAAGGTGATGTCACTGCTGCTTGCAACGAGGCACATAAGCAGTGAGCTTGCCGAAAGCCTCGGTCTGGGCTCACTTCGCAGTGTGGCAGGAATTATTCCCGGAGTTCTGGGTAAAACGGGAATTGAAACCGTTGAGATAATTTCCGGCATAGTTAAAAAAATTAAGCCCTGCTGTGTTATTGCAGTTGATGCCCTTGCCTCAAGAAATGTGGCAAGGCTGGGCACAACGGTGCAGATGTGCGATACGGGAGTTTCACCCGGCTCCGGTGTGGGCAACAGACGAAAGGGAATAAACAAAGAAACTCTCGGAGTACCCGTTATTGCAATAGGAGTGCCAACGGTTGTGGATGCGGTGACTATGGCATTTGATATTTTTGAAAAAGCCGGCGTTGACCTTGAGGAAAGAAAGCTTATGAAAAAGCTGCAGGAGCACAAAAGCATGATGGTAACACCGAAAGAGGTGGATAACCTCATTGATAAATCGGCACATCTTATAGCAATGGCAATAAACAGAGCCTTGCAGCCATCCATGTCGGTGCAGGATATTATGTCTGTTGTGGGATAAAATGAGGCTTTTCCGAATAAGTTTATTATAGCATAAACTTTAAGGAGAAGCAGAATGAAAAGCAAAAGAACACTCAAAGCAGCAATACTTGCAATATTTTTAATTTCTTTCGTGAGTGCCTCGGTACTGTTTCACGATGTATTCATTTATCTGACCGCACGCAGTGTTGCTTACAGTGCGAAAACCTATCTTCCCGAAAAGGGCATTACCTTGCCTGACTTTACAACACAGGTACGCGCCGAGGTGACAAAGCCGATACAGAGTACTGTTACCGCCACCGAAACCACCACAAAGCCTGATAAAACAGTAAGCAAGGAATCAGGTGAGGATTTTACGGCAACACCTGATGATATTCTCAGTGCTATTGCTCTGAGAAAAAAGACAGCCCACGAGGATAAAAAGGATGCCGGAATTAAAACCAAGCAGTATAAAAACGACGGTGTCACCGATTCCTTCGGCAGGGTACGGGTGAAAAATGTTAACAAAACAGGCATTGATATTGAAAAAATCTTAGGCGAAAAAATTGATCTTAGCACCCAAAAGGATAAGCCCTCGGTGTTGATTTTCCACACACATACCACTGAGACTTATCAGATACTTGACAGGGGCTTTTATGAGACGGGCTTTATGACACGGACTAAGGACAGTGCACTGAATATGGTCAGGATCGGCAAGGCAATTTGTGAGGAAATTGAAAAGGCGGGCTACGGTGTGATACACGACACTGAAATTCACGATGCATCCTATAACGGAGCCTATGCTCACTCGCGCAAATCTGTTGAAGCCATTTTGAAGGAGAATCCGTCAATTCAGGTGGTGCTTGATATTCACAGAGATGCTATTCAGCTTTCAGACGGCACAAAAATTAAACCGACAGCTGAAATCAAGGGCAAAAAAGCGGCACAGATTATGATAATAAGCGGCTGTCAGGAAGAAGGGAACCCTATAACAAATCTGCCTGATTGGCGTTATAATCTGACCTTTGCAGTCCATTTGCAGGATAAGCTTGAGGAGCTTTTTCCGGGCATAACAAGACCGCTTTATTTCTGCCCGAGAAGCTATAATATGAATGTCACACACTGCTCACTTTTAGTTGAGGTGGGCTCAGATGCAAACACACTTGAGGAGGCAGTCTATACAGGCAAATGCATAGGCACAGCTCTCAGCGAAATCTTAAAGGAGTATGATAAAAGCAGTGAATGATGAGATGAAAAAAATACTGTCACAGTTTTTGCTCGTGAGCGTAATTATATCCTGCATTACCCTTTTAGGGGCAGGCACTCTCACAGCAAAGCAAAGAAGCGAATACAATTCATATCGCACCGAATATGCAGTGCTGACCCTTAAAGCCTCAGGCAAAAAAATTGATCTCAATGTGGATGAAAAAAGCTACAGTGTGGATTTTTCGCATTTAAAAATACCCGATGATGTCAAGCAGTGGCTGTGGGTCACCCCCTTATCCTGCCTTTTGCTTTTAGGGGAGTGCATTTTTGATATTTTTTCACCGTAAGGTATTGACATATGGTGAAAACAGTGATAAACTCATCTAAACCGAATAATTCAGTTAAAGATAGAGGCTGCGGTTTATTATCAGTAGCACCGACAATTTCGGCTCTCGCAAGGCCGGTGGGTGTGAAAGGAATGACCGCCGAAGGTGTCAGGCGAAAGATTACCTGGGGGCACAAAATAAGATTTGTGCAACTGTCGCTTTTTGCGGAGTGCTATTATAATTAGAATTTTAAGCTCACGGATTAGACTTTTAATTTGTGAAGTTTGTAGCTATTATTACACTCGATGCAAAAATCGGGTGTTTTAGTTTGTAATGGCAACCTGATTTCATATGAGGTTGCGGCGAAAGCGTAATTTAAAGATATTCGGAAATATAAAATCAAAGGAGCAATCAAAATGGAAAGAAAGCCCATCTTCACAGGTGCAGCATCAGCACTTGTAACACCACTTAACTCAAACGGAGTAGACTACGAAAGCTTCAGAAAGCTTATCAACTGGCAGATTGACGAAGGCATTGATGCTCTCGTTATTGCAGGCACATCAGGCGAAGGCTCAACACTTACTGACGAGGAGCACAGAGAGGTTCTCAGGTTCGCTGTTGAGGTTGTCGGCGGCAGAGTACCCGTAATTGCCGGCACAGGCTCAAACGACACAGCTTACGCTATCGACCTTACAAAATTCGCTTGCGAGGTAGGCTGCGATGCAATGCTCGTTGTTACACCTTATTACAACAAGGCAACACAAAAGGGTCTTATCAAGATGTTCACTGCAATTGCAGATGCAAGCACAAAGCCCATTATTCTTTATAATGTACCCTCAAGAACAGGTGTGAACATTGAGCCTGCAACCTATGCAGAGCTTGCAAAGCATCCCATGATTCAGGCTATCAAGGAAGCTAACGGTCAGATTGACAAAATCACCGAAACAATGGCTCTTTGCGGTGATAAGCTCACACTTTACTCAGGTAATGACGATCAGATTATCCCTCTTATGTCCGTTGGCGGCAAGGGTGTTATCTCTGTTCTTTCAAATGTACTTCCCAAGGAAACCTCAGAGATGTGCCATAAGTTCCTTGACGGCGATATCAAGGGTGCAGCAGAAATGCAGTTTAAGTATTTCCCTCTTGTAAAAGCTCTTTTCAGCGAGGTAAATCCCATCCCTGCAAAGGCAGCTATGGCAGCTATGGGCTTTTGTGAGGATTATGTAAGACTTCCCCTTACTTCTATGGAGGATGCAACAAAGGCAGTTCTTCTTGACAGAATGCGCGAAGTCGGTCTTGATGTATAAGGTGACACTATGAGAATTATTATTAACGGTGCAGGCGGCAGAATGGGCAAGGCTCTGACAGATATTATTCTCTCAGGCGAAAGGCACACCGTTGCCGCATACTGCAGTATGGAATTTGACACAGACATTGAAAACAGCATTTATAAGAATATGGATGAATTTCAGGGTGAAGCAGACTGCATAATTGACTTTTCAAACCATGCTGCCACAGCAGATGTTGTGGGGTACGCTGTAAAGAGAGGCTTGCCCGTAGTTATTGCAACCACGGGTCAGACCGATGAAGAAAAGGCAATGATTGTGTCAGCGAGTGAAAAGGTGCCTGTGTTCTATTCACAGAATATGTCATTGGGCGTTGCACTTCTTTCCTGCCTTGCAAAGATAACGGCAAAGGCTTTCCCCGATGCGGATGTTGAGATAGTGGAAAAGCACCATAACCAGAAGCTTGATGTTCCCAGCGGTACTGCAATACTCCTTGCAGACAGCATTAAAACAGTGAAAACCGATGCCGAGTATGTTATCGGCAGAAGCGGCTACGGCAAGAGAGACAAAAAAGAAATAGGCATCCACTCTCTGCGTATGGGCAGTGAAGTGGGCACCCATGAAATAGTTTTTGCTATGGGCTCACAGGTTATCACCTTAAAGCATGAGGCTGAAAACAGAAGCCTTTTTGCAGACGGTGCAGTCTCTGCGGCAGAGTTCCTTGTAAATCAGGAACCGGGCTTTTATAATATGGATAATATATTTGAATAAGAAATGAGAAACTGACTAAGGGAAAGATGTTTTCTCTTTGTGAAGGAGCTTACACCGAAGTCGTAGAGATAAGGTGTGAGCTTCACTCTTTTTCCGAGAAAGGTACGCATTGCATATAATAAGCATAATGTGAATTGAAAACACAAGGACGGTTTTTGAGGTGATTTTTATGGAAAAAGTATTATATGAATACAGTCTAAATTATGAGAATATTTTTTTGAGTTTAATACCTCTTGTTGTAGGTGTTGGATTTCTGACAAATTCTATTCTGAAAATTCGCAGTAAAGAGAGAAGCAAGGCATGGGACGGCTTTGTTGAATCTTTCTTTAAATTTGCCGGATTGATTATCGGACCACTTGGAATTTGCATATTTATAATGGTAATTTTGGGAATATCCATTGAACACAGAGATTATCAGGAAATGCTCAAAAGTAATGAGGTTTATGTTGTTGAGGGTTATGTTGAAAAATATCATCCAATGCCATATGAAGGACATGATACAGAACACTTTGAAATAGACGGCGTTTATTTTGAATATTCTGATTATATTATAATGAACGGATATAATATTTCTGCTTCACATGGCGGTGTTATAACACGAAACGGACAACATTTGAAAATTAAGTATGTAACCAATGAGTTTGGCGATTTAATCGAGAATATAATTCTGTATATAGCTGAAACGGGAGAATCAATACCGCAGAACAATATAAATCTATAAAAACAGTTAAACAGCGGCGAGGAAATAGAAAATCCTCGCCGCTGTTTGACATATATTATTATCTCAAAAACTTAATTCTTTCCACGGGTGTGAGACCGTATTTCTTAAGCTCATCATATCCCATCTGAAAAAGCTCTGCCTCTTTATATGCATCGGGATAGTGAGCATCAATGCCGATTATTACCTTCGGCTTCATCATGCTTGCAATTTTCCAGAATTCAGGGTGAGGATAACCCGGCTTGCCGTCATCAAGGTTGTGCTTCAGGCCTAACAGATTAAACTCAAGGGGAGTGTCTGTTTCAATTGCTTTTGCTATAATATCCCGTGAAATTTTTTCACAATGCTCATCAAATGTCGGATAAGCACGCATAAACAGGTCGGGGTGAGCCACATAGCTGAAAAGACCCGTATCCATGGCCTTAAGCACATCGTCACGGTAAGCATAAATCTCTTCGGGTGTGGTTATTGCACCGTTATAGGTGCCCGTCTGCTCATCGCCGCAGAAATGATGGCCGAGAATGATATAGTCAATTTCCTGCTTTTGAATTTCAGATTTTAACCAATCCAAATACTGTGGGAAATATTCACATTCAAGACCTAACTTTATGCTGATTTTATCCTTGTATTTTTCACGAAGAGCTTTTACGCTGTCACAGTATTCCTTAAGCTCGTTTTCGTGCATTCTCATATGTGAGACGAAGCCCTTATAATTCCACGCTGTATGGTCTGCAAAGCCTATTTCATCAAAGCCTGCCTCAATGGCAGCGAGAACATACTCCTCATCACTGCCCTTTGCGTGAAAGCACCTTGCCGTGTGAGTGTGATAGTTATATTTCATTAAATCAGAACCTTTCTGAAGGGGAGTTTAACCTATACCGCCGAGAAGTGCACCTGCGACGAGAACGAGTACACATACGCCGCAGAAAACATATTTAGCAAGAGGATAGAACCATTTGCCGACGGGCTTTATTCTGCCTTTATTTACTTCACTTTCAACGAACTTCTTGCCAAGTACCCAGAAGAACATAATGCCTGCAAGACCTGCACCGAGAGGACAGATGTAAATTGAAACAATGTCCATCCAATCAGAAACAATGCCCTGAATGCAAAGTGACACACCAAGACCGATAACTGCAACTATTATGCATGCAGGTACTCTGCCGAGCTTAAAACGCTCCTGCACCGTTGCAATGGGTGTTTCATAAAGGTTGATAAGTGAAGTAAGACCGGCAAAGAAAACAGCCACAAAAAAGACTATAGCAATAATATTGCCTGCGGGCATAGATTTAAACAGATTTGGCAGATAAATAAACATAAGTCCTGGGCCGCCTTCGTTAAGCTGCGCACCTGCAGTTGCCATAGCAGGGATGATTACAAGTGAAGCGAGAACGGCTGCCATAGTGTCAAAGAAGGCAACATTTCTTGCTGATTTGGGAATATCCTCTTTATCGGAAAGATATGAGCCGTAAATAAGAGTGCCGTTACCTGCAACGGAAAGTGAGAAAAATGCCTGACCGAGAGCATAAATCCATGTTTTAGGGTCGGCAAGAGCTGTGAAGTCAACTCTGAAAATATATCTGAAGCCGTCAAGTGCACCCGGCTGGAAAGCAATATAAACTCCCAAACCGAGGAAAAGGAAGAAGAAAAGCGGCATCATAATCTTGTTGGCCTTTTCAATGCCTGAGCCTATGCCGAACATAAGTATCACAAAAGTAATAACAACAGCCGCAATCTGCCATATGTTGTTGCCGAAAGAGGATGCCATAGCACCGAAGGCTCCGCCAAAGCCCTCGGCAGAGTCAGCAGCAAGAGTTGAGCCTGTGAAGGTGCCTATCATATATTTGAGTATCCAACCCATAACAACACTGTAGCCTATGGCAAGTGCAAGTGAGCCTAATGCAGGAATAGTACCTACAGCCTGACCGACAGCCTTTTTGCCCTTGGTACCTGTTGCGTAGCCGAATGCATCAATGGGACCCGAGCGTGTGCTTCTGCCGAAAGCCATTTCACCGATAACACCTGTTGAGCCGATAAGCACAACGAAAATAAAATAAGGGATAAGGAAAGCTCCGCCGCCGAGCATTGAAACACGGGTGGGGAACAGCCATATATTTCCCATACCTACTGCAGAACCGATGCAAGCCATAATAAAGCCCCAACGGCTTGCAAAGGAGTCTCTTTTAGTTTTTTCCATATATAAAACCCTCCTGATTTAATATGAGTTATGATAGCATAAAAAAGGGGAGAAGTCAAATTAAATGCAAAATGCAGAGTGCAGAATGCAAAATTGCGGTCGCGACTCCACCGCCCACTAACTTTAAGCCCCTTTCCGCGAAGATGAAGCTCAAAGGCGGTAAGTTTCATCAATCTTAAAATAAACGGCAGGTCACTTCCAAATTGGTAGTGACCTGCCTTATTCTTTGCCTTCCCCTTGATTTAAGGGGAAGGGGGACCGCTTGCGGTGGATGAGGATTATAATCTTGAAACTTCCCATCTTATCCCAACTTCCTTTTGCGGGAGAGGATTGTTTATCAGCAGAAATTTCTCCGCGACCACAATTTTGCATTTTGCATTTAGAATTTTGCATTTTTCTTCAATTTGGTATTGCATAATCCTTTGTTTCTATTCCGTCACGGATTGAAAGTTTGCTATAAATAAATCTTTATGTTAATTTTTCTACACAGTGTTGCATTTTGCGTTTAAATGTTGTATAATAAACAGAAACTAAAGAAAAAGGAGCTTTGACTATGGAAAAGCAAAACGACGGCAGAAGAGTAAGAATGACAAAAATGCTCCTTAAGAGCAGTCTTATAGAAATAATGAAAACCAAATCAATACACACTATTAGTATCAAGGAAATCTGCGAGGGAGCCGATGTTAACAGAAGCACCTTTTACCGTCACTATGACACACAGTATGACCTTTATGACGATATTATTGAAGATATTGCCGCTGATATAGGTGCAATACATAATGACCCTGCAGTCAAGGACTACACTACAATAGAGTTTCTCATAAAGGTGCTCGAATACATTGAGAGTAACCGCGAAACCTTCCTTGTTATTCTCAGCGATAACGGAAAAATCAGCCTTGGTGAGGCATTTAACCGCTTCACCGACAGGTTTATTGACCGCGACGCTATGAGCGATGTTGGTCTTTATGTCACTCAGTTTATTGCCGCAGGTCTTACAAGTACCCTCTGGACATGGCTTAACAGAGACATCCGCCGCAGCCCGAGAGAGCTTGCCTCACTGCTTTACAGCATTATAATGAACGGCATGGGTAGAGCAATGAAATATTCCGCAAGCGTTAAGGAGCAGTTAGAAAAGAGGAACATGAATAATCAATAAAATGCAAAATGCAAAGTGCAAAGTGCAAAATTGCGGTCGCGGGGGCTTAAAGAATGCAAAATGCAAAGTGCAAAATGCAAAATTGTGGTCGCGGGAAAGTTTCTGCTGATAAATAATCCTCTCCCGCAAAGGGAGTTGGGATGAAATAGGGAAATCTGTAGATTATAATCCTCATCCGTCACTGCGTGACACCTTCCCCTTAATGCAAGGGGAAGGCAAAGAATAAGGCAGGTCACTACCAATTTGGAAGTGACCTGCCGTTTGTTTTAAGATTGATGAAACTTACCGCCTTTGAGCTTCTGTTCCGCGGAAAGAGGCTTAAGGTTAGTAGGTGATGTAGTCGCGACCGCAATTTTGCACTTTGCATTCAGCATTTTGCATTTAATTTTGCTACTTACTTAACAAATGCC
>JAFQLV010000076.1 GCA_017396515.1 Clostridia bacterium | reverse complement strand
ATTTACTGCGTTTTGTGCCTTGATATGACAAAAATCCGTCTCGCAAAAAATCTGATGACCCAAAAGTGCGAATTTTTGATGGATTTTTGTGTGTTGAGGATGCCGACAGGCTGCCGCCTTTCAAATCCGAAACACCGAAAAACCGCGAAAATTCACGCTTTTGGGCGGGTTCGGATTATACTCTTCACCCTAAAGTATAGCTGTTATTTGTCTTTTAGTCAAGTGAAAACACATTTCACTACATCTTTCACTTCGGCATATAATGAGGTGTAATATTAAAATATAAGGCAGGGAGAGATATGACTCACACATATATAAAATTTGAAAGTCAGACCCTGGGCGAAAAAGCAAAACGGCTTCTCAGAGACAGAGGAATAAAAGCTACTCTTAAGAGAAATCCCAACCCTAACCGCAAGGAAGGCTGCAATTTTGCTTTGTTTATTCAGGGGAATGTCTGGCAGGCTTACGATATAATAATGCGTTCTGAAATACGAAATCTCGGGGTAGAGTCCTACCGTGAGGGCTTATGATATATCTTGACAATGCGGCTACATCCTATCCCAAGCCCGATAGGGTGATAAACGCAGCTGTGGGTGCTATGCGTGATTTAGGCGGTAATTCAGGCAGAGGCTCACATAAATCGGCAATAAAGGCCGGTCAGGCGATTTACGGCGTAAGAGAAAAGGTTGCTGAAATGTTCGGCTGCGAAAGCGACAGGGTTATTTTCACCCTTAACTGCACTGCGGCACTTAACACTGCAATTAAGGGCAGCGTTAAAAAAGGCGATCATATTATAATATCCTCGCTGGAGCACAACTCGGTTCTTCGCCCCGTGCACTATCTGAGTGAAAAAGGAATAGTCAGCTATTCTGTGGCAAAGGTCAATGCCCTTGACGAAAACGAAACCGTGAAAAGCTTCGCTTCACTCATCAGAAAGGAAACCTCACTCATAGTCTGCACTGCAGTGTCAAATGTTTTCGGCACGGTTTTGCCCATAGGCAGGATAGGAAGACTTTGCCGGGGAAGAGGCATACGCTTTATTGCAGACGGTGCTCAGGCGGCAGGGTCAAGGCATATTGATATGAAAGAGAATAACATAGATATTTTATGCATGCCCGGTCACAAGGGTCTTATGGGCCTTATGGGTACGGGCTTGCTTCTTCTGGGTGAAAATATTGATGTTGAGCCTCTTATGCACGGCGGTACCGGCTCTTTTTCTCTTATTAAGACTCAGCCTGATGTTTATCCCGACCGACTTGAAAGCGGCACACTAAATCTGCCGGGAATAGTCAGCCTCGGTGAAGGCATTGACTTTATTAAGGGCGAAGGCGGTGTAAGGGCAGTGCACGAAAAGGAAAAATTTCTGACGGATATGCTGTATGCTGACCTTTCAAATATGAGAAACACCCTTGTTTACGGCACCTTAAGCGGTAAAAAAGCATCGGGAATAGTAGCTTTTAACATAAAAGGCAGCCACAGTGAAAAAATCGGTGAAATGCTCAGTGCCGGCGGCTTTGCCGTGAGGGCGGGTTATCACTGCTCTTATCTTGCCCACAAAACCTGCGGTACCGACAAGAGCGGTATTGTCAGAATCAGCCCCGGTTATTTCACAACAAAAAAAGATATAAAAAATTTAATATTTTATCTCAATAAAATTGCAATGGGAAAAATTTTGTGATACAATAAACAGAGATATGAAGACAGAGGTTATCTGAAAACTAACGGAGGAGAATTATGGCGGATTTTTTCAGCAGAATATTTGACAGCATAATGAAGCTGATACTTTCAGTTCAGTGGTATGATATTGTTGATATTGCTCTTGTGGCTCTTGCGGTGTATTACTGTGTCAAGTTAGTCAGACAAACAAGAGCTTTTCATCTTGTGAAGGGCATTGTCTTTATGGGTGTGGTCTATATGATAGTTTCCACTCTCAATATGTCGGCCACGAGCTATCTTTTCAGCCACATTTTCAGCGATATAGTTATTGTTATCATACTTTTGTTCCAGCCTGAAATAAGGCATGCTATCGAGAGCTTCGGCAGAGGCGATTTCAGAAAGATTTCCATTTTTTCCGGCAGAAATTCAAATCTTACCGGTGATGAAATGAGAACCTGCGCCTCAAATATTGCCAAGGCTGTTTCAAATATGAGCGATAAGAAAATAGGTGCACTTATTGTTCTTGAGGGTAAAACGCTTTTAGGTGAAATTATCAGCACAGGCTCACGCGTTGACTCGGCTGTTACCTCTGCCGTAATTGAGAATATATTCTTCCCCAAGGCACCGCTTCACGACGGTGCAATGATAATAAGAGACGGCAGAATACATTCGGCAGGCTGCATTTTACCTCTGACTCAGGCAGATATAGGCAAGGAGCTCGGCACAAGACACAGAGCCGCTATGGGTATGAGCGAAAACAGCGATGCCCTTGTGATTGTTGTCTCAGAGGAAACAGGTGCAATTTCCGTTGCAAAAAACGGTGAGCTCAGGCGTAAGCTGACCTTAGGCGAGTTGCTTGAATATCTCAACAGCTTTCTTGTGCCCGAGGACGGCGAAAAGCAAAAAGCACGCACATTGAAACGGAGGAAAAAGTGATGAGCAGCAATAAAAAAAGATCACTCGAAAGCTTGTTTTACAACAACAGATTCCTCATGGTTTTTTCTCTGCTTATGGCAATTGCGCTGTGGGCATCGGTCAAAATAAATTACAGTGACGAAACAACGAGATATATAAGCGACATCAAAATTAATTTCAACACGGCTGTTTCGCAAACAGGGGACTATGAGGCCTTTTATGACAGTGACAATATCGTTGCCGGTGTTGAGGTCAGCGGTAAGGCATATAACCTCAATCAGTACGCACTGTCTAAGGATGACATAATTGTGGAAGCATCAAGTGCCTTTGTGGATGCGGCAGGGTACAAGGTGCTCACACTCACAGCCCGCTTGGCTGAAACCTCAGGTGTTACGGGGGTTGAAATAACAAAGGTTGAGCCCTCAAGCATCACTGTTTATTATGACAGAAAAACCACTAACACCTTTAATGTTGAGGCAAAGCTGGAAAACGATATGGAAAGCCTTGTATCCGACGAGCTGACAGTCGGTCAGCCTGTTCCGTCAGTGAGCACAGTTGAGGTTACGGGGCCTGCAACCATTCTCAATAAGCTGACAAAGGTCTACTTCAACGCCCAGATCAATGAAAATGAACTGCCTCTTACTGCTACGAAAGAGGTGCCTGCCGAAATAAGCTTTCAGCTTGACAGAGCAAGCGAGGGCAAATATCTTGTGTGCAACGGCCTGAATGATGAGTCAAACCCTGCAACGGTGACAATTCCCGTCTATGTCAGCAAGGAAGTGCCTACGGCAGTCAAGTTTGTCAACCAGCCGCTTTCATACAGCGAAAATCCGCCCGAATACAGAATTTTTCCCGATAAAATCGGTGTGTTTTACAGCTCGAGTGAAGCGGAAGAAATGAGCACTCTTTATGTGGGTACCGTGGATTTCAGCGGTGTGAACAATACGGTGAACTACTTTGAGTTCCCCGTTGACGAAAAGCTCGGTGTAAACATTGTTGACAAAACCGTTGAGAAGTTTGATGTTGCTCTTGATATGTCTTCAATGAGCAAAACTACTCTTGATAAAATGCCGGGCAAAATAGTTTTTGTCAATCAGGATGAAAACTATACCTACAGCATTGACTATGAAAAGAGTAAGCTTGACGGAATCACCGTTATAGGCCCTAAAAACAGTCTGGAAAAAATAACGGCTGACGATATACAGATAGAGATTAATGTTTCTTCTCTTTCAAAAACAAGAACAAGCGAGCAGACGGTTGAGGTTTCAAACATTTCAATTTCATCTGACAAGGTAAACGACTGCTGGATTTACGGTAAATATGAGGCAACTGTTTCAGTGGAACGGAAGAAATAAATGCAGAATGCTGAATGCAAAATGCAAAATTTCGGTCGCGGCTTTACTGCTTACTAACCTCAAATCTCTTTCCGCGGAGCAGAAACTCAGAGGCGGTAAGTCTCATCAATCTTAAATTAAACGGCAGGTCACTTCCAAATTGGTAGTGACCTGCCTTATTCTTTGCCTTCCCCTTTTAAAGGGGAAGGTGTCACGCAGTGACGGATGAGGATTATAATCTGCAGAGTTGGAATTTCATCCCAACCCCCTTTGCGGGAGAATATTGTTTATCGGCAGAAATTCCCCCGCGACCACAATTTTGCATTTTGCATTTAGCATTTTGCATTTAAAGAGTTGCTGATTTATCGTGTATTTGTAAACAATTAGAAAACCCTATTGACCTTTCGGGTAAATTCTGTTAATCTATAATGAGATTAATATGGAATATTAGCGAACTAAAAATCATTTTAAGGAGGCAGTTATAGCAATGAATCTTGCTGCACTTGCAAAACACAAAAACACTATTATTGCTGTTGTTGCTCTTATCATTGTTTGCGGCGGCACTTTTTTAGGTGTCAGAGCACTCAACAGAGGTGTTGATACACCCCAGGTTTCTTCAACCACCACTACGGCACCCACATTGCCCACAACACAGCCCACTACTATACCTACTACTGTTCCTACCACAGCACCCACAACTGCTCCGTCAGATGTTATCACAACATATCCCATTGATACTAGCACATCGGCTACTGCTCCCACAACACAGCCCACAACTGCTCCTACAACGCAACCCACCTTGCCCTCTCTTCCCTCAACTCAGGGAAATGCCGGCTCTCAGGGCGGTAACGGCTTAGGTTCTGTCCTTGACGGACTGGGCAATCTTGGCGGTAACAATGCCGACAAGAACTATGCAATTTTTGATGACGGTGTTGCAAGCTATCAGTATGCGCCTAACGGAAATTATTATTACACCAACGAAGACCCCTGGCAGAGAGCCCTCGGTTATAATGAGATTTATGACGCGAGTGCTCAGTTTGTTGCAATTTATATTGACACAATGCGCTGTAAGTTTGAATATAAGGGCATGGACTATATGATTCAGTTCTGGCAGGGTCAGTAAGGCTATGTGTTTATCGGCCACGAAATCGGTATTTATAACAAGCCTAAGGACAGAGGTGCCGAGCACTATGACGCTGTTTCAGACGAAGAGGCAATCTATATGTCAATGACCGGCTACCGTGACGGCGTTGAGCTTTATACCCGTGATTACGGCAAATATTGGTGGTGCACAGGCTTTGTACCCGGTAAGCTTGATAAATTCTCAGACAGAAGCGAGCTTTCACTTAAGGCAAGAATGACTATGAAAGACAGCGAAATGCTTCTCGGCTTTACAAATGCACTTAAGGAAAACGGCATGGTTATGGGTGAGGACTTTGTAGTTAAGGGCCTTGATGTCTATGTTGAATGGTAATTTCTAATAATTTTTAAGAAATAATATGTAATAATTATTGATTTATAGTGAAAAAAGGTGTATAATACTACATATTGTATATTGCAGCTTCTGCTGTTAATATAAATATATTCAGAAAGGAAATGATAACCTATGAAAAAGTTTCTCGGCGTTTTAGTGGCAATCACTCTTTGTGCTTGTATGCTTGTACCCATGGCATCAGCAGCTGAAGGTGACCTTATTTCCGATGTTCTTGCAGGTATCGATCTCGGTGAACTCAGCGAGACAGATTTATCTACAATTATTTCAGATCTCGGTCTTGAAGGCATCGATGTTGAAGCTATTCTCGGTGGCGACACAGACGCTCTTGCTAAGCTTGAAGACGCTATTGCAGGTCTTGAAGGTGAAGAAACAACAGCAGCTCAGGCTTCAGGTAGCACAGACAGTGCAGCTGATGATATCTTAGGCGATATGATCGGTGATCTTGAAGCAGGCGATATGGATTCACTTCTCGGCAGCGTTGGCGATGCTTTCGAAGATGCAGGTGTTGATCTTGAAAACGCAGCTCCCGGTTCAGACATTGCAGGTCAGGTTGACAGCAACAACATGATGGCTGGTCTTATGGACTCAATCTTCGGCGCACTTGAGACACTCGGTCTTGACACAACAATGATCGAAGGTATGCTCGATAACGACATCGTAAACTTCTTCGCAAACATGTACATCGGTTTCATCGGTGAAGTTCCCGAAGAAACAACTGTGGCTCCTGAAACAACAACAAAGAAGCCCGTAGTTGTTACTACAAAGACTCCCGACACAGGTGACACATCAGCTGTTTTCGCTGCTCTTGCAACTATCACAGTAGCATCAGCTGCAGCATTTGTTTGCCTTAAGAAGAAGGAAAACTAAGTAACCGCTGATTGAATCTTCCTAAAGTGGAGAAATAACTACATACGGGATTTAATCAGAGGTTACCGAATACTTTTTTGTATTTTAACTTTTTTAAAAAAGCTATAATGGACAAGGCTGTCACGGTTGTGGCGGCTTTGTTTTTTGTTAATTATGAATTATGAATTGCGACGAAGTCAAGATGAAAAATGAGAATGTGACCGCAGAAGTAATATCCGTTATAAAAGCAAACAGGACAGAATCAATCCGTCCTGTTTGCAAAAGTTGCGCCGCTGAAAGAGATTGTGGTGACAAAAAATAAAAAAGTGTGCCTCTATGAGACACACCGAAAAATGCATCTCATAGCTGCAACACTACCTTTAATACTCTTAACAACCAAGAAACATCAAAGAAGAGATACATTTTTGCCGAAACAAAAAAGTAACCCGGATGCTAAAAGTATTAAGATAAAAGTAATGTTGCATATAAACTATATCATTTTGTGGCTTAAAAGTCAATAAGACGGCTTTTAAAATATGTTTTTTCAATAAACAGTGGAAATTTATTTTAATATGTGATAAAATACAAGGTAGATTATTTTATGCATTGGTGAATTGCTGAAACTTACAGCTTTATAATTCATAAT
>JAFQLV010000075.1 GCA_017396515.1 Clostridia bacterium | reverse complement strand
GCGACTTCGGAAGCACTCTATAAAAATTATGAATTATGAAGTATGAATTATGAATTGCGCCGTACTCTGCCGAGGAGGGTAGCTTCTGCCCACAGAGTCAACTGATGCAATTTATTCAAAGAAAAAATTGCATCCACCTGAACTTTTGCGGAACAGGTGGATGTTTTTTCTTAGACTGTATCAACAGCTTCCTCAAAGCTGTTGACATGGGGAAGTGGAAGAAGCTCCAGCGCGCCGTTATCACTGTCGGCTATTTCATAGTAGTTTGTGTCGCCCAAAAGGATCTCGGTTTCCCAACGGTAGCCATTTGTTAAATATACGGTCAGGTTCAGCTGCACATCCTCTGAATTTTTAATATATAAATTATCAAAGGCGAAAACCGTGCCCTTTTCGGGGCTGAGAACACCTTGGGAAGAAATGCCGTCAAAGACGGTTATTTCGTCTATCATCTTTGTGGAGCTGTTATACAGGTAAATTTCAGTTGTGGCAGCTGTTTCAGGCTCTGCGATTTCACCGGATATATCCCAATCAAAGAAGGAACCGTATTCATCGTGGAAATATTTGAAATCTTCCTTTCTTGATTCTACGAAATTTTCTGCCATATAGCCTTTGACTGTCTTTGGGAAATAAGGCTCAGAATCCGGATAGTAATCGCTGAGCCTTGCCTGTGCTGCTCTGCCGTAGGCAGGGTCATCCTTCAGCTTATATAGGCTTTTTATGCTGTCATATTTATTCAGGTCATAGTCAAGTAAATTGATATCAATACTCTCGTGCTTGCCCGAAAGGTAAGCATGGGTGTTATATGAGCCTATAATCGGGTCGGCACCCACTGTCATAAACACAGTGACGGCAATTATTGCTATAATGCCTGTATATCGGAAGTAGGGGAAATCCTTTTTGAAGAGTCTTGCAATAATAAATATGAATGCAAGGAACATCACTGCATTAAAGACCGAAACGGCAAGGCGCTTGTGGGTGAGTCCCATTTCATTTATATAAAGCACCATTTTTGACATGGCAGTTGTTATGAGTACCATTGTGAAAAGGCACAGGAAAAGAGCTATTGCCTTGAAGGTCTTTGAAAATTTTTCACCCTGACGCTTTGAGAAAACTGCACCCGCACCGATGAGGCAAAGATTGATGGCGGCAATGGCACTCATCTCAAAGAAGCCCCGTCTCGCGTACTGGGAAAGGGTTATCTCTGTGCCGTCAGGGAGCTTGCCGCCGAAGGCTGAGAAGAAATAGGCAGTCTGTGAGAGAAGATAAACTGCATAAAGAAGGCACACGGAGCCTAAAAAGCCGCCGAGAAAGGCAGTGTTTGCAAAGCGGAGTTTTTTTATACCTGACCTGAGACCCTTGCCCTTTTCACTGTCAATGCCGTGTCTGAAGGCGAAAAGCACGCTGACAATGTAAGGGGTGAAAAGCACTGCAGCAAAGGCATAAAGGTCAAATTCAAAGCGGGGGAAGATATCCTCTATTTTGTTCATTATGCTGTCGGCAAGGCTCTCGAAGGCAGCGTCGCTGTTCATCAGAAGAAGAATTAAAACAGCAAGCAGAGGCACTGCAAGAAGCAGACCTGCCAACAAGCCGAAATTGCGCCTGCTCTTTTTCAGGGTTTTCAGTGAGCGAAGCATAGCTGCCAAGGGAAGAAACAGATTTGCCAGGGGTGTTATGAAGCTTCTTTGCAAAAGGTCAAAGCCATAAAGATAGCTGCCTGAGGAGTGTATGTTTGCTTTTGTGAGAGTAAGGCAATAAATTGCAGAAAAAGCCATAAGCAGGGGAATTATATAAAAGCTTCCGTGAAGGGCAAGAGCCGCTGCGAGAGCTAAACAGCAGCCGCCCGTCAGCAGAGCCTCAGGGTGAAGACTCTTTCTTTTTATAAGAATATAGACAGTTGCGGCAATGAAAAAGCCAAGATATATAAGGGCCGTTTTAATATAGTTTTCTTCGTCTATAATTTCCTTTGTCAGAAAATAAACGGTGAAAAATGAGATAAAAGGAATTATAAAGTCGAAAACATCTGCCTTCAGGTCGGCTTTGAGTGTGATTGTCTTGGTGTTGTTTTCTTTCATGTGTGTCACCTCATTGGTCATTATTGAATTCGAGTATATCCCCCGGCTGACAGTCTAAAACCTTGCAGATGCTTTCAAGAGTCGAGAAGCGTATAGCCTTAGCCTTGCCGGTTTTGAGTATGGAAAGATTTGCCTGTGTTATGCCGATTTTTGCCGCAAGCTCACCTGAGGAGATTTTGCGCTTAGCCATCATAACATCTAAATTGACAATAATTGACATTACGGTACCTCCTTAAATTGTAAGCTCGTTTTCGTTTTTGATTTCAGTTGCCTTCGCTATAACATTTTTCAGTACCCTTAAAATAAGCATCATAAATGCGGCGCCGAAGGCAAAAATGAAAAGGGGCAAATAAAACATTCCGCAGACAGCAGCAGCTATTGCCACAAAGCCGCAGCACCATGAAAGATAGCGAAGATATGCCACTGTTTTTGCAGTGAAAACAGCTTCGGCGAGAATGTTTCTGAGTATTTTCATAATAAAAATCAGGGCAAGCCAGCCTGCAGGGCAGCACACATAAAATGCAGTGAGCATAATGCGTATGGTGCTCTCACGCATTATATCGCCGAAAAACCACCTTGCACCGGGTATGGCGGCAACCATTAAGACCGCAAGCAGAGCCATAAAGGCGTAGGTGATAAAAAGGGTGAGTTTTGTGCTTTTTTCTGATGTGTACATATTTTTTCCTCCTTCGGACATTTTTTAATTTGTCTTTCTGAGGCCACTATAGCATAGTTTTTATCGTTTGTCAATAAAAAATAAGCGAAAAACATAAAATTTTTATTTTTTATCAAAGGCAACGAGGCTTACAGTCAAATTGTGCCAAAGGAAATATTGTTAATTTTTTCGCAAAAACTATTGCAGAAGCTATATATTTTTTGTTATTATAAAGGTGATATCGACTTATGTAGACTAATGTCGATTTGCAAATATTCAAACCAGAGAATCAGAGAGGTAACTATGGATATTTTTGATGTTTTATCCCTTATAGGCGGTCTTGCACTTTTCCTTTTCGGAATGCAGACCATGGGCAACGCTCTTGAAAAGAAAGCCGGCGGACAGCTGAAAAACGTGCTGACAAAAATGACCAATAATCCTGTAAAAGGATTTTTACTCGGTCTCATTGTCACATCTATTATTCAGTCATCGTCAGCAACTACGGTTATGGTTGTCGGTTTCGTCAACTCGGGTATTATGACCTTACACCAGTCTATCGGCATTATTATGGGTGCCAATGTGGGTACCACCATCACCGCGTGGATATTGTCGCTTATGGCTGTTGACGGTGCAGGTATTATGGCATTTTTTAAGCCATCTTCTTTTGTGCCGGTGCTGGCGATTATAGGTGTTTTCCTTCTTATGTTTAATAAAAAGCAAAAAAACAAAGACACTGCCACAATTCTTCTCGGCTTTGCAGTGCTTATGACAGGTATGTCGGCTATGTCTGATGCTGTTTCAGGCCTTAAAGAGGTTCCTGAGTTTACAAATATGCTTACTCTTTTCTCGAATCCGGTTCTCGGTGTTATTGCAGGTGCTGTGCTCACTGCTATAATTCAGTCCTCATCCGCCTCTGTCGGTATTCTGCAAGCACTTTCCACTACAGGCGTGATTACCTTCGGCACCGCCTTTCCCGTGCTGCTCGGTATGAGTATCGGCACTTGTGTAACGGCTATGCTTGCAGCAATAGGTGCGAATAAAAATGCAAAGAGAGCAACTTTTGTCCATCTTTATTTCAATGTTATCGGTACTGCTGTAGTGCTTGCACTGTTCTACGGTACCAATGCAATTTTCCGATTTGGTTTTGTGGATAATATAGTCGGAGAAGTTGAAATAGCTGTTGCCCATACTGCTTTCAAGGTGATTTGCACCGTTTTCTGGTTCCCGCTTATAAAGCTTCTTGAAAAGCTTGCAACACTCACTGTGCGTGACACAGAGGAAAAAGAGCATTACGAAATTCTTGACGAAAGACTTTTTGCAACGCCTGCAGTTGCAGTTGACCGTTCAAAGGCTGTAACGGAGAAAATGGCTGAAATATCCATAAGCGCCATAGATTCTGCACTTTCACTGCTTGACAGCTACAGCACCAAAAAGGCAGAGGAAATACTTGCCGCAGAGAAAAAGGCCGATAAGTACGAGGATAAATTAGGCTCATATCTTGTCAAGGTGTCTGCCCTTGAACTTTCAGACGAAGACAGCAACGAAGCAACAAAGCTGCTGCATATTATCAGTGACTTTGAAAGAATATCTGACCACGCTGTCAATATTGTGAGCTCTGCAGAGGAAATAAACGAGAAGAAGCTTGCCTTCTCAGATAAGGCGAAGAAGGAAATTATCACCCTTGCAGCAGCTGTTGATGAAATAACGGAGCTTGCCTACAGAAGCTTTAAGGAAAACGATTTGCAGGCGGCTATGAAGGTTGAGCCTCTTGAGCAGGTGGTTGATGACCTGAGGGATAAAATCAAGAGCAAGCATATCAAGCGCCTTCAGGAGGGCAGATGCACCATTGAGCTTGGCTTTATTTTAAGTGATTTGCTCACAGACCTTGAGAGAGTATCAGACCATTGCTCAAATATTGCGGGTCTTGTGCTTGAAATGGAGCATCAGGGTATGGATATTCATAAGTATCTGCGTCAGATGAAAAAATCCCCCGAAAGCGAATATAATAAGCTTTATGACGAATATTCGGATAAATACAGCATTGCCTGAGCCGAACACAACAAGTCTGAAATGCTCGATTTATTGACCCGAAAATCAACTTATTGTTTAAATAAGATGAACAAAAATTAAAGATTGTTTATATACTTGACTTTTTATTTAATTTTTGTTATGATAATTTCACGATAATATGCCGAGGAGGTGCAATTAATGGAAATCGTAGCAGATGTATTCGCAAAGATTGAAGAAATCTTCAACATCGTTATCAACTTCATCAAGGGTCTCTTTGAAACCATTAAGCCCGAGGAAGAAGAAACAACACAGGCATAATTGATTTTTGACTGAAAAAAAGCGGAAGCCCTACAGCGGCTTCCGCTTTTTTGCTTGCTTATTTTATAAGTTTGTGCTACAATAGCCTCACTATGTGTAAGGAGAACGGATATGAATATAATAACACAGATTTTAGCAATAGTTATGACCTTTCTTATGACACTTACAGGTGCCCTCAACTCAATGTTCAACGGTGACATTTACCCTTATGAAAGCAACACCCGCACAGTGGGTCTGCAGACACTTACAAGAAGTCAGGGCGTTACCACAGACAATAAGAGCTGGATTTTTTCAGGCAACGGACAGCTGACAAAGGTCAGCCTTGACGGTGAAACACAAATTGCCGCAAATAAAAAGGCTCTGGCAGAGTTTGAGCAGTACGGCAGCGATCACATAGGCGGCATAAGCTATTATAACGGTACTGTTTATGCTTCCGTGGAGGACGGGGAAAACTACTCTTATCCCATTGTTGCCTTATATGACAGTGAAACTCTGGAGTTTACGGGCAGATATACTCTGATTTCAAAGGATATTCTTTTCAGGGGCTGTCCCTGGGTTTGCTGTGACGCAGAAAGAGGAGTTTTTTATGTGGGTAACAGCAGGGATGCCGTGGAGCTTTATGCCTTTGACCTTGAAACTCTTGAATATGTAAAGACAATTCCTCTTGAAAGTGAAATTGTGAGTATTCAGGGTGCAGAAATGTATGAGGGCTATATGATTGCGGCAACCAACGATGCCACAAGAGCCGTTTATAAAGTAAACATCGAAACAGGCGAATACACAAAAATGTTTGACAGAATAATGTATGAGCCAAAGCTTATTGATAATTTCGGCGGTGAGGGCGAAGGCATAACAGTGCTTGAAATGGAAGACGGAACCCTTTTCCATGCCCTTGATATAGGTGCACTGTTTATAGACTCAAATCTTCGTCACTATAAACCGGTTGAAGAAAAATAAGGGGAGAAAGTAATGAACATTATTGTTGCAGGCTGCGGAAAAATAGGTAAAGCAGTTATCGGCACTCTCTGCTCGGAGGGCCACGATGTGACGGTTATGGATAAAAATCCCGACACCGTCAGAGAAATAACAAATATATATGATGTTATAGGTATTTGCGGCAACTCTGCTGACTGTGAAACTCTTGAAGAGGCAGATGTTGAAAATGCGGAGCTGTTTATATGTGCAACGGGCTCTGATGAGATGAATATGCTTTCCTGTTTTCTTGCAAAGAAAATGGGTGCAAGTCATACCGTTGCAAGAATAAGAAACCCTGAATATAATGACAGATCTCTGAGTTTTATGCGTCAGCAGCTTGACCTTTCAATGTCGATTAACCCGGAGCTGCTTGTGGCTCAGGAGCTTTATAATATTCTCAAGCTGCCCTCTGCCTTTAAGGTTGAGTATTTTTCAAGACGAAATCTTGAAATGATTGAGATTAAGCTCAAAGAGGATTCACCTCTTTGCGGCAAGAAGCTTTCAAAGCTGCGTGACAGGCAGAATGTGGAATTTCTTATCGGTGCAGTTATGCGCGGCGGCAGGGTTACTATACCTGACGGCAGCTTTGAACTGCAGGCGGGGGATGAAATATCAATTGCAGCTGCCCCTGCGGATATGCAAAAGCTCCTCAAGGGTCTTGGCA
Organism: Clostridia bacterium; assembly: GCA_017396515.1. Lineage (GTDB taxonomy): Bacteria > Bacillota > Clostridia > Oscillospirales > Acutalibacteraceae > UBA6857. Next base: position 2,785 of record JAFQLV010000075.1, on the reverse strand, counting down.
TACTTAAAAAGCAGGCAAGAAGCGTTATGATTTTAGGCGGCAGCAAAACAGCCTATTATCTTGCAAAAATGCTTCTTTCCTCAGGCAATGAGGTTAAAATAATTGAAAAGGATGCTGCACGCTGCGAGCAGCTTTCCGAAATTTTGCCTAAGGCTGTCTTTATTAACAGTGACGGCTCACAGCAGGAGGTTCTTTTAGAGGAAGGTCTGCGCTCTGTTGATGCCTTTGTTGCACTTACGGGAATGGATGAAGAAAATATACTTATTTCAATTTTCGCCTCAAATCAGAATGTGCCTAAGGTTATATCAAAGGTCAACCGTGACGAAATGATAAAAATGGCTGAAAATCTCGGCTTAGACTGTCTTGTGTCGACCAAATCAATAACCTCGGATATTATTCTCAGATATACCCGTGCCCTTAAAAATTCACTGGGTAGCAGTATTGAAACTCTTTATAAAATAATGGGCGGCAAGGTTGAGGCTCTTGAATTTAAGGTGCATCCCGATTCGAAGCTTCTGGGCATTCCCATTAAGGATATGAAAATCAAGCCGGGTATTCTTATTGCAGGCGTTATCCGTGCAGGCAAAAAAACCATCATACCCAAGGGCGACGATATGATTATGCAAGGTGACAGAGTTATAATTCTTTCGGCAGAGTACCGCATATCAAGGCTCTCTGATATTTTGAGGTAATGCAATGAACAGAAGAATGGTTTTATATATGGTGGGTACCGTTGTGAAGATTGAAGCTGCACTGATGGTACTGCCCCTGATAGCTTCGTTTATATATAAGGAAGCCTGCAGCACGGCCTTTCTTATATCCATAGCTGCTGCGTTGGCTGTGGGCTTTGCACTGACACTGATTTTTAAGCCGGGCAGCAAGGTCATTTATGCCAAAGAGGGCTTCGTCATTGTTTCTCTTGCGTGGCTTGCTCTGTCTGCAGTTGGTGCCCTGCCCTTTTATATAAGCGGAGAGATACCCTCTTATGTGGATGCCTTTTTTGAAACCGTAAGCGGCTTCACAACAACAGGTGCATCAATACTCACAGATGTTGAGGCTATGAGCAGGGGTCTGCTTTTCTGGCGAAGCTTTACCCATTGGGTCGGCGGTATGGGTGTGTTGGTCTTTGTTATGGCTGTTATTCCCGGCGTTTCCGACAGAAGCATACACATTTTAAGGGCAGAGGCTCCCGGCCCCATAGTGGGCAAGCTTGTGCCTAAAATGAGGCAGACGGCAAGAATACTCTATATTATTTATATGGTCATGACTGTGGTGGAAATTGCCTTTCTGCTTGCAGGAGGTATGCCTGTTTTTGACAGCCTTATTCACGCTTTCGGCACGGCAGGTACCGGCGGCTTCGGAGTAAAGGGTGACAGCATAGCATCATATTCACCCTATCTGCAGTGGGTTATAACCGTTTTTATGCTGCTGTTCGGCATCAACTTCAATCTTTATTATCTGGTGCTTATCAAAAAGTTCAGAACAGCGATAAAAAGCGAAGAGCTGTGGGCTTACCTGATTATCTTTTTTGCTTCAACGGCAGTGATAACATTGAATATTATGCCTATGGGAGGCAGCTTTTCAGAGAATCTCAGACTTGCAGCCTTTCAGGTGTCGTCAATTGTCACCACAACAGGCTATGCAACGGCAGACTTTAATCAGTGGCCCACTCTTTCTAAGACAGTAATTCTGCTCCTGATGTTTATAGGCAGCTGTGCCGGCTCAACGGCAGGCGGCTTCAAGGTGTCAAGAGTGGTTCTGCTTATGAAAAAAATCAAAAGGGAGCTTCAGAAGCTTCTGCACCCCAGAGCAGTTTCAGTTATACGCTTTGAGGGTAAGAGGGTTGATGAAGCTACAATGAGCTCACTGGGCTCCTACCTTGCCATATATGTTTTGTTTTATTGTATATTTGTTTTTCTGCTTGGCTTTGAGACTCTTGACCTTGAAACGAATATATCGGCTGTGGCTGCCTGCTATAATAATATAGGACCTGCTTTAGGTGCGGCGGGCCCTGCATCCAACTATGCATTTTATTCGCCCTTTTCAAAAATTGTGCTGTCTATGGCAATGCTTTTAGGCAGACTCGAAATACTACCCTTGATATTGACCTTCTCACCGTCAACATGGACAAAGAAGTAAAAATAGCTCGGGAAGCTGTTTTTAGTGAAGTATCGGCTTTAAGAGCCGAAGTGAAGCTTTGCCTGACGGCAAGTGAAGCTCGCCATGCGAGTGATGTTTTGCCCTTCGGGGCAAAGATTAAGATAAAAGAAAATGACTGCCATTCATAGGAGTGACAAGTAAAAGTAAAAAGACGGGTGCTTTGATTGCTGCCCGTCTTTTTTATGAAGCCACTGCAAATTTTATATTATTAAATAAGTTATATGGAGAAAACTTCCAACAGTATCACTGACAACAAGCATACTCATTAGCGACTCACGACTGTCGGGAAGAGAGTAGGTAAAGAAGGACAATACAAACTAGACGAGAAGTGACTATGTAAAACAGCTCAGAGTAGCGGTCAGGTTGATGTATTTACCCTTAAATGAATCGCTTCGGCTGAAATTACCCTCGAAGCAGAAAACAGATATACGAACAATTACCGATAAGCAGAAGTCTGATGTTTCTTAATAACGAAGAAAAGGATAAGAAGCTTAAAATCTCATCCGAACTTAGACGGTAATTTTCGTCCTTCGGCCCTCCGGCACCAAAGAGGGCGCTTTGGTTACTTTCCGCTTATCTGTGGAAAGTAACGCCCGTCCGGCGAGGACAGCACAGACTCAGGCAT
>JAFQLV010000074.1 GCA_017396515.1 Clostridia bacterium | reverse complement strand
TGAAGCCATCTCCAAGATAAGATATCCCATAGCATAAGCTAGTAAGACCCCTCAAGGACTATGAGGTTGATAGGTTGCATGTGTAAGTGCAGTGATGCATTCAGCTAGGCAATACTAATAGGTCGAGGGCTTGACCATATTCTTGGTTCAAACAAACTACAAACCTCTCTTTTGCTTAAACTTTGTTCAGTTTTGAAGGTACATACTGAAACCACTCAATTTGAGTGGTTTTTCTTTTTTATCTGTGATTAATGATATAAAAAATACCGCCTTCCATTTGGAAGACGGATTAATCTGTATTTTCATCAGGCACATATTCAGCTATATCTTCTAATCTGCAGTCAAGTATTTTGCAGAGAGTGTTGAGGGTATACGAATTAATGTTTTCGTTCTTTCTGAGTCTGTCAAGCTGACCTGTGCTGAATTTGTATTTGTGTATCAAAGCGTATTGAGATATATTCTTTTCTTTCATTGTTTGCCAGAGCTTGTCAAAAACTATCAATTATATCACCTCTTGATAATTTTATGACAGGACAAAACTGTTGACAATTGCCCATAAACGGGCTATAATTATTGTATGCTTCATTTATTCAAATATTCAAGAGGTATCACAATGAAGATAATTAAAATATGCGGAATATGCTCGAAGAAAATCAAAGGTAAATCAATAATATTGGAGATTAATAAAGAAAAAGATATCAGACTTTGCGGAGATTGTCTCGGACATCTTTTGCTTATGAGGGTAGCAAAAGGTGAAAAATATGATCATAATTTAGAGGGTTTGGTTAACGAATTAAAGGAAATGAAGGAAATGGGGTTAATATAAATGAAGCTGTGACTTAACCCGCGGTCTCACCTTCACCGCTACCTCTCACCCGCCCGCGTACCAAAAACCACATAAACCAAAAGACAGCCTGACCTTAAAAATCAGACTGTCTTGTTTCATTTTCATTTGTCCTCGCCGGACAGGCATTCTTTTTGCTGCCGCCCAAAAAGAATCAAAAATGTTATAAGGCTTTGACTAATTCCTTAAATATTTCCCCTCTTTCCTGATAGCATTTGAACATGCCCCAGCTTGCGCAGGCAGGTGAGAGCAGGCAGCAGTCGCCGTCTTTGGCTTCTTCAGCGCAGATTTTTACGGCTTCCTCAAGGCTTTCGGCAAAGCAGTAATCCTTAAAGCCGATTTCGTCGCAGGCCTTTGCAATTTTATCTGCCGTCTGACCGATGAGCACGAGCTTTCTTACCTTGCCGGGGAAGTGGCTGACCCACTCGCTGAAGTCGGCGTTTTTGTCATAGCCGCCGCCGATAAGCACCGTGGTTGACGGCATAGCGTCGATAGCCTTAATAGCCGCGTCGGTGTTGGTGCCCTTGGAGTCGTTGTAATATTTCACGCCGTTTTTTGTCGCCACATACTCAATGCGGTGCTCAACGGCAGTGAAACGCCTGATTGCGGCTTTGATAGTTTCCTCCGGTACGCCGAAGCTCTTGGTCATGGCTGCCGCAGCCATAATATTTTCAAAGTTGTGAAGGCCAACAAGGTTTGTTTCGTCAACATTTATAAATGGCGTAGCCTTGCCGTTTTCGGCTTCATAAATGGTGCCGTCTTTATAGTACCAGCCGTCTGTGAGCTCTCTGAGTGATGAAAAATAAACAGCCTTGCACTTAAGCTCCTTGCCGAAATCTCTGAGCAAGGGATCCTCGAAATTCAGCACACAGTAGTCGTTTTCACCCTGATTTTTGGCTATACTCTTTTTGATATCGGCATAGTTTTCCATAGTCTTGTGGCGGTCAAGATGGTCGGGGGTGATGTTGAGAATTGCACTGACCTTAGGCTTGAAGGTAATCATGGTTTCAAGCTGAAAGGAGCTTATCTCAGCCACGGTTGCTCCGCCCTGCTTTGATGTGAGGGCAAGGCCTGTGTAAGGAATTTCAATGTTGCCCACAAGCAGGGTGTTCTCATTGTGCGAGCGAACAATTTCGTGCACAAGGGAGGTAGTGGTGGTTTTGCCGTTAGTGCCCGTAATAGCAATAATTTCCCCCTTATCATAAAGATAGGCAAGCTCAATTTCACTGTAAACGGGGATGTTTTTTTCTTTTACTGCAATCATTATGGGCGTGTCAAGGGGTACGCCGGGGGAAACGACGCAGATGTCTATGCCCTCTAAGCCGCCCTCTTTAATTTCACCGCAGATAAAGGGTATGTCCTTGTCAGCTGCTATTAAGCTTTTAACGGCTGAAATATCCAGATTCTGATTGCCGTCATATATTATGAAGTCTTTGCCGAGTTGAGCGAGCATTTTTGCGGCGGCTACACCGCTTCTGCCTGCACCGACAATGAGATATTTTTCACTCATAAAAAGCCTCCGGTTTTATAGATTATTTTTTCATTACATTATATTATAACACCGTAATTTTGTTAAATCAATAAATTTGTAAAATTGAAGAAAAAAAGGTGCGCAGATCGCACCTTTATTTTATATCTGCACAGCAGGTGTAAAATCTGCCCGTAAAAATCCACCTGTCACCTTCTCTGACTATTGTGTAGGTGTAGCTTTCGGGAAGCCCCTCGCTTTTGACATTGTCATAATAAACGGGATAAAGTATATATTGGAATTTGTTGCCGTTTATTTTTTTGATTTTATCCGTATAATACCTTGTTACGGTATCCGTGTCACTTCTGCCACCCTCGGCATAGTAATAAAGCTTGCCGTAAAGTCTGCCGTCAAGCTCAACATAGAGATAAAGCTCGTTTTCATAAACAGACTCGTCAAAATATTTGCCGAGAAGATTTATCAGGTCGCTTTTTTCCTTGATGCTGTCATGCTCAACTGCCGCAAATTGGCAGGGCATACCGTAAAACTCATGGGTCACCGTGTGGTTATATGAAATATAGTTGCAGGAATAAACCCAATCCATATAAACACCGAGAGCATCGGTATAAAGCTCCCTTGCATTTGCCTGAGTCAAAGGAGGGGCGGCTGTGGTAACATTCAGCTTTGAGGAATATTTGCCGTAATAGTTTTTGCTGCTGACTGTTTTATATGCTCTTACGGCAAAGGTATAGTCTGTTTCAGCCGAAAGCTTTTTAACTGTGTAGGAGTTGCTTGAGGATGTGCCAAGCTTAGTATATTTTTCTGTTTCTTTGTTATATGAGTAAATCACATATTTCGCATCGGTGATTTTAGTCCACTTAAGCTTGATGCTTGTGGCATCAATCGTGGCGGCCTTCAGGTTTTTAACCTGAGAGGGTGTGGCACTGAGGGTTTTTGTTTTGAGATTTTTTGACACAGTGCCGTAATAGCGTTTGCCTGAAACAGTGTTATATGCCTGCACCGCATAGTAATAGGTGGCTGAAGACTTCAGATTTTTCACCGTATATGATGTGGAGGAAACATTGGCAAGCACCTTATATTTTTTTGTGGAGGTATTATAGGAAAAAACTGCATAATCGGCAGAGTCAGAAACCTTTTTCCAGCTGAGCTTTATATAGGTGGTACCGGCGGTAGCCTTCAGATTTTTCACCTGACCGGGCTTAGCCGATGCCGCAAGAGCAACATATGGGCAGGCAACTGAAAAGGTACAAAAAACAATAAGCAGTGAAAAAAACAGTGCCGCCGTTCGCTTTAAAAAGCTGCGTTTCATCTGAAAGCCTCCTTTCGGTGAAAAACATAATACATAATAATTTTATACACAAGACAAAATATTGTCAATACTTTCCTTTGTTACAGAGCCATTATAACACCCTTATGTCAAAACTATGTGAAATTTTTGGCCTTTTTTGCACTTTTTTTCACATAAATTAAATATTTATTGTAAATTTTTAAATTTGGTGCTATAATAACTGAGTAATTTTTCTTCGGAGGTGGAATGATGATATCTGTTGTTATAGCTGTTTATAAGGGCAGCAAGCATATTGCCGAGCAGATAATGTCTATTTTGCCTCAGCTGAAAAATGAAGATGAAATAATAGTCAGCGACGACAGACCCGGCGGCATAACGGAAAGAATAGTCAAGCGCATAGCTGCCGAGGACAGCAGAGTAATATGGGTAGAGGGCAAAAACAAAGGTGCCGTTGCAAATATTGTCAATGCGCTTCGTCACTGCAAGGGAGACATAATATATTTTTCCTTTCACGAGGATGTGTGGCTGCCCGATAAGGTAAAAAGAGTCAATGAGGCCTTCAGTGATGGTGCGGATTTAGTTCTTCACAATGCATCTATAGCCGATGAGCTGCTGAATATAACCGAGTATTCTCTCTTTGAGAAAATCCGTGCTAAAAGAGGTGTAATCGGCAATATCGGCAAAAATTCATATTATCTGCCATGTCTTGCAATAAGAAGAAAGATGCTTAAAAAGATTATGCCTGTGCCGAGAAGCGTGCCCGATGTGGGTCAGTGGATCGGTCTTATATGTGAGATTTACGGCAAGGTCAGGCTTGTTGATATGCCTCTTATTTATTGCCGTGTGAGCAAAAAGAAAAAGCCTGCTTTTGAAAAGACCTTTGCTCCCGATTCAAAGTCAAGAGGTGTGCTTCTCAGCAAGCTGTATAAAAGAATATTTTTCGGTAACTGATAAAAGTGCCACCCGAAGCGTTGCCTCGGGTGGCGTTGTTTTTTTACATTGTTGCAAGCAGGCTGTCAACTATAGCCTTCCAGTCTTCAAGACTGCGTGAGCCTATATAGCTTTCGCCGACCTGATTTCCGTTTTCGTCAACAAAAATTGTTTCGGGAACGGAGTAGACATTTTCAAGCTTGATATCAATAAGTGAGAAGCTGGGCAGGAGGTTGACATAGGTAACACCTGTCATTTCAATAACCTCAAGAGCCTTATTGATAAGAGCTGTGTCATAATAGAATTCCTCATCATAATCAACATCGGAAATCATGCCGATAATCTGAAAATCCTTGCTGTCATATTCCTTGCTGAGAGCTTCGAGATCGGGCATCTCATTTATGCAGGGTCTGCAGAAGGTTGCCCATATATTGACCATGGTGAGCTTTTTGCCTTTGAAAATGCTCTGGTCATACTCTTTGCCTGAAATATCGATTGCACTAAACTCCTTATAGGAATTGCTTTCATATGTCTTTTCAGGGTCATCGGGTACGCGCAGTCTGCCGTCACCGGGAGTATCTCCGCCACCTGAGCAGGCAGCAAAGCAGCCCAGCACCAAAAAGGCACACAATATAATTGATATAAGTTTTTTCATAGCTGATACCTCACAAATTATTTTTCTTTTTTAAAGCCGGCTATTATCTTTTTAAAGCCGCCCTTTGTGCCGTTACACATATCAAGAATGCCGTCAACGCTCTTTTGTGAAACTATGCCGCCGGTGAAGCCGCTGAAGGAGCGAAGGGGCATATCCTTAATGGATTCTGTAATCATGGCAGGATTTTCTGAGCCGATGGCAACAATCTTTGCACCGCCGCAAAGAGCACCGTAAAGGAATTTGCCGAAGGGGCTGACAGCAACCTGAGTTACTGAGCAGTTAATTGTCAGCTCACCCTTTTTGAATTTGCTGTTATCGGGCAGGGGTCTGCCGAGCACGGCACTGAACTGCTTATCGGGGATAGTTGCCATTGAGTCAACAGTGTAGTAAATGGGAGCAGTTTTTGTATAGTCGGGCACCTCAGCATCAGGCTTTGCAGTTTCAACATCAACTGCAGCATAAAGTCTGCTGTCTCTTGAGGATGCGGCAACGATGATTTTATATGTGCCGCTTTCTGCGTGCCAATCGTTTATATTGACATTGTAGTAGCTGAAGGCTCTTTCATCAAGCTCAATTGAAACTCTTGCTTCTTCGCCTGCCTTCAGATAAACCTTCTTGAAGCCCTTAAGCTCTCTGTCAGCCTTATAAATCTTGCTTTCAGGAGGACATACATATACCTGAGCTACCTCTGCACCTGAAAAATCACCCACATTCTTAAGTGTGAAGGAAACAGTGAGAGTCTCGCCCTCTTTTATATTATTCTTTGAAAGCTCAATGTCTTTATACTCAAATTTTGTGTATGAAAGTCCGTGACCGAAGGGGTACTGAACAGACTTCTTAGCCTTATCAAAGAAGCGGTAGCCAACATAGATGCTCTCTCTGTATTCAACGGTTCTCGGACCCATGGGGAAGTATTTTGCAACAACATTGTCTTCGTTATTGAAGGGGAAGGTTTCTGCAAGCTTGCCGCTGGGGTTGGCTCTGCCGTAAATAAGGTCGTAAGCAGCCTCGCCGCCTGCCTGACCGCCTAAGTACATATTAAGAATTGCCTTAACCTTGCACTCCCATGAATCCATTTTAATGGGTGAGCCGCAGGAAAGCACAACAATAAGATTGTCGTTTACCTTTGACAGCTCGTCAACGAGTATGTTGTGGCTCTTGGGGATATTGATATGCTTTCTGTCAAAGCCTTCACTTTCAAAATCATCTGTAAGACCAATGAAAACAAGAACTGCATCCTTGCCCTTGGCAACCTTGACAGCCTCTTCAATAAGCTTTTTATTATAGCCGTCACCCTTAAGGCTGTAGCCGGGAGCATATGCGAAGGACTGACCTGCGTTTCTCATAGCCTCGGTGAAAGCAACGGTCTTGGGGGGATTGATGTGGCTTGAGCCTGCACCCTGATAGCGGAGATTTTTAGCAAGCGCACCTATAACGGCAACTCTCTGCTTAGGCTTTAAGGGCAAAGCATTGTCGTTGTTTTTAAGCAGAACTGCCGATTCGGCGGCAGCCTTTCTTGCAAGGGCGTGGTGTGCCTTGAAATCAGGCTTGTAGCCCTTGCCTTCATTAGCCTTGCAATCAAAGGCAAACTTAATCATGCGAAGAACAATTTTATCAAGGTCCTCTTCCTTAAGAGTACCGTTTTTAACAGCTGCAACTATATGCTTGTCATTCATACCGTTGTTGCCGGGCATTTCAAGGTCAAGACCTGCTTTAATACCTGCAATTCTGTCGTTGACTGCACCCCAGTCTGACACAACAATGCCCTTATAGCCCCATTCGTCTCTGAGGATATCCGTGAGCATTCTCTTGTTGTCGCTGAGATATTCGCCGCCTATTCTGTTATAGCTGCACATAACTGTGGTGGGCTGCTCTTTTTTGACTATGTATTCAAAGGGAGCAAGATAAATTTCACGAAGAGCTCTTTCGTCAACAACAGAGTCTATGCTCATTCTTATGTGCTCCTGATTATTTGCACAGAAGTGCTTGAGGCTGACACCTATGCCTTCCTTCTGCACGCCGTGAACATAAGCCGCACCCATTCTTCCTGCAAGATAGGGGTCCTCTGAGATGTATTCAAAGTTTCTGCCGCAAAGGGGGCTTCTCTTGATATTCACACCCGGGCCGAGAACTGTTGTGACCTGATATGCTTTGGCTTCGTCTGCAATGGCACTGCCGATTTCAGTGAGAAGCTCAGGGTTCCATGAGCTGGCAGTTGTAACCGCAGTGGGGAAGCAGGTAGCTGTTTCAGCCTTCTGCATAATGTTTGTGCCGGCGGTCTGCATTTCTTTTCTCAGACCGTGAGGGCCGTCACTCATCCAGACTGAGGGGATGCCAACACGGGGGATAGGTTTGGTTTTCCAGAAGGTAAGACCCGAACAAAGTGAAGCCTTCTCTTCAAGGGTGAGCTGTCCGAGAATTTCCTGATAGTTTCTTTCTGCCATAATATCTTTCTCCTTTACCTGTAGTCGCATTATAAGTTAAATTTAGCTTTTATAATACAATAACAAAAATCGATAAAAATTTCAATAGAAAATATACTAAAATATGGTCTGTATGTGTTAAAATAAGGGGAGAAAATGAAAATTCTCTTACATTTATTGACAAAAGCATATCAGTGGAATATCATAAAAATTAGCCGACGGCTTTTTTGGCTTTGACACAGAGATGACTTTGTATTGACATTTTAGAAGGAGAACCAAATGGAATTTATCACATCAGTTTCAAGAATAGTGCTGCCTGTTATCACGGCAGTGCTGCTTATAAAGTGTATACTTGCCCTGTGGCTGGGGCATCCGAAGGAGAAAACCTACGGCTATATAACCGATATGCTCAGCGGTGAAAGGTATGCTCTTAATATGTGGGAAACCTCAATAGGCAGAAGTGCCTCCTGCGATATTGCACTGAGCTATGACAGCATTTCCCGTGTGCAGGCGGTTATCACAAGGCGAATTGACGGCTGGTATATATATGACACTCTGTCAAAAGCCGGCAATAAGATAAACGGCGAAAAAATAAATAAAAAGCAGACAGTGGAAAACGGCGATATTATCACTATGGGCAAGGTGCGCTTTCGCTTTGAAATTGCCGATGACCCTGTTATAAGAGTGGGCAAGCAAAAGAAAAAGGCTGCCGCAAGCAAGGCACAGCAAAGGCCGGCAGGGGATGCCCAAAGGGCACAGGCTTCACCGGGTACGCGCACAAGAACTGCGCCGCTGCAGACACCGCCACCCGCCCAGTCAGGCAGGGCAAAACGCCCCGACAGCTACACTGTTGAAACACCTAAGGCACAAAGAAAGAATGTAAGACGCATAACCCAAAATTGCCTTGTCAACAAGGATACGGGGGAGATTTTCATTCTTTGCGGAAATGAGGTTAAAATAGGTGCGGGCAGACGCTGTGACATCAGGCTCACAGGTAAGCATGCTGAAAAGCTTCACGCTGTGGCCGTGCTTTATGAGGACGGCTGGGCAATTGAGTCTGCCGGTGCAGGCAAGACCCTTTTAAACGGCAGGCGGGTAACAGCTCCTCAGCTTCTTTTTGACGGCGACATCATTGCTCTTGGTGACGAGAGACTTTATTTTATTGTGAAAACCAAAACAGTATCGTAAGGGAGGGATAAAGCGTGCAAGGTCAGAACCCGAGAAAAAATATAAGCAGGGCAGACAAGGTCAGACGAAAATATAAATATGTTGACAGAAGCTTTATCCTGTTTCTGCTGACCAGCTTTCAGGTTATATCCTTCACTCCCGTTATTTTCGGCGGTGAGGCAATAGATTACACTGTGGCAGGTCTGCTTCTCATTTACATACTCTTTGAGTGGCTTTATGTGGGCTTTATGAGGGCAGTGGTCAAAAAGGTCAATTTTGAGCTTGAGTTTATAGCCTTCTTTTTAAGCGGCATAGGGCTTTGCCTTCAGGCAAGCGTTGAGCCCTCGGGTATGCTCAAGCAGCTCATAACCGTAGCGGGCGGTGTTATAGTCTATGATATACTGCTGTGGTTTATTATGGATGTAAAAAGAGTTATGTTTGTCAGAACACCTCTTGCAGTTTTTGCACTGCTGTTTCTTGCAGGCTCCTTTGTTTATATAAGGCAGTTTGTGGGTGCAATAAACGGTGCATATAACTGGCTCGCCTTCAAGGGCTTTTCAATCCAGCCCTCGGAATTTGTGAAAATTGCCTTCATCTTTGTGGGCGCCGCAACTCTTGATAAGCTGGTGACGGCAAAGAATATATATATGTATGTTCTTTTTTCAATGGGCTGCATAGGTGTGCTTTTCCTTATGAAGGATTTCGGCACGGCACTCATATTCTTTTTCACCTTTATAGTTATATCCTTTATGCGTTCGGGTGATATCCGCACAATTATTTTCATCTGTGCGGCGGCACTTATCGGTGCAGTGCTTATAATTTATTTCAGACCTCATGTTGCGGCTCGTTTTGCCGCCTACAGACACGTGTGGGAGGATGTTTACGGTGCAGGCTATCAGCAGACAAGAGTGCTTATCTATGCCGTATCGGGCGGACTTTTCGGTCTGGGTGTTGGCAACGGTGCACTGCGTAATGTTTATGCCGCAACCACTGACCTTGTTTTCGGTCTTGTGTGTGAGGAAATGGGCATATTTATAGCCTTCTCGGTTGTGCTTGCCTTTGCTTTTATAGCAATTTATGCAGTTATCAGCTCAAAAAGCGCACCCTCAACCTTTTATTCAATTGCAGCCTGCTCTGCTGCGGCAATGCTTTTGTTCCAGATATGCCTGAATATTTTCGGTATAACGGATCTGCTGCCGCTGACGGGTGTCACTCTGCCCTTTGTCAGTCAGGGCGGCTCCAGCATGATATGCTCATGGGCACTCTTTGCCTTTATAAAGTCAGCGGACATAAGAGCTTACCCCACATTATATAAGACATAAGGAGGTATATGATGAGAAACACCACAAAAAGAACATATATTATAATTTTCCTCATTATCGCCTTTTTTGCAGGCCTCGGAATTATGCTTTACTCCTTTATCTCAGAGGGTGACACATGGGTTGCAAACAGAGCTAATGCACTCATTTATAAGGGCGGGGAGCTGACAGTTGCGGGCACTATCTATGACAGTGACGGTGAAATTCTGGTTTCCACCGAAAAGGGTAAGAGACAGTATAACAGCAACTATAACAAGAGAGTTTCCACCTTGCATGTTGTGGGTGATTCGGCAGGGTACATTGCCACGGGTGTGCAGACCCTTTACCGTTCAAACCTTATAGGCTATAATTTTGTTGACGGCATATATAAGACCCTTTCAAGTGATGAGGGCGTTGATATAAAGCTGACGATTGATGCAGATGTGTGTGCCGAGGCATACAGTGCCATGGCAGGCAAAAAGGGCACCGTAATAGTTTATAACTATGAAACAGGTCAGGTTATATGCATGGTTTCCGCCCCAACATATGACCCCAACAACAAGCCCGCCGATATAAACACAAACACCTCGGGCAAATATGACGGCATTTATATGAACAGAGCTATTTCAGGTGTCTTTACTCCCGGCTCAACCTTTAAGGTGGTGACGGCTATATGTGCCATTGAAAATATCCCTGACATTTATTCACGCAAGTTCAAATGCACAGGCAAAAAGACCTTTGGCAAGGGGGATGTTATCTGCAACGGCGTTCACGGCACTCTCACCTTTGAAAGAGCACTTAATGTTTCCTGCAACAGCGTTTTCTCAGAGCTTGCCAACGAGGTGGGCAAGGATAAGCTGACAGAAACGGTAAGAGCTCTTGGCTTCGGCAAGAATGTGACTATAAGTAAGGCCAAAACCGTAAGAAGCACCTTTGATGTGTCTGAAAGCACCAAGCTTGATTTGGGCTGGGCAGGAATAGGGCAGTATACAACACTTGTGAACCCCTCACAGATGCTTATGCTTATGGGTGCAATTGCAAATTCAGGCAAGGCTATGGTTCCTTATATTGTTGAGGAATCCTCTGAAATAGTTGACAGCAAAAATAAAGTCAACAGTAGCATAAAGCTCAGCGAAGAAACTGCAGCTAAGGTGAAAAAGCTTCTTCGCTCAAATGTCAAAAACTATTACAGTGACAATAAGTTCCCGGGCCTTGAAATGTGCGGAAAAACAGGCTCGGCAGAGGTCTCAAACGGCAAAAGCCACGCATGGTTTGTGGGCTTCAGCAATAAAAAGAATTTCCCCTATGCCATAGTTGTCTGCCTTGAAAACGGCGGTCTCGGCTACACTCACGCAATACCCGTAGCCAACAGAGTTATGCAAAAAGTTTTTAAGGAAGTCTCATGATTATAGTTGACATTTTATGCCAATAATGATAAAGTAATAACAGTCCGAAAGGGCTCGGATTAATAATTTTTAACACACGGAGGAATTGATTATGGACCTTAAAGGCACAAAAACCGAACAGAATCTTCTTGAGGCATTTGCAGGTGAATCTCAGGCAAGAAACAAATACACATACTTTGCTTCAAAGGCAAAGAAGGAAGGATATCAGCAGATTGCCGCTATTTTTGAGCAGACAGCAAACAATGAAAAAGAGCACGCTAAAATTTGGTTCAAGCTTCTGGGCGGCTTAGGCGACACAGCTGAAAACCTTGCAGATGCAGCAGCAGGCGAAAACTATGAGTGGACAGATATGTATGACCGTATGGCTAAGGAGGCTGACGAAGAAGGCTTCACTGAAATAGCTGAAAAATTCAGAATGGTTGCCGCTATTGAAAGAAGCCATGAGGAAAGATACCGTGCTCTGCTTAATAATGTTGAAATGCAGGCTGTTTTTGAAAAGAGCGAGGAAACTATGTGGGAATGCCGCAACTGCGGTCACCTTGTTATGGGCAAGAAGGCTCCCGAGGTATGCCCCGTATGTGCACATCCTCAGAGCTACTTCGAGGTCAGAAAAGAAAACTATTAAGCTTAATAAGTCAGAAACGCAGTCGGTGCTTGACTGCGTTTTTTGATAAAATTGCTGATGTAAAAGGGTCTGATAAGATATATGAAAAAAAGGGCGTTAAAGCTATCAACAACACACATAATACTGCTCAGCTTTTTTTGTGCAATTATGTTAGGCACACTTTTGCTTGCCTTGCCGATGAGCTCGGCAGACGGGCATAGCCAAGGCCTTGTCAATGCACTTTTTACCGCCACCACCGCAACCTGCGTAACAGGTCTGGTGGTTGTGCCTACAGTGTCGGCATGGAGCACCTTCGGTCAGGTTGTTATACTTTTGCTCATTCAGCTGGGCGGTCTGGGCATCATAACCGTAATGTCAGGAGTTGCCCTGATGTTTCACAGAAAAATGGGTCTTGCAGGCAATATGCTGCTGCAGGATGCCTTCAATCTTAACACCTTGTCGGGGCTCAGCAGCTTTGTTAAAAAGGTTATTGCAGGCACATTTATTATAGAGGGCATAGGTGCTTTGCTTTATATGACGGTCTTTGTCCCCGATTTCGGACTCAGGGGAATATGGATTTCGGTTTTCACGGCAGTGTCAGCCTTCTGCAATGCGGGCATTGATATAATAGGTACTGTCAGCCTGTGCGATTATGCGGTGAATCCTCTTATAAATACAGTGACCGGTCTTCTCATAGTTCTCGGCGGCATCGGGTATATTGTCTGGTGGGATTTTATAAGGGTAATTACACAGTACAAAAAGAAAAAAGGCAATATTTTTAAGAGGCTGACCCTTCACAGCAAAATTGCGCTTACTGCTACAGCTGTTCTCTTATTCGGCGGTGCGGCTCTGTTTTTTGTTCTTGAATATAACAATAGCCTGACCATAGGGGATATGAGTCTGTTTGATAAAATTCAGATATGCCTTTTTCAGTCGGTGACAACCAGAACAGCAGGCTTTGCAACAGTTCCTCAGGAAAATCTCACTGAAGCATCGGCTATTGTTGCACTGCTGCTGATGTTTATAGGCGGTTCTCCCGTAGGTACGGCAGGCGGTATAAAAACCGTAACAATTACGGTGCTTTTTGCTGCGGCATATGCGGCAATAAAAAACCGAAACGAGGTTTCAATGTTTTCACGAACCGTTTCAAAGCAGGCTGTAAGCAAGGCTATAGGCGTTACCTGTATGTCCTTTACAATAATGTTTGTTTCCACGGTGCTGCTTGCGACCACTACAGATGCACCTGCACTGGATATTCTTTATGAGACGGTGAGTGCAACGGCAACGGTGGGTCTGACGAGAAACCTGACACCGAGCCTCAATCTGATAGGAAGGCTGATTATTATTGCCTCAATGTATCTGGGACGAGTGGGCCCCATTTCTTTGGCGGTTGCTTTTACCTTCAAAAAGCAGAATGACAATATTGTGAAAAACCCCACAGAAATAATAAGTGTAGGATAAAGGAGAAAAAACTATGAGCATAAACAAAACATATGCAGTTTTAGGCTTGGGCAGATATGGCTGTGCAGTGGCTAAGAAGCTTGCTGACAGCGGTGCACAGGTGCTTGCTGTTGATATAGACGAAGAAATTGTGGGCAGCCTTGCAAATGAGGTGCCTTATTGCAGATGTGCCGATGTTACGGTACCCGAAGCCTTTGAGCTGCTTGGCATAGGCAATGTTGATGTTGCAATTATTGCAATGGCAAACAGCCTTGAAGCAAGCGTAATGGCAATAACCCTGTGCAAAGAGGCAGGGGTTGAAACGGTGATTGCAAAATGCGCCTGCGAAATGCACAGAAAAATATTCACAAGGGTTGGCGCTGACCGTGTTATTCTGCCTGAGAGTGAATCAGGCACCAGGCTTGCAAAAAATCTTCTCAGCTCGGGCTTTACGGATATGATGGATCTTTCACAGGAGGTTTCCATGGTTGAATCTGATGTTCCCGAAGGCTGGATAAATAAAAATCTTATTGAGCTTAATCTGCGTCAGAAATACGGCATAAATGTTGTTGCCGTAAGACGGGGTGAGGATGTCAGTGTCAATATAAATCCCCAGGAGCCCTTAACTAAGGATATGAAGCTGATAGTTATTGCTCAGACAAAAACACTTGCAAAGCTCAACCGAAAATAAATGCAGAATGCAGAACGGTGGTCGTGCAATAGCCTATAAACCCGCACCTGACACAAAACATTATGCAATCAAATATTTCAGTGCAGCTTCAAAAAAAATCCTGTTAATTTCCACAAAACCATTTACATTTCCGTGGTTTTGCTGTATAATACGCTTGTAATTTCACGGAAAGGTTGATAAATCTTATGAAGTTTGCAACAGTCTATCAGACAAACAGACAGACAGGGGAAAACTATCCTGTGATTTCCGTGCGTAATTTAATATTTGGTAATTAACCGTTCAGGGCTCACTGTGTGGGCTTTGGGCGGTTTTTATATTTAACCTCTCAGTCACTTCGTGACAGCTCTCCTTGCAGGAGAGCCAAATCAAGCCTCGCCTGAAAGGAGAGGTGGCGGTGTAGCCGACGGAGAGGTCAAAATCCAATCCCCGAAAGGAGACAAAACAATGAAAAAAACATTATCAATTATCCTTGCAATCTTAATGATTGTAACAACTGTACCTTTTGCCTTTGCGGCTGAAGATTACACCTACGATGAAGCAACCGACACATACACAGTTTACACTTTTGCAGGTCTTGAAACTGCCTTAACAGCAGGTGGAAATATTATTTTGGGTGCTGACATCATAAG
>JAFQLV010000073.1 GCA_017396515.1 Clostridia bacterium | reverse complement strand
GGTAGCTCTTCTTTTTTGCCCTGAAAGGGCAAAAAAATGCAAAATGCAAAATGATAAATGCAAAATTGTGGTCGCGAATTAATTAGCAGTAACCGGAAGTCTTTTGCCGCGAAGATAAAGCTCAGAGGCGGCAGGTTTCAGCAATCTTTATTTTTTTATCTTGGCCGAAAAAAGTAAAGAGGAAAAAATTCCCTAAACCTATTTATTTTGCGGAAAATTTATAATATAATAGAAACCTACATTTTATAATCGGCGGCAGAGGGTATCGGTGCCCGACTGCCTCTGCGATCTGAATTTTCGGTGTTAAGCAAAGCACGCCCGCAACCGAAATTTTGCATTTATCATTTTGCATTTTGCATTTAAAAAGGGGGTCTCTGCCTGTGTCGGCATTTTTATCATTACTTAAAAACAGCATAGAATACGGCAGTATAGTCAATGCCCTTAAAGGCGGCAGGGTACCTATGGGTGTTATAGGTCTTACTCCCGTGCACAAGGCTCACTATATATCCTCTGTTTGTGAGGAGCTGGGCAGAATGAGCCTTATTGTCTGCCCTGATGAGGCTACGGCAAGCAAAATGTGCGATGACCTGAACACCTTTTCTTCAGGAGCAGAGGTTTATCCTGCAAGGGACTATAATTTCAGAGTCTCAGACACGCAGTCAAGAGAGTTTGAGCAAAGAAGAATCGGTGTGCTCTCGAAGATGCTCACGGGGGAGTGCAGATATGTGCTTTGCTCTGTTGAGGCGGCTATGCAGCTGACCCTGCCTGCCGAGGAGCTTAAAAAGCGCACTCTGAGACTTGTAAGCGGCGAGGATGCGCCTCAGAGCAAAATTATAAGAACACTGCTTTCGGCAGGATATGTAAGACACGACCAGGTTGACGGTACGGGTCAGTTTTCAATAAGAGGCGGCATTTTAGATGTGTTTCCGCCATCATATTCACAGCCTGTGAGAATTGAATTCTGGGGCGACACGGTGGACTCCGTGTCTCTGTTTGATGTGGACACCCAAAGGCGCACCGATGTGCTGGAGGAAATAAGCATAACACCCTCAATGGAGGTGCTTTTTGATTCAGCTGAGGATATGAAGGCAAGGCTAGAGGCTTTTGTCGGTACCGTTAAAGGCAAGGGCAGTGTAAAGGTCAAGGCATCGATAGGTGAGGATATTGAAAAGCTTTCACATTATATAAATGTCAGCGCAAGTGACAGATATCTCAGCCTTGCTTACAGTGAGCTTCACACGGTTTTTGACTATCTGGGTGACGGACTTTTATTTGTGTGTGAGAGCGCCTCTGTCAAGCAGAAATTTACGGCGGCACATCAGCTGCTTTTTGAGGATATACGCACTATGTTTGAGGACGGAGTGCTGACAAAGGGTCTTGACAGCCATGCTCTGGATTGGAACGGAATAATTTCACAGTATGAAAAAAGAGGGGCAGTGTTTATTGACAACCTGACCCGAGGCTCTTTTGATGTGCCCGTGAAGGAGCTTGTAAGTGTAACGGCAGGTCAGCTTTCACGCTGGGACGGAACCCTGAGCTATCTGGTTGAAGACATAGAGCCTCTGCTGAAAAGGAAATATGCTGTTGCCGTTATGGCAGGCACCGAAAAAAATGCAAAAGGATTAGCCTATGACCTTGAAACGGGAGGGCTTAAGGCTCACTATTTCCCTGTTGTACCCGGGGAGTTTCCCAAGGGCAGTGTAAGCGTTCTTGCCGGCACTGTCAGCTCAGGCTTTGAATATAATTCCCTTTCCTTTACCCTTTTCACCTATGGTAAAAACACAGGCAGTGCACCTGCAAAGCCAAAGAAAAAATATAAGCAGGGCAAGGGAATAACCTCTCTTGAGGAAATATCAAAGGGTGACTATATAGTTCATGCCGTTTACGGTATAGGCATTTTTGACGGCATAAAGACAATGAAGGTGGACTCTGCCATAAAGGACTTTATCAAGATTAATTACAGAGGCACCGATGTTTTATATCTGCCCGTAACACAGCTTGATTTAATCAGCAAATATATTTCACCTAAAGACACGGATAAGGCTGTGAAGCTTAACAGACTCGGCTCTGACGAATGGAAGAAAACCCAGAGACGGGTTAAAGCTGCAGTTAAGGATATGGCGGCAGAGCTGACTAAGATTTATTCGGCAAGAATGAACACACCCGGCTATGCCTTTTCGCCTGACATTGATATGCAGAACGATTTTGAGCGACGCTTTGAGTTTGAAGAAACAGACGATCAGATAGAGGCAGTCAACGAAATCAAGGGCGATATGGAAAGACATGCACCTATGGACAGACTTCTTTGCGGCGATGTGGGCTTCGGCAAAACGGAGGTTGCCCTTCGTGCCGCCTTTAAGTGTATAGCCGACGGCAAGCAATGTGCTATACTTGTGCCCACAACCATATTAGCCTTTCAGCATTATCAGACAATAAAGAAACGCTTTGACGGCTTCCCCGTTGAAATTGAAATGATTTCACGCTTCAGGACAACGACACAGCGTTCAAAGATAAAAAAACGCCTTAAGCAGGGCAGCATAGACATAATAGTGGGCACTCACGCCCTTATTGCAAAAAGTGTTGAATTTAAAGATTTGGGTCTGCTGATAGTTGACGAGGAGCAGCGTTTCGGTGTGGCACAAAAAGAAAAGCTCAAGGAAAAATTCCCGTTGGTGGATGTGCTCACCCTGTCTGCAACTCCTATCCCGCGTACACTGAATATGGCTATGACGGGCATAAGGGATATGTCGATTTTAGAAATTCCCCCCGTGGGCAGACATCC
Source organism: Clostridia bacterium (assembly GCA_017396515.1). Lineage (GTDB taxonomy): Bacteria > Bacillota > Clostridia > Oscillospirales > Acutalibacteraceae > UBA6857. Next base: position 4,032 of record JAFQLV010000073.1, on the reverse strand, counting down.
TGTGCAGACCTATGTGACACCCCATAATATGGCGGTGCTTGCCGAGGCAATGGAAAGAGAGCTTCGCAGAGGCGGCCAGGTTTATTATCTGCACAACAAGGTGGACACTATTGAAAAAACAGCCGCAAAGATAAAGGAGTTTCTGCCTGACGCAAGAATAGGCATAGGTCACGGCAAAATGAGTGAGGAGGAGCTCAGCGAGGTGTGGCGGCAGCTTCTCGAAAATGAAATTGATATTCTCGTTTGCACAACCATTATTGAAACAGGTGTTGATGTGCCTAACGCAAACACCCTTATAATTGAGGATGCTGACAGACTGGGGCTTGCGCAGCTTCATCAGATCAGGGGCAGAGTGGGCAGAAGCCAGCGACGCGCCTTTGCCTATTTCACATATAACGACAGAAAGGCTCTCAGCGAGGTGGCACAGCGCAGGCTTGCCGCAATAAGAGAGTTTACCCAGTTCGGCTCAGGCTTCAGAATTGCACAGCGTGACCTGGAAATAAGAGGTGCAGGCAATATTTTAGGCTCGCAGCAGCACGGTCATATGGAGGCAGTGGGCTATGATATGTACCTTCAGCTGTTGGGTGAGGCTATTGAAGAAGAAAGAACCGGCGAGGAAGTAAAAGAAAAAAGAGAATGTGTTGTTGACATCAGCGTTGACGCCCACATTCCCGAGGACTATATTGACTCTGTTAAAAACCGTATATTTATGTATAAGCGAATTGCCGAAATTGAAACAGGCGAGGATGCCATGGATGTTATGGATGAGTTTATCGACCGATTCGGTGAGCCGCCTGCATCTGTTAAGGGGCTTATTGATGTTGCACTTCTTCGTGCCTATGCGGCAAGCCTGGGTATATATGAAATAAAGCAGGAAAAGGACAGCATTGTTGCCTATCTCAACGAGCTGCCCCCTGAGAAGATTGTTGCAATTGCAGGCAATGTTGCAGGCAAGGGCATGGTTAAGGCTGCAGGTGCGGCACCCTGTGTTGTTTTCAGGCTCAGAGGCAGAAGCCCTGTTGAAGCAATAAAGGATATGATTGCGGTAATGAGCAAGAGTGCAGAATAAACAAAAAAATCACGGCGGAAAAGCTTGCTTTTCCGCCGTAGGTTTTTTATAACTCAGATTGACTTAAGAAGTGCGGGGAGCTTTGCAAGAGCGGGAATAATGCCTGCAAGAATTTTGCCGAGGCCCTTGCCTGCGCCGTCACCGTTGAGAATCATAAGAAGACCGTTTGCCATTTTCTCTGAGAAAACGCCTGAGCTCATGGTGATGAAGTTTCTGATGGGAATTTCAAGAGCCATAGCCTTCATCATGCCGCCGTTGGGGTCATCGGGCTTGAACATCATATCCATAATCTTGTTGATAAGGTTGTTGATTCTGCCGCCCCACTTGGTGTGCTTTGCATCGCCTAAGGAGTTTGCTATTGTCAGCTTCATTGATGTGTCAAGCTGTCTGACAGGGATAGCGTGGCCCAAAATTGCCTCAAATTCGCTGTCGGGGATTGCCTGAACATCAACTGAATAGTAGCTGGGAGCTGTTTTGCTGTAATCGGGCACAACAGCATCAACTGTTGACTCAACACTTACTGTGGCTGAAAGTCTGATATCGCGTGAGGAAGCGCCCACGAGAATATCAAATTCACCGCTTTCAACATGCCAGTCGTTGATGTTTACATTATAATATGCGAAGGCTCTCTTTGAAAGCTCGACAGTGATTTCTTTTTCTTCGCCTGCCTTAAGGAAGGTCTTGTTGAAGGCACGAAGCTCCTTGACGGGGCGGTAAATTGTGCTTTCCTTATCGCTGACATAAATCTGTGAAATTTCAGCACCGTCAACACTGCCCACATTCTTAATTTTATATGTAAGGGTGAGAGTGTCTGTATCCTTGATGCTGTCTGCACTGAGCTTAAGGTCGCTGTATTCAAATTTTGTGTAGGACAGACCGAAGCCGAAGGGGAAGAGGACATCTTTCTTTGCTGAATCGTAGTATCTGTAGCCGATATAGATGCCTTCTGTGTGTTCTGCAAGAAGCTCTGTGCCGGGATAGTATTTGACACAGGGAACATCTTCAAGGCAGAGAGGATAGGTTTCTGCAAGCTTGCCTGAGGGGTTAACCTTGCCTGTGAGCACCTGAGCTATAGCAGTACCGCTTGCCTGACCGCCGAGGTAGCCGTTAAGAACAGCCTTTACATCGCCGATCCAGGGCATGGTTACGGGTGAACCGCCTGAAAGTACAACAACAACATTTTCATTGACCTTGAGAATTTCGCTGACAAGATTGTTGTGTGATGAGGGCAGATTCATATGCTTTCTGTCGTAGCCCTCTGATTCGTATTCCTCGGTAAGACCGATAAAGAGAAGAACAACATCTGCATCTGCTGCAACCTTGCAGGCATCAGCAACCATTACATCTGAAACAACATCCTTCTTTTTGTCATAGCCGGGGGCGTAGCTTGCCTTTATGCCGCAAGCAGCCAGTCCCTCAAAAGCATCTGTGATTTTGGGAGGATTAAGAATGGAGCTGCCTGCACCCTGATAACGGGGAGCACGGGCCATTTCACCGATAACCGCAATCTTTTTGCCCTCAGCAAGGGGAAGAATGCCTTCGTTTTTGAGAAGAACAACGCTCTGTGATGCAATTTTTGCGGCAAGGTCATTGTGTGCATCCTTATCATAGGTGTAATCCCTGAGGTTAGCCTTTGATTTGAGCATAAGTGAAAGCATGGCATCAGCACGCTTATCAACAACAGCCTCATCAAGAGTGCCGTTTTTAACTGCGGCAATAACCTTTTCATCGTTGTAGCCGCCTGATGAGGGCATTTCAAGCTCGTTGCCGTTGAGCATGCCCTGTACTCTGTCGTTTGCTGCACCCCAGTCAGTAACAACGATGCCCTTGAAGCCCCATTCGTCACGAAGGATTTCCTCCTGAAGGTGCTTGTTTTCTGAGCAATAAGTGCCGTTGAGTCTGTTATATGCGTTCATCACTGTCCAGGGCTGAGCCTTTTTGACAGCAATTTCAAATGCGGGCAGATAAATCTCACGAAGAGTTCTCTCGTCCATAACGCTGTCGATAGTCATTCTGCGGGTTTCCTGAGAGTTAGCTGCAAAATGCTTCATTGATGTGCCCACATTCATTGACTGAACGCCGTTTATCCAGCCTGCGGCAATTTCACCTGCAAGCAGGGGATCCTCTGAGAAGTATTCAAAGTTTCTGCCGCAAAGGGGTGAACGCTTCATATTAACGCCGGGGCCGAGGATAACGCTTACCTTTTCCTGAAGGCATTCCTCACCGAGAGCAACACCCATTTCATAGATAAGCTCAGGGTCCCATGAGCAGGCTGTGGTAGCTGCTGTGGGGAAGGCTGTTGTAGGCACTGAATCGCTCAGACCGCCCTGCTTGCCTTCGGGGTTTTTCTTTCTCAGACCGTGAGGGCCGTCAGTTACCATAATTTCGGGAATGTCAAGCTGAGGAACAGCCTTAAGGTTCCAGAAATCCTTACCTGAGCAGATGCCCACCTTTTCTTCCAGAGAGAGCTTGCTGAGCAAGTCCTGATTTTTAAGTTCTGCCATATTTCTTTCTCCTTTTAAAGTTTTTGTTTAACACATACAATAATACTATCAAAAAATTCACGAAACTGCAATAGTTATTTTATTTTTTATCGGGGAAATATGATATTTTCTCAGTATTTGAAAAGTCCCTCGAGGAAATTCCGTTTTACCTTTTGGGCACCTTGCCTCTGATTGCAGCAGACATCACCGCAGACTATTACGGTATCCTCACCAATAACCTCAATATCCTTCCAGCAGATTTTCATGTCCTCATCTCTGCCCATAAGACCGAAGCAGCGGCTTCTGCCCCATATAATTATTGCCGTAAGAGAGCCTGAGCAGGTGTCAATTTCCACATCGGAAACAAAGCCGAGACGGCAGCCGTTTTTAGCAGATATAACCTCTTTGTTGCGAAGGTCGGTAATACAGCAGTTCAATAAAAATCACCCCCTAAGCAATAATTATGAATTATGAATTATG
>JAFQLV010000072.1 GCA_017396515.1 Clostridia bacterium | reverse complement strand
TCATTGAGAGGAAGCTCATAATGAATATCCACTCTGTCGGTGGTTATATATTTCATATCCTTAAAGGTGCCTCGTCTGTCCTGACAAAGGTCCATAATTGCACCGACATAGTCAGAGGGTGCATAGATATGAGCATTTGTTATAGGCTCCTCACAGAAATCAATGTGAGCAGGGTCGGGATAGTGTGTGGGGTTATCAATCTCAACAACACTGCCGTCATTCAGGTGAATTTTATAAACAACAGAGGGCACGGTTGTGACAAGATCAAGGTTATATTCTCTTTCAAGTCTTTCCTGAATAATTTCAAGATGCAAAAGGCCTAAGAAGCCGCAGCGGAAGCCGAAGCCCAATGCACCTGAGGTTTCAGGCTCATATGAAAGTGCGGCATCGTTAAGCTGGAGCTTTTCAAGAGACTCTCTGAGTGCCTCATAGTCTGCACCGTCGGCAGGGTACACACCGCAGTAAACCATGGGATTGACCTTTCTGTAGCCGGGAAGAGGCTCAGAAGCAAGGTTCTGCAGCTTTGTGACAGTGTCACCCACCTTGGCATCACGCACTGTTTTAATTGAAGCGGTTATATAGCCAACCTCACCTGCAGAAAGCTCCTTACAGGGCTCAAGTCCCGTTGCACGCATATAGCCCACTTCCACAACGGTGAATTCTGCACCTGTTGCCATCATCTTCATTGTTTCGCCTGCTCTGAGAGTGCCCTGCATAACACGCACATAAACAATAACGCCCTTATAGTTATCATAAACCGAGTCAAAGATAAGTGCCTTGAGAGGGGCATTATCCTCAGCCTCAGACGGTGCGGGTATGTCGGCAACAATTCTTTCAAGCACCTCAGCAACATTTTCGCCTGTTTTTGCCGATACCCTCGGAGCAACACTGCAGTCAAGACCGATAATATCCTCAACCTCGGCAGCAACTCTGTCGGGCTCTGCGGCAGGCAGATCAATTTTATTTATAACGGGCACCAGCTCAAGGTCATGGTCAAGAGCAAGATATGTGTTGGCAAGAGTCTGTGCCTCGATGCCCTGAGAAGCATCAATTATAAGAATGGCACCTTCGCAAGCGGCAAGAGAACGGGAAACCTCATAGTTAAAGTCAACATGACCCGGAGTATCAATGAGGTTAAGCTCATAGGTTTCACCGTCTTTTGCTTTATAATCAAGCTTTACTGCGTGAGCCTTAATGGTTATGCCTCTTTCTCTTTCAAGGTCCATATCGTCAAGAATCTGAGCTGACATGTCACGCTTGGCAACAGAATCCGTTATTTCAAGGAGTCTGTCAGCAAGAGTTGACTTGCCGTGGTCAATATGAGCAATAATGGAAAAATTCCTTATATTTTCTTTTTTCTTAGTCATAGTTCACCTCTGAATACGGGAGTGAAATTAAATCAATGTATTATAGCACAAAAGAGAATTCTGAGCAATAGGATATTCGCTGTTTTATCTGAGCTTTTCAATCATTCTGTCAGGGAAATTGCCTATAAGTGAGTCAACACCCATTGCAGAAAGCCGTTCAATATCGGCATATTCATTGACGGTCCATGTGTTGATTTCACAGCCATTCCTGTGCATTTCGTCAACAACAGCCTGACTCAATGTGTTGTGCCAGGGGTGGCAGCACTGCACATTTCTTTCTTTTGTGTACCTGCCGAAATCAACAAGCCAGTCGCCCGTGAGGAAACCTCTTTTGATTTCGGGTGCAATTTCTTCACAGCGTTTAACCGTGAAGTGATTGAATGAGGAGAAAATAATCTTGCTTTCAAGACCGTATTCTCTTATAAGGTCAATAACTCTCTGCTCAATTGTGGGGTATTCATAAACACCTGTCTTAAGCTCGATATTTGTGATGACATCTGTGCATTTGACAAGCTCAAAATATTCTCTGAGCGTGGGGATTTCGTTTTTGCCGTAAACACCCTTGAAGGTGGCGCTTGCATCAAGCTTTTTAAGCTCTGAAAGAGTCATATCCTTAACAAGGCCTTCACCGTTGGTTGTGCGTTTGACATCTTCATCGTGAATAATAACAATCTCGTTATCCTTTGTCAGGTGAACATCAAGCTCAATGCCGTCAACACCGATTTCAACGGCCTTTCTGAAGGCCAACATTGTGTTTTCGGGGTACTTGCCGCTGAAGCCTCTGTGTGCAAAAATCTTTGACATAATAAACACTCCTTTTACATTTCAAACAAACTTATCTGTCTTGTTTCAGGCAGAGAGCCGAAGGCACCCACCTGCTTTAGCAGTTCAATCAAGGATGAACCTGCACCTGCTCTCTGAGCAAAATCGTCAATAGAAACAAATTCGTCCACACCCTCTCTTGCTTTTGCAAGGGAAACAGCGGCATTTTCGCCGACACCGCTGAGTGCACCGAAGGGCATGCGGATTTTGCCGTCTTCTATTTTATAGACATTTGCCTCTGATTTATAAATATCAACCGGCAAAAACTCAACTCCGCGTGCCATCATTTCATTTACAACCTGCAGCGTGGGATACATATTGATTTCCTTTGGCTGAGCCTCTTTGCCACGCCTTTTAATATCAGCCATCATATCCTTGACAGCCTGTCTGCCCTTGAGAACGGTTACAGCATCAATATCGTCACCGCGCACTGTCATAAATGCGGCGTAATATTCAAGGGGATAATAAATCTTATACCAGCCAAGGCGAAGAGCCGCACTGACATAAGCAGCTGCGTGAGCCTTGGGGAACATATATTTGATTTTCATGCATGAGTCAATATACCACTGCTCAACACCGTTTTCCTTCATGGTGTCGATATGCTCCTGTGTCAGCAGCTTAGTGGCATTACCCTTACGCACAATTTCCATAATTTTAAATGCCATGCTGGGCTCAACACCCTTATGCATAAGATAAACCATTATGTTATCTCGCGTACCGATAACCTCAGAAATTGTGCAGACACCGTCTTTGATAAGATCCTGTGCATTGCCCAGCCAAACATCTGTGCCGTGTGACAGACCCGAAATCTGCAGAAGGTCTGAGAAGTTTTTAGGCTTTGCATCAAGAAGCATCTGTATAACAAAGGGTGTGCCCATTTCAGGTATTGAAAGAGTACCGAGAGGACAGTCAATATCCTCTGCCGTTACGCCTAAGGGCTCGGGGCTTTCAAGAAGCTGATAAACCTTTGGGTCACATATATCTGTTTCCATAACGGGAATACCCGTCAAATCCTCAAGATGCTTATAAAGCGAGGGAACATCATGACCGAGATTATCAAGCTTCAGAATAGTATCATGCAGAGCGTGGAAGTCGAAGTGAGTAGTTCTCGTGTCGCTCTTGTTATCGTCAGCCGGGTGCTGAATGGGTGTGAAGTCTGATGCCTCGAATATATCGGGCACAACAACCATACCGCCCGGGTGCTGACCCGTTGTACGCTTGACACCGGTGCAGCCGATAGTGAGCCTGTCCTCCTCAGCCTTGGACACAACCTGGCCTCTCTCTGCAAGATACTTTTTAACATAGCCGTAAGCCGTTTTATCAGCAACACTTGCAATGGTACCCGCCTTGAAAACATGGCCGTCACCAAAGAGGGTCTCAGTGTATTTGTGTGCTCTGGACTGATATTCACCTGAGAAGTTAAGGTCAATATCAGGGCTTTTATCACCCTTGAAGCCAAGGAAGGTTTCAAAGGGAATATCGTGTCCGTCACGCACCATTGCAGTGCCGCATTCAGGACAATCCTTAGGCGGCAGGTCATAGCCTGAGCCAACCTCACCTTTAAGGAAAAACTCGTTATATCTGCAATTCGGGCAGCGGTAGTGAGGTGCAAGAGGATTAACCTCTGAAATACCCGAGGCGTTGGCAACATAAGATGAGCCTACAGAGCCTCGTGAGCCCACATGATAGCCGTGCTCCTCTGAGTTATGCACAAGCTTTTGTGCAATCATATAAAGAACGCCGAAGCCGTGCTTGATAATTGATGTCAGCTCTTTTTCAAGTCGCTTTGCAACATATTCCGGCACAGGGTCGCCGTAAAGAGCCTTTGCCTTATCCCAACAGAGCCTTGTCAGCTCCTCATCTGCACCCTCAAGGCTTGGCGGGAAGTTGCCGTGGGGAATGGGTATGATGCTTTCAATCATATCCGCAATTTTATTTGTGTTGGTTATAACTATTTCTTTTGCAGTTTCTTCACCGAGATAAGCGAACTCACTGAGCATTTCGTCAGTGGTACGCAAATAAAGAGGTGCCTGATTGTCAGCATCACTGAAGCCCTGACCTGCCATAAGAATAGCTCTGTATTTTGCATCGCCCGGGTCAATAAAGTGAACATCACAGGTTGCAACAACCATTTTGCCCAGCGCATCGGCAATATGTATAACCTTGCGGTTTAAGTTCTGAATATCCTCCACCGATTTGATGTGAGGGAACTTCTCGCTTCTTATCATATATTCATTATTGCCGCAGGGCTGGATTTCAAGATAATCATAAAATGAAGCTATCTTTAAAATTTCCTCATTGCTCTTTCCCTCAACAATAGCTCTGTAAAGCTCGCCAGCTTCACAGGCCGAGCCGATAATCAGACCCTCGCGGTGCTTTATAAGCTCGCTTTTGGGTATAATTGGTCTTCTGTGGAAATATTCAAGGTTGGAAAGTGTAATAAGCTTATATAAGTTTTTAAGTCCGGTGGAGTTTCTTGCAAGAATAATCTGATGATAATATTTATTCTTTGCCTTTTTCCAATCCTCAAAGCTCATTTCGGTGTCGTCTATAAAATAGCCTTCCATACCGTAAATGATTTTGATTTTGCCGCCTGCAGCCTTAACTGCATCGGGATAAGCCTGAACAACACCGTGGTCAGTAATGGCAATTGCCTTGTGACCCCACTCAATTGCACGCTTAACAAGAGTGCCGGCCTCAGTAACACCGTCCATCATCGACATGTTGGTGTGAAGATGAAGCTCAACACGCTTTACCTCGGCATCATCCGTTTTGGGGATTTTATCCACAACAGAGATAGCTCTCGGAGAAATTACATTTTCACCTGAGAACTTATCAAAGCGCAGGTCGCCTCTGAGCATAACCGTAACACCGTTTTTAATTCTCTTCATTATGATTTCGCAGTCTTCTTTTCTTTCAAAGACCTTGCAGGTATAAGAATAAGTGCCGTCGGTTATGTTGAAGGTGATAATAAGGCTTCTGCCGTCTTTGGTCTCTCTGCTTTCAAAGCCGAAGACATCACCCCAGACCACGCAGCTGCCCTCATCGGGTGAAATTTCACTCAGTGGCTTGGGATTTTTTGTTATTTTGTTGCCGTAAATAGGCTTTGCAGTTTCCAAATAAAGAGGGATGCCCTCAACAATTTTGTGCTCCTTGGGCTTTGGCTGATAAGCACTTGCAGGGTCAATACCCTTAGCTCGAAGATTTTCTTCTTCGCTCTTTTTCACCATTTCGGTTACCTGCTCATCCTCAAGAGCAATTTCCGTTTTGCCGCAGAAATCTATGGCAACCTCACGCCCGAAGCGTTTCATTATAATTCTTTCCATAAGCTCTTTTGCGCCTATGCTTTCCAGCACATCCTTGCCGCCGTGGGTCAGCTCAATGTGCAGTACCCTGCCGTCAAAGCTGCAGGTTGCTCCCTCAAAAAAGCCGTTGCTTGCCGCAAGAAGCTCGTTGGTTTCTTTTATAAGGGAACCGAAATAATCCTCACCGAAGCACTCTGAGGGCATATGGCTTTCTATTCTTACACCGTTTACCAAAAGCTTTTGGCAAAGTACACGCTGAGCCTCGGCAATATATCTGTGTGTCACCATATGAGGAAACAGAGCGTCTATTTCAACGCTCTTTTTTTCCATGGATATTCTCACATTTTCAATTTCGCAATCACAAAATGCCTCGTGGAGCTTTTCGTTTTCAAACACTCCGAAAAGGCTTTCAAAATTATTACTCATTATTTAATCCTTTAATTAAAGTAAGTCTATTTCTTTCATAAGTTCGTCTATTATTTTATCTTCGGGGATCTTTCTGAGAATTTCTCCTTTTTTAAAGATAAGTCCGCTTTTGTCACCGCCTGCTATGCCAATATCGGCTTCTTTTGCTTCACCCGGGCCGTTGACAACACAGCCCATAACAGCAACGGTTATGTTCTTTTTAATGCCTCTGAGCCTGTCTTCCACTTCGTTTGCAAGACCTATAAGGTCAATTTTCGTTCTGCCGCAGGTGGGGCAGGAAACAAGCCTCGGTGTGGAATTATCAATACCGATTGACTTGAGTATATCATAGCCTGCATAAATTTCCTCGGTGGGGTCGGCGGTGAGTGACACTCTTATGGTGTCGCCTATACCTTTTGTGAGAAGTGAGCCTATGCCTACGCTGGATTTGATAAGTCCCATTCTCTGTGTGCCTGCCTCGGTAACACCGAGGTGAAGCGGATAGCTGCACATTCCGGCAACTCGCTCATAAGCCTCAATCATATTCACTACATTTGAAGATTTTATAGAAATAACTATATCGTCAAAATCAAATTTTTCAAGGAGTCTTACATGATACATTGCACTTTCAGCCATAGCCTCAGGAGTAGGTGCACCGTACTTTGCAAGTATTTCCTTTTCAACCGAGCCTGAGTTTACACCTATTCTTATGGGTACTCCCCTGCTTTTGCAGGCATCGGCAACAGCCTTGACATTTTCATCTTTTCCGATATTACCCGGGTTAATGCGTATTTTATCCACACCTGCCTCAAGAGAAGCAAGAGCCAGCTTATAATCAAAGTGAATATCAGCCACCACTGGGATTGAAAGGCTTTCCTTAAGTGCCCTGACAGTGTTTACGCTTTCCATATCGGGCACTGCAAGACGGATAATGTCACAGCCCGCTTTTTCAAGAGCAAGAGCCTGTTTTACATTGCCCTCACTGTCACGGGAGGGTACATTAAGCATGGACTGCACGCTTATTCTGCTGTCACCGCCAATATAAATATTGCCGACCTTAACCTTTTTGGAGCTTCGTCTGTTAATCATAATTCTTAATTCCTAATTCAAATTTTAATAAAATCCGCGTCCTGAAATGAGCTTCCAGATATCGCTTGCTGAAATAAGTGCCATAAAAGCAAAGAGGATTACAAGTCCTGCAGCATGGATATAGCTTTCGTATTTCTGAGGGATCTTCTTTCTGAAAATAAGCTCAAAGAACATAAAGAATAGATGTCCGCCGTCAAGGGCAGGTACGGGAAGAAGATTGAAAAGACCGATGTTGATTGTTATCATTGCCATTATCATAAACAGCTGAGACCAATCAACTGTTGCAATGCTTTCTTCGGCTATATCGGTGATAACGGAAATGGTGCCGATAGGGCCTGCAAGGTCATTCATTCCGTATTGACCGCTTATTAAATCGAAAAGGCTCAGATACACCATTCTGCCCATTGAAAGCGCATAACCGAAGGCATTCTTCGTAACATTTGCAAAATTCTTTTCTTCACCGAGAATAACAAAATCGAAGACTGTTACAGTCATCATTTCCACTTCACTTAGGCTGATAATCTCACCCTCACGCTCAACGGTGAAATCAAGAATAAAGTCGCTGTCCTTGCCGATAGCTGCTATCATTTCCTCACCGGAGGTAACCTTTTCGCCGTTTATGCTTAAGATTTTGTCTGCATCCTTAAGACCGAAATCCTTCATTTTTGCACTGACATTGCTTATGGTGCAATCAGGATTATATGAGAAGTTTCCGCTTGTTCTCTTTGCAAACTGCACATGATGCAGAGTCATTTTATCACCGTCGCGTATAACGGAAAACTCATATATACCGCTGTTGTTTCTCTGCATTAAAAAGCTTATGTCATAATCTGAAAAAACACGCTTGCCGTCAATTTTTACAATGCGGTCGCCTTCCATAAGGCCTGCCTCCTGATTGCTGACGGCACCCTCATAAAACTGCAATATCTGTGTTGTACCTGCAAGATCCTCACTGCAGACAAGACAGAAGCAGACAATAAGGCCGAGAATAAGGTTGAAGGTAGCACCTGCGGCAATAATTATCATACGCTTCCACACCTTCTGGTTGCAGAAGGCTCTGCCGTCTGTGCTTTCCTCCTCTTCGCCCTCCATTGAAACAAAGCCGCCTATAGGGAAAAGACGAAGTGCGTATTTGGTTTCCTTACCCTGCTTTTTAAGAAGAGTCGGACCCATACCGATTGCGAATTCATTTACCTTTACACCAAAGATTTTGGCAAAGATAAAGTGACCGAACTCATGTATGAGAATAATGATGCCGAAAAAGAGTATAGCTATTAAAATAGGGATAATTTTGCCTTTGATATCGGCAAATGAAAAAAGTAAGTTCAAATCCATATTGTCACCTGATTGAATTGTTTTTTACAAAAAGTCTTGCCTGTCTGTCAGCCTCGAGAACATCCTCTAAGGTATAGATGTCACATTTCGGTGCTTCTTCAACTGCCTTTTCCACCATTTCGGCTATCTGAAGGAAGCCGATTTTTCCCTGACGGAAAAGATAGTTTGCCATTTCATTTGCACCGTTGGCTGTGCAGGGATAAAGTCTGCCCCTTGCTATGGCATCACGGCAGATATTTATACATCTGAATGTGTCATAGTCCGGCTTATAGAAGGTGAGATTCTGATATTCCCAAAGGTTTAGCTTTCTCACGGGAGACTCAAATCTTTCGGGATATGTCAGAGCGTACTGTATGGGTATTCTCATATCCGGCACACCCAGCTGGGCTATAACCGAGTTATCATTATATTCAATAAGAGAGTGAATTATGCTCTCTCTGTGAACAACTATGTCAATTTTATCGGGAGAAACATCAAAAAGCCACACTGCCTCAATAAGCTCAAGACCCTTATTCATCATGGTGGCACTGTCAACGGTTATCTTTGCACCCATTTCCCAATTAGGGTGTCTGAGTGCCTGCTCAACGGTAACACCCTCAAGCTCGGCTCTTGTTTTGCCGAAGAAAGGCCCGCCTGATGCCGTTAATATAATTGACTTAAGCTCCTGTTTTTTATTCATACCCTCAAGGCACTGAAAAATTGCACTGTGTTCACTGTCAACCGGCAAAATTTTAACACCTTTTTCCCTTGCCTTACTCATAACAAGCTGACCGCCTGCAACAAGAGTTTCTTTGTTTGCAAGGGCAATATCCTTGCCGCAGTCAATAGCTGTGAGGGTTGGCACAAGGCCTGCTATGCCAACAACGGAATTAAGCACCGTATCAGCCTCATCGGCAGCTGCACATTCACAAACACCCTCAAGGCCTGAAAGTACCTTTGTGTTTGTGTCGGCAACGGCAATTTTTAGCCTTGCTGCAGCTTTTTCATCTGCAAGTGCTGCGTACCGTGGCTTCCATTTTCTTATCTGCTCTTCAAGGAGCTTATCATTACTGCCGGCAGTGAGGGCCACAATTTCATAGCCTCTCTTTTCGGCAACATCAAGGCTCTGGGTACCTATTGAGCCCGTCGAGCCTAAAATTGAAAGTTTCTGTGCCATAATATCACCTTTAAACTGTGTATTCAGCAATAAGCTTTAAAATGCAATAGAGTGTGGGCAGCACGAAAACACAGCTGTCAAATCTGTCCATAATTCCGCCGTGACCGGGCAGAAGCTGACTGTAATCCTTTATGCCGAAGTTCCTTTTGATAACACTTGCGGCAAGGTCACCCATCATGCTGATGAATGAACCCACCATTGAAATGGGGATGATGTAAAGATATTTCATATTGCTCTGACCCATAAAGCTGTAATCGTAAAGATTTTTGCAGCCGATGGTGAACAGGTAAAGAATAAGCACATTCATCACTGCGGTGAAAACAACGCCGCCTATTGCACCCTCAATTGACTTTTTGGGGCTGATGACGGGTGCCATCTTATGCTTGCCGAACTTTCTGCCCACAAGGTAAGCGAAGGTATCGGTAAACCATGAGCAGGCAAAGCCGAGACCTACGAAATAAACGCCCTCGTGGTGTGTGTAGCCACTGAACCAATCGGCAATATTGTTAAGTCTGAGGAAGCATAAAAATGCGAAAGGAAGTGCCACTGATGAGAAAAATGCCGCAGCACAGTGTGTGAACTGAATTTCCTTATTGCGAAAAACCATAAGACACATAAGAAGCAGTGCATAAATACAAAGAAGCACGCTGCCACCGGGTATGGGAATTGAAAAGCCCTCTGCGAGCACTGTAAATAAGCTGGCTGTGCAGGCAACGGTAAAGAGCAGCTTGCTCTTTGTGCCCACAGCTCTTGTTATTTCAAAGGTTGCCGTTGCGGCAAGAAGTGACAGCACCACCGTAATAGCAGGGGTAATATCAAAAATTACAAGAAGAAGAAAAGCTACAAGACAAATGCATATTACAATAGTCGAAGCCGTTCTCTCCCCTTTAAAAAGCTTCTTTTTACTTTTAGTTTCACTCATAAAACTCACCTGTTTATTATTTATTCTCTATTCTTTATTATCTTAGAAGCGTAAGCTTCGCTTTACGCTCCCCCGAAGCGTCTGTTTCTTTTGGCATAAGCCTCAAGAGCTCTGTCAAGGTCTTCGGGCTTATAATCGGGCCACAGCACATCATCAATATAAATTTCAGCATATGCCGACTGCCACAGCAGGAAGTTTGAAAGTCTGTATTCTCCGCTGGGTCTTATAATTAAATCCGGGTCAGGCTGACCTGCAGTATAAATGCCTGCAGACACCGTATCCTCGGTGATATCTTCGATTTTAAGTGTGCCGTTTTTAACTCGCTCGGCAATAGCCTTCACACTTTCAACTATCTCAGCTCTGCCGCCGTAATTCACGGCAAGGTTGACATAGGTGTTGCTCTTATCCTTAGAGCGTTCTTCAACGGTATCCATAAGCTTTACTATATCCTTGGGCATACCCTCTCTTGAGCCGATAAAGCGGATATTGTAGCCTGCCTCTTCGTTTTCCTCGGCTCGTCTTTGCATCTCGTCAAGATACTTTCTGAAAAGGTTCATTATTGCCGTCACTTCTGTTTTTGAGCGCTTCCAGTTTTCTGTTGAGAAGGCATAGAAGGTAACATGCTTTATGCCAAGGTCACTGCAATATTTTGCTATATTTCTGAAAACCTCTGCACCCACCTTGTGTCCCTCGGTGCGTTTAAGGCCTCTTTCCTTTGCCCATCTGCCGTTGCCGTCCATAATGATAGCCACATGCGCGGGCAGATTTTCTTTGCTTACTGCCATATTTTATCCTACCCTAAAAAATGATTATACAGTGGCTACCTTTAAGATAGCCACTGTGATTACAGCCGATTAGATTTCCATAATTTCCTTTGCCTTTGCTGCTGAAAGGTCGTCAACTTCCTTAATGAAGTTATCTGTGATTTTCTGGATTTCCTTTTCGCCGTCCTTAAGGTCATCCTCTGTGATTTCGGAAGCCTTCTTCATAGCCTTGAGCTTTTCAAGGCAGTCACGGCGGATTGAACGGATAGCTACCTTTGAGTTTTCACCGATCTTCTGAATTTCCTTTGCAAGCTCCTTACGTCTGTCTTCTGTAAGAGGCGGGAAGGTAAGTCTGATTACTGAGCCGTCATTCTGAGGATTGATGCCGATATCTGAGGTCTGGATAGCCTTTTCAATTGCCTTGAGCACTGACTTATCCCAGGGCTGAATAACAAGAATTCTTGCCTCTGCAACTGAGATTGAACCCAGCTGATTGACAGGTGTGGGAGTGCCGTAATAGTCAACTGCAAGCTTATCTAAAATCTGAGGGTTAGCTCTGCCTGCACGGATTGCGCCGTATTCTGCCTGAAGAGCATTTATGGTTTTGCCCATCTTTGTTTTTGCTGTTTCAAATACTGTTTTCATAATCAAATTCCTCTCTTATCTTAATTTGAATGTTTTCTTTATATAACAATGCCGTAGGCATTATTTAACTGTTGTGCCAATCTTTTCGCCCTGAAGTGCTTTTACAATATTCTGCGGGTCGTTGAGATTGAAAACGAGAATGTTGATGTCATTGTCTCTGCAAAGTGAAGCTGCAGTTGAGTCCATAACCTTAAGGCCCTTTGCAAGCACCTCTGAGTGACTCAGCTCGTCATATTTCACTGCATCGCTGAACTTGTTGGGGTCTTTATCATAAACACCGTCAACATTTGTTGCCTTGAAGATAACCTCAGCTTCAATTTCTGCGGCACGAAGGGCTGCTGTTGTGTCAGTTGAGAAGAAGGGAAGACCTGTTCCGCAACCGAAAATAACAACCTCACCCTTGCTCAGATGCTCAACTGCTGCTCTCTTTGAGAAGGTCTCGGCAACCTGAGGCATTGAGAAAGCTGAAAGCACGCAGGCCTTGACGCCCAGCTGTTCAAGTGTATCACAAAGGGCAAGTGCATTTATGCAGGTTGCAAGCATACCCATCTGGTCGGCTCTGCTTCTGTCCATTTTGCCTGATGATCTGCCGCGCCAGAAATTACCGCCGCCCACAACGAGACCTACCTGAGTACCCATATCAACGCACTGCTTGATAACACTGCAGATTTCGTTTGCAACATCGAAGTTGATACCCTTACCTTCTTCGCCGGCTAAAACCTCACCGCTTATTTTAAGGAGTATTCTCTTATATTTAACTGCCATGGTAAAATTCCTCCATACATTCCTTTTACACCATTTTACTAAATATAACCTTAAGTGTAAAGCCTTTTTTCGCTTTTTCTTAAATAATTTTTATGCTTTCATATTCCTCTGAGGCACTCTCGCACCTGAAGCGTATCATATCAAGCCCCGTTACATTTTCGGCATAAAGACCGTGTGCGTAATCCTTGCAGGTGTTTTTGTACCCTGCCGAGGACTTTTCGATTGTGATGTTCTCGGCATTCTTGATATAAAAGCAGGAATTTTTGCTGTCTGTAAGACCGTAATCAATTGCCGGGCGAAGGTCATAAAGTCCGCAGTCCCACTTTGAGGTTTTATCCAGTGTGACCTGCACATTTTCAAAGTGTACATCTTCAACAGGGTTATCTTTTGTGCCGTGAATGAGCACACCGTTTTCGCCCTTGCAGATGATATTGTTGAAGCGGATATTTTTAATGTGACCGCAGACGGTGTTTTCATCGCGTCTGAAAGCAGTGATTGCTATAGGCTCTGCACTGCCCCACCAATCGGGGCAAAAGCGTCTTGTTTCAATGATGATATTGCTGAAGGATACATTCTCAACATTGCCGCCGTCTCTTATCTGAATTGAAATGCCTCTGTTTGACCTTGAAATTGTGCAGTCGGAAACTATGACATTTCTGAAGTTGCCCACACCCTCAGTGCCGATTTTTATTGCGGCAGAGGTAGAGGTAAGAGTGCAGCCGCTGATGATAATATTCTCTGTGTCGCCGTATTCACTGTTGCCCTTTGAAGCCTTCAGACATATACAGTCATCGGCACACACAACATGGCAGCCGAGTATTCTGACATTTGAGCAGTGGTCAGGGTCAATGCCGTCACTGTTCGCAACATCAATAGGGTTGAGAATTCTTATATTTGAAATGAGCACATCGTCACAGCCTGCCGGATGAAGTGTCCAGAAGGGTGCATCCTTGATTGTGACATCCTTAACGGTGATATGGTCGGAGTTTTCGATATAAATAACTGTGGGTCTCGGGTAAAAATTGCCCGTGACATAGTATTGGCTTTTTCTTTCAACAAAGGCATAGCAGTTG
Organism: Clostridia bacterium; assembly: GCA_017396515.1. Taxonomy (GTDB): domain Bacteria; phylum Bacillota; class Clostridia; order Oscillospirales; family Acutalibacteraceae; genus UBA6857. Next base: position 33,636 of record JAFQLV010000072.1, on the reverse strand, counting down.
GCATCAATAACTCCCTCACCGCTGATAACTGCACCGTGAGCACCGTAGCCGTAAATAAAGGCAAAGGATGGCTTGCCCGTAACCGGGTTGCCTACAAGAGCCGTTTTAGGGTCATTGATGGTTTCGCAGGGTCTGATATATGAATTAATATCACTGCTTGCCTTGAGCACTGCACCCTTGCTAAGATGAAGCTCGACATTTTCTTTCAGTGCAACAGAGTGGCTGTAATAGCTGCCGCTTTCAAGCACCACTGTGCCTCCGCCCTCTGAGGCGCAGGCATCAATAGCCTTCTGTATTGCTTCACCGTCATCGGTTATGCCGTCAGCCACAGCACCGTAGTGTTTGACATTATATAATTTCATACTTTTTCTCCATACAGACCCAAAGCCTTTTTCACACTAACAATTATATTTCTTATTATCTCAACAAGTCTGTAGAAGAAGGGAGCTTTGCCGCTTGTTATATCGGCTTTGATTTCTTCGCCCGTGAGGCTTGTGAGCTTGCCTGTATTTTTATTAAGTGACATAAACTGAGGAAAGCTTTCATCTGAGTGAACATTCACATAGCTGTCACTTGTAACAAGATATGTAAGAAGCCTCTGACAGTCTGTGCCGTAAGGAATACCCACATGCTTATTATACTTTATAAACCATGTATTTTCAGGGAAGCCGCAGCTTGAAGCATCGATAATACCGTCGGTGGAAATGTGATTGTGACTCTTGTCAGCACACTTTGTGCCTATTGCCTCATAGCCCTCCGGGAAGCTCTCACCGTTAAGTGCAGTTGTTGCCCAAAGGCTCTGATTTGCTGTTTCGATAAGGCAGTCAGACTGCTTCATTGCCGCATTGGTATAAGGGCCGCCCACATAGCCGTAGGAGGCAAGCACATAAATCTCTGTGCCGCTCTGACATGCCGACTTCATAATTTCTTCTGCCCTTGCCTGCACATTATTATGATAGTTATCAATAACGCCCTCAAAGGTTTTATCAATCTTACCGCCAAAGAAAATATCCTTTGCCTCGTTATAATAGCTGTCGGGCACAAGTGACCAGAAGCCCGGCATAGTACCGAAGGAAATGCACATAAGCTCATCGTAAACTCTGTCATTGAGTGCCTCGAGAGAATTATCAATAAATCTGTCAAGCCACTTTGTTATTGCGGGCGTAATTTCAGTGAAGCTTGCAAGTGCCGACATTAAAATCTGCATGGCAAGGTCGTCTCTCTGCATTGAGAAAAGGTAAGCCATAAGCACATCGACATTGACATCAATATTTCTGTGGAAAACCTCACCCACTGCATCAAGACCCTGAATAGCCGTCATAGCATAGATAATTTTTTCCACGCTGTCGCTGCCGTATTTGTAAAGATATGAGTTTGTAACGGTCCCGCCCATGCTGCAGGGTATAAGAGTAACCTTATCACTGCTCTTTTCTTTTTTTACATTCTCAATAAAAGCGTTAAGGTCATCGGCATGCTTCATGGGGTCAAGCCGCCAGTCATAGTTGAAAAAGTAGACATTCTCGCCGCCTATATCGTCAATAAGCCCCTTGACTATGCCTGTCTCATCCTCGGTTTCTTCGCCGTTTTCAAACACATCGGGATAGTTGTCAACGCTTTTCGGGAAAATTGAGGTTTTGATTTCATTTACAGAATTTCCCTTTTCATCACAGATAATCTCTGCAAATAAATCTTCATATACATCATAGATAATCTCATCGCCTAATTTCTGCCAGTCACCGTTAACGAGGAAGCCTAAAAGCGGTCCGATATTATCCATAACAAGGCTTGTGATTTTATCGCCTGAAGGAGGATAAACCTGCTGACCCTGAGCATTTGTCAAGGGGAAGGAATTCATACCGCTGACAACAATGACAGGTGTAACAGCCTCCTTTGCAGCAGCAACCGAAAGAGTACCGAAAACAAGAATAACTGTGAGAATAAGAGAAATTGCCGATTTAAGTGTCTTTTTCATAATGCGCTCTCCTTTATTTTTTCTGAAGCTTGGCGTAATTTGCCATAAGCTTTTTAGTGCCTGCTTTTTCAAAGGCTATTTCAAGCATTGAGTCGTTGCCCATAGGCTTGCTTGAGAGTATAACACCCTGACCGAAAACCTTGTGGATAACAGTGTCTCCCACAGCATAGCTGACCTTGGGAGCCTCCTGCTTCTGAGGCTGAGACTTCTGATTGATTTTTGAAAGATAGCCTGTGCCCATATATCTTGAATAGCCCTGTGAACGCTCAAAGTCCGCATCGGCTCTGGTGGGCTGTGAATAGTTATTCATCTGTGAGGTGTCGCGTCTGCCTGTGCGCTCAATAAGTGCTTCGGGCACCTCAACCAGAAATCTTGAGGGCAGGTTTCTTGAGGTGGTACCGAAAAGCATGCGAAGGTTTGCGTGAGAAATATAAAGGTTACGCTTTGCTCTTGTGATACCCACATAGGCAAGACGCCTTTCCTCCTCTATGTCGTCGGGGCTGTACATACTCTGTATACCCGGGAAAATTCCCTCCTCCATGCCCGGCAGGAACACAACGGGGAACTCAAGGCCCTTTGCCGAGTGAATTGTCATAAGCACAACAGCATCCGTCTGAGCGTTATAGTTATCGATATCTGTCATAAGAGCAACTTCCTCAAGGAAGCCTGAAAGGGTTGCTTCCTCATTTTCCTGCTCAAAGGTTTTAAGGTTAGAGATAAGCTCATAGATGTTTTCTTCTCTTTCCTCCCCTTTTTCCTTATCAAGACGGAGGTGGCCGAGGTACTGAGTTTTGTGGATAATCTCTGTAAACAGCTCATCAAGAGACACCTTATCAAGGTTTTCACGAAGCTCATCTATCATCTGAGTGAAGGCTATGAGCTTTTTTGCACTTCTTCTGAGAGCATCAAATTCCTCTGACTGTTTGAAAACCTCAAACATGCTTATGCCCAGACCCGTTGATATTTCTGCCGCCTTATTGAGAGTAGCCTCACCAATGCCTCTTTTGGGAACATTGACAATACGGCGCAATCTGATATTATCGCTTGGATTATTGACAACGGTGAGATATGCAATTGCGTCTCTGATTTCCTGTCTCTCATAGAAGCGGTGACCGCCGATTATACGGTAGGGAATACCTGCTCTGACAAGAACCTTTTCAATAAAGTTTGACTGTGCATTCATTCTGTAAAGCACTGCGTGGTCACTGAAACCGAATTTGCCCGAAGCAACATTTTCTTCTATGGTTTCGGCAATGAATTTTGCCTCGTCACTCTCATCGTAAGCGGTGTTGACAACAACCTTATCGCCACCCGGGTTTGATGTCCACAGGCTCTTGCCCTTGCGCTTGTGGTTGTTTGAGATAACCTCGTTGGCCACATCAAGTATAGTCTGTGTGGAACGGTAATTCTGCTCAAGACGGATAATCTGGCTTTCGGCATAGCGGTGCTCAAAGGAAAGAATATTCTCAATGGTTGCACCTCTGAAGCGGTAAATGCTCTGGTCATCGTCACCCACAACGCAGATGTTTCTGTGCTTGCCTGCAAGCAGCTCCGTCAGCTTATACTGTGCGTGGTTGGTATCCTGATATTCGTCAACCATTATATATTTGAATTTTTTCTGATAGTATTCTCTGACATCGTCATATTTTTCAAGCAGATTAACCGTGTTGACAATAATGTCGTCAAAATCCATGGCATCTGCCTTTTTCAGCTCGCTCTGATACATCTTATAGCAAGAGGCAATTTTCATCATTCGTGAGTCTTTTTCGTTTGCCGCCTTTTTCTCGTACTCTGCCGGGGAAATGAGGTTATCCTTTGCGCGGCTGATTTCACCTATAATTGCCTTGTATGAAATAGTGTTATCGGAAATATTAAGCTGTCTCTGACATTCCTTGATAAGACGCTTTGTGTCATCTGTGTCATAAATTGTGAAATGCTTTGTGTAGCCTAAAACCTCACCGTCACGGCGAAGTATTCTCACGCAGGAGGAATGGAAGGTTGATGCCCAGATATCCTTTGCCTGATCGCCAAGCATTTTTTCAAGACGCTCCTTAAGCTCATTTGCCGCCTTATTTGTGAAGGTGATGGCAAGAATCTGCCATGGACGAGCAGGCTCAACACTGAGCAAATCCTCTATATCAAAAAGCACGCTTTCGTCGCCGTCAAGATAAGCTCTCATACTACGAAGGTCGCGAACTGAAGGCTCAAAAGCACACTCCTTGCTGTTATATGCATCGCCGTATTTAACTATATTTGCAATTCTGTTTACTATAACCGTTGTCTTTCCGCTGCCTGCACCTGCAAGAATAAGCACAGGACCCCTGACCTGAAAGATAGCCTGCTTCTGCTTATCGTTCATGTGCTGAAAGTCTTTTTCAATTATCTTTCTTCTTAATTCTAAAAATTCCTTATCTGCCATTTCTTACCTCAAAATATTTATAGTCATACAGATTGAATTTTACTATAAAACGCAAAAAAATACAATACATTTTAAGAAATTCAAGCCTATTTGTGATATATATAAAAATATTAAATATTTTATATTAGGTTGACATTCCCGCAAAAAAGAGTTATCATATAATTACAATAATTAACTCGGAGGAAAAAACTATGGATTTTTTCATTGACTTCTACAACGCAATCATCAAGTTCATCACAGACCTTCTTACTTTCTTCGGTCTTAACACCGACAGAATTCCCGATCAGCTCGAAAAGCCCGAAGAAGACGGCGAATAATCTGAGCTTATATAAACCTTGCCATATGGCAGGGTTTATTTTTTATTTTAATTGTTAACAATGCAGAAATAACTTAAAACTTATTGACAAACCTTGAAAATTATGTAAAATAAAGGTGTGCCAAGGCACGGAATATTTTTATACGGAGGATACAGAAATGGATTTCATCAAGAACATTCTCGAATCAATCTACGATATGGTTCTGAGCATTCTCAAGTCAGCAGGCGTTGATGTATCAGCTTTTGCTCCCGACCTCTTCCCCGCTGAAGATGCTGAATAATTAAAGCAAAGATAAGCTCCGCTTTTCGGCGGGGCTTGTTTTTACCTTTAAGAAAATATTAAGAAATATTAATAAAAATTAAAATAAATATTGACATTTTCATCAATATATGTAAAATATTAGGTGTGACAGAGATGTCATAGATTTTTGAATACGGAGGACACAGAAATGGATTTTATCATTGATTTACTCAACAACATCTATGCTATGATCGTAAACATTCTCAAGTCAGCAGGTATTGAAGCTGATTTCCCCGAGAAGCTCATCCCCACAGAAGATGCTGAATAATTAAAGCAAAGATAAGCTCCGCTTCTCGGCGGAGTTTGTTTTTTACGGAATTTTGTTAAAAATTATTATTATATTTTATCTTATATATTGACATTTAACTTATATAATTATAAACTTAAGCTACAGGCACAGTCCTGAAACTGATAATATGGAGGAAATTGAAATGTTACTTACAATAATCAGAAATCTTGTAAACAATATTTACAGACTTGTTGTTGCAATTCTCAGAAATGAGGGTGAAAACACAGAGGGTTGGCCCACAGAGCTTGTGTAAAAAAAGAACTTGCCTCACTCGGAAGGAGTGAGGCATTTATATTTATTCTTTTATAACAGTGCAGTGTGTTATGCCGTAATATAAAAATGCGTCTTTGTCGCTTTCGCTTATTCTCTCGCCGCACATAACCACAGGCACGGCAGGAGGGCATGAAACTGATGGCTCACAGAGCACTCTGCCCACACACTCTTGCACAGGCAGTGTTTCCCCTAAGGACAGCATTGCTGTTTTTATATCCGTCACTTTTTCGTGCACGGAATTTTTTATAGGTCTGAGAGTTATCTCAGGCTTTTTTTCTATAGCTGCCAACACCTCATAAAGCCTTTGCAGAGATTTCCCGTCAAGCTCCGGTGTGAGCATAAGACACAGAAAATCATTATCGGCAAATTCAGGCTCAATCCCCTGCATGCGAAGAATATCGGCAAGCTCATTTCCGCTGTAGCCGTAGCCTTTTGTGCAGAGTGTGATTTTCAGCTCCTCATCACCGTATAAGGTGTAGCCGTGATTTATAAGCTTTTCTTTAAGTGTGTGTACTCTGCCGATAAATTCACAAAGCTCCCTTTTATAAGAGGACGCAAGATATGCGTTAGCCCTGTCAAGTGACTGCAGAATAAGATATGATGGACTCGTGGAGCCGAAAAGCGCAAGAGCTCTTTTAGCATTTTCACTGAAAAGCTCAGGCAAATCATCACTGAGGTGAAGATAAGCTCCCCCCGTTAAAACCCTGAGAGTCTTGTGTGCCGAATCACAGCAGATATGTGCACCAAGGTCAACAGGGTGTCTGCTTTCAGGTAAAAATTTCAGATATGCTCCGTGGGCATTGTCAACAACAAGAAGCACTCCGTGCTTACGGCATACTCTGCTCAAAGCACCTATATCGGCAGCTTTTCCGAGATAATCGGGCGATGTTATATATACTGCCACAGGCTTTTCTTGTGCATTTTTAAGGGTGTTTTCAAGCTTTTCGGCACTTATATTGCAGGAAAGATAGCTCTCACCCTCGCCGTAAAGCCACTGCACCTGAAAATCAAGCAAGGCCGCCGCGTACAAAAAGACCTTATGCACATTTCTTGCAGCATATATCAGAGGCTTTCTGCCCCGGCTTTTTGCATATAAGCAGCAGAGATAAAGCATTGCACGGATACACTGCGAGGAGCCCTCTGTGCTGTAATATGTTCTGCAGCCGAAAAGCTCTGAGGCATTATTTTCGCTTTCAGCTATAATGCCCTCAGCCTCATAAAGAGAGTCGGCGCCTTTTATTTCGGTTATGTCTCTGTCTTCACAGCCGAGAATATTTTTTCCCTTGTGGCCGGGCATATGAAGTCTCAGCACCCTCTCCCCCGCGTACCGAGAAACAAAATCACATATAGGCGTGTTCATATCATTCACCCAGTTCACGGGCAACGGCAACCATTATGGCACATTCCATTCTCTTTCTGAAAAGCTCACAGCCGTATTTATAAACACCCGTTACCGAGCCTGTGGAATGATAAGCGTTAGCCGCACAGCCGCCCGAGCAATAAAGCTTTGCCCAGCAATCGTGGCAGTCGGGTCGTGCATAGACATTGCAAGAAGCAAATTCATCCTGCACGGCAGTGTTTGAAACGCCCTTCCATATATCGCCCAGACGGAATTTTTCATCACCGACAAACTGATGGCAGGGATAAAGGTCGCCCCAGGGTGTAACTGCCATATATTCCGTGCCTGAGCCGCAACCGCTTATTCTTTTATAAATGCACGGACCGCCCTTAAGGTCAATCATATAATGATAGAAGGTGAAGGGCTTGCCCTGCTTATCCCTTTCAAGCATAAGCTCAGCCAGCTTTTCATACTGCGAAAGAACAACTGCCTTATCCTCTTGCGTCAGCTCTGAGGGGTCACCGCTTGCGCAGACAACAGGCTCCATACTAAGCTCCGTAAAGCCTAAGTCAAGCATCTGCTTTATATCCTCAAGAAAATCCGGGTTAGCGTGAGTGAAGGTTCCGCGCATATAATAGGCCTTGTTGCCTCTTTCTTTAACAAACTTCTGAAACTTGGGCACTATCAGATCCCAGCTTCCCTTGCCGCTGTAATCAACTCTGTAGCGGTCGTGAATTTCTTTTCTGCCGTCGAGACTGAGAACAACATTGCTCATTTCACGGTTGGAAAACTCTATAACATCATCGTCAATATTGACACCGTTGGTCGTCAGGGTAAAGCGGAAATTCTTGCCCTTTTCCTTTTCTATGCTTCTTGCATATTCCACAAGCTTCTTTACAACATCCCAATTCATAAGGGGCTCACCGCCGAAAAAGTCAACCTCCAGGTTACGGCGTGTGCCTGAATTTTCTATAAGGAAATCAAGGGCTCTCTTGCCTGTTTCAAAGCTCATAAGTGCTCTTTCGCCCTGATATTTGCCCTGAGAGGCAAAGCAGTAGGCACAGTTAAGATTGCAGGAATGTGCAACATGAAGGCAAAGCGCCTTTATTACACCTGATGTCTTTCTTTTCAGCTCCCCTGCCATAGGTCTGAAGGTGTCGGCAGTGAAAAGCTTGCCGCTGTTTTTAAGTGACACAATCTGCTCATAGCATTCGGCAATATCCTGCTCGGATATATCATCTTCGTCGGCATACTTCTGAGAAAGTGAGGCAACTATTTCGTCCTTTGTCCTGCTTTCAAAGTCAGCTATAATATCATAGGCAACATCATCCACAACATGCACTGCACCCGAGCAGATGTCAAGCACAATATTATAGCCGCCCAATTTATACTGATGTATCATAGTTTTTATCTCCAATCATAAGAATTGCCGCCTTTCATAGGCGGCATCTTATTACCTTAATTATTTGCTTTCCTTATTTTCGCATTCCTGGTTAGCAATACCGCAGCTTGTCTTGCAAGCGCTCTGGCATGATGTCTGACATTCGCCGCAGCCACCGTTCTTTGCGCTTTCGCAAAGGTTGCGTGTTTCGATTGTTCTGATGTGCTTCATTTTATTATCCTCCCTTCGGAATCTCATAATAACTTTAGTCTATTATATACGCTTTTAAAATTAAAATCAATAGTAATATCAAAGTTTTTTCCTTTTTATTTGCAGACATCCACCCACTGCACAAAATCCGAATATTTCTCAAGCTCGGGTATTGTCAGCTCAATTGCACTGTTTGAGCTTCCGCAGGCCGGAAAAACTGTTTCAAAACGCTTCAGGTTTTCATCGAGGTAAACCTTTACACCCTCATTGACTGCAAAGGGGCACACTCCGCCCACTGCGTGGCCTATCATTTCGGCTGCCTGCTCGTGAGTGAGCATTTTAGCCTTTGCCCCGAAGGTGGCCTTATACTTTTTGTTGTCGACTCTGCCGTCACCTGCAGTTACGATGAGTATAGGCTCCTCCCTGACGAGGAATGAAAGAGTTTTTGCTATTCTTGCACCCTCAACACCCACAGCAACAGCCGCAAGCTCAACGGTTGCACTTGAAACATCAAACTCCATTATTCTGTCTGCAATACCAAGTGTTTTAAAGTGTTCTCTTACTTTTTCAATTGACATAATTTGCTCCTTTATACGCTATTTGACAAGCTTCCACATTATATGCTATACTTACCGCAGACTGTCAACAGACAGTTCAGGTGCTATCACACCGGCAGGCGGTAAGCCCTCGAAAACGATTTACATAATTATTTGCAAATCAGAGGGCAGTTCTTTTTATAAATCTCGCCCTCTGAAATTATTAAGGAGGGTGATGCTGATGGAATATTTAGCTATGATTGCTGTTATTCTTTTCGCAGCTACTGCTTTAATTGCAGCCATAAAAGGAAACTAACCGCCACTCTCTAGCAAATTGAGGCGATTAGTTCCTTGATTTACATACGAGGGTGCGCCGTCTGTCGGTAGCACCGTTTCTTACAGCTACATTATATATTATTATCAAATCCTTGTCAAGCGGTTACGCTTGACTTTTTCTTTGTGTTTTTTTCAAAGCGGCATTGGAAAATGAATACCGAAAAGACCGAGTATTCTGCCGAAAAACATTTTTATATTCCACAAAATTTCCTGAAATGACATATCAATATACCTCTGCTAAATCGTAAATGAGTCTTTCTGTCTTTTCCCAGCCTATGCAGGGGTCTGTAATGCTCTTGCCGTATATACCCTCACCTATCTTCTGTGTGCCGTCTTCGATATAGCTTTCAATCATAAAGCCCTTGACTATCTTATCAATATCGCTGTTGTGGCGGCAGGAATGAAGCACTTCCTTGGCAATTCTGGGCTGTTCAAGATACTTTTTGCCTGAGTTTGCATGGTTTGTGTCAACTATAACGGCAGGGTTTTTTAAGTCTCGCTCAGCATAAAGGTGGCAGAGCTTAAGAAGATCTTCATAATGGTAGTTGGGGTAGCTGACACCGAGCTCGTCAACATAGCCTCTTAAAATAGCGTGGGTAAGGTCATTGCCGTGGCTCTTTACCTCCCAGCCTCTGTAGATAAAGTCGTGGCTGTGCTGACCTGCAGTGATTGAATTCATCATAACACCAAGGTCTCCGCCTGTGGGGTTCTTCATACCTACGGGTACATCAATGCCGCTTGCAGTTAATCTGTGCTCCTGATTTTCAGTGCTTCTGGCACCGACAGCAACATAACCGAGAAGGTCTGAGAGATAACGGTAGTTATCGGGATAGAGCATCTCATCAGCACAAAGAAAGCCTGTTTCATTGATTGCTCTCATATGAAGCTTTCTTATGGCAACAATGCCCTTGATAAGGTCTGCAGCAGCATTGGGGTCAGGCTGATGAAGCATACCCTTATAGCCGTCACCGGTTGTTCTTGGCTTGTTTGTGTAAATTCTCGGCACAATGAGGATTTTATCCTTTACCTTTTCCTGCACGGGTACAAGGCGTGAGATATATTCCATAACGCTGTCTTCATTATCTGCAGAGCAAGGGCCGATAACAAGTATCAGCTTCCTTTCCTTACCCTCAAAAATATCTCTGATTTCCTTATCTCTTTTCTCTTTAATTTCAATTGCCTGCTTTGTTAAGGGATACTGCTCCTTAATATCCTTTGGTATGGGCAGCTTACATACGAAATCCATATTCATAATCATTTACCTCCTGAATCTTATTTATCAAACTGTTTTCTGCGTTTTGTGGAAATTCTCATCATTTCCATCATGCCTTCACGGTCATCGTTTTTAAGACACTCGTGAAGCTGTGTGAAGTTTTTTTCAAAAAGCTCAATCTGCTCTAAAAGAGCCTTTTTGTTAAGCATAAAAAGCTCGCTCCACATAGTTTCGTTAATATTGGCTATTCTCGTCAGGTCTCTGAAGGAGTCTGCCGTATATCTTTCAAGTCTTTCATGCTCATAGCAATTCATCAGGCTGACAGCTATAAAGTGAGTCAGCTGAGACACGAAGCCTATCATTTCATCGTGGCCCTCAGGTGAAATTTCACTTATTCTGCCGAAGCCTAAAATTTCACCTATTCTCTTGCAGGCCTCTATACCCTCAGAGGTGTTTCTCTTTGTGGGCACAACAAGATAGTTTGCTCCGTAAAAAATTCGCTCGTCACTGTTTTTAATTCCATAGACTTCTTTTCCTGCCATAGGGTGAGCTGATATAAACTCAACCATAGGCGGCAGCATAGTCTGAATTTTATCTACTATGCAGCCCTTTACACCCGTAACATCCGTTATAACCGTGCCGGGGTTTATCTTATCGCCGTGCTCCTCAATCCATCTTATAAAGGTATCGGGATAAAGTGCAAAGATAATAACCTCTGCATTTTTTATCATTTCTTCATCAGGCTCTGTGCTGCACTTTTTAACCATTTCGTGCTGCAGTGCATATTCGCAGTCCTCCTGATTTTTTGTTATAGCCTCAACATAGTAGCCCTTTTCCGTAAGACCTCTTGCATATGAGCCGCCGAGAAGTCCGAGACCAACTATGAGAAATTTCGTGTTTTTATTAATCGTCATAAATTTCCGCCTCCAAACCGAGAGATTTAACCTTAGTAAAGAAGTCGGGATAGCTTTTCGCTACCGCTTCGGCTCCCTTGAGAGTGCCGCCGTAAGCACTTGCAAGCACCGCAAGCGACATAACCACTCTGTGGTCGTTGTGACAGTAAAGGTCATCCTTCGGTGCATAAAGTTCTGCTTTATCAACAACAATTTCGTTGTCATAAACCTTTATATCGGCTCCGAATTTTGAAAGCTCACGGGCCATAACAGTGCCTCTGTCACTCTCTTTGATTTTAAGTCTTGCCGTGTTGATAAGCCTGCAGCCGCCCTTTGCCGCACCGATAGTCATAAGCACAGGTGCAAGGTCAGGGCAATTTTTTATATCAAGCGTGGGGGTACCCTGCCGAAGAAGTGAGAAATATTCTTTATATACCATATCACCCTGCAGGGTATCTTCTCTCAGGCCTTCAACGCTTACCTCGCCGCCAAGGAGATTAAAGGCATCTAAAAACGCTGCATTTGAACAGTCGCCCTCAACGGTAAGGCTGTTTGCCTTATATTGCTGATTGCCCTTGATATAAAGGGTGTTTTCGCTTTGCCACACCGCACTGACACCGAAAAGCTCCATTGCACTGAGAGTCATATCAATATAGCTTCTGCTTTCAATATTGCCCGTGAGTGTTATTCTGCTGTCACCCTCACATAAGGGCAATGCGAATAAAAGCCCCGATATAAACTGACTGCTCACATTGGCCGGCACTGTGTAATCACCTGAAACAAGCCCTGTGCCGACGGTTATTGTGTCACCGTCTTTTTTATAAGTTATATTCTTTTCTTTAGCAATATTCTCATAAATTGCCATAGGTCTTTCCATAAGCCTGCCGTAGCCTGTAAAACGGCTTTCGCCATCACACAGCATTGCAAGGGGAATAAAAAACCTGAGTGTGCTTCCGCTTTCACGGCAGTGAAAAGCTCCCGCCTTCGGCAGAGTACCTTTTATTTTAACAAAGCCCTCGCCCTTTTGAATTTCAGCACCCATTGCACAAAGACAATCAAGTGTTGCAAGAATATCTTCACTGTAAAGCACATTTGAAATATGGCTTTCACCCTGAGAGAGGCCTGCACAGATAAGAAGTCTGTGACACATACTCTTTGAGGGCGGTGCCGTAACTTTGCCCTTAAGCCTTGAAGGGCTGATTTTAACCTTCATATTATCACATCAATTGTTAACCAAAAAATCTATAGCCTGCAGGTATCCGTCAGTGCCCTGACCTGTTATTGTCTTGACACAGGCAAGCCTTATATAGCTCACCTGACGGAAATCTTCTCTTTCCTCCACCTTTGAGATATGCACCTCAACTGTGGGAATTGACACGCTTTTCACAGCATCGAGAAGAGCTATGCTCGTGTGAGTATAAGCACCCGGGTTAATGACAATGCCGTCAAAGCTGCCGTAAGCCTGCTGAATTTTATCAACGAGACAGCCCTCGTGGTTTGACTGATAGCATTCACACTCAATGCCCTTGCTCTGACAGTAGGTCTCAATCTTTTTTACTAAATCCCCATAGGTTTCTCTGCCGTAATGTGCAGGCTCCCTTATGCCCAGCATATTAAGATTGGGGCCGTTTATAACAAGAATTTTCATTTCATTATCTCCAATATTTTCTTTGCCGCATTTTCGGGGTTGCCGTCAATAAATATCTCGTGGTCCCCTGCCGCCTTATATTTGTCATAGCGTTCACTGAAGCGTTTTTTCAGCGCCTCAAAATCACTTGAAAGCGGTCTGTCTGAGGTGGGCATAATATCCTCAATCGGTCTGTTGAGGAAGAATATTACACCGTTTTGCTTCAGGGCATCAACATTTTCTTTTCTGAGAATTGCACCGCCACCCGTGGCTATAATCATACCGCTTTTTTTAGCGGCCTCTCTTACGGCTTCAGCTTCTATATCACGGAAATAGCCTTCACCGTGCTGAGCGAATATCTCACTTATTACGCCGTGCTTTTCTGTTATCATATCATCCGTGTCAATAAAATGCTTGCCTGATATTTCACCCAGAAGTCTGCCTATGGTGCTCTTGCCTGAGCCGGGCATTCCTATAAGCACAATATTCTGCTTTTCCCTGAGCATTTTTGCAAAAACCTCATCAGTTATGCTTTTCACATCAAGACTCCTGCCCGTGAAAATCTCACAGGCTAAAACTGCCTGAGCCACGAGCATATAAAGTCCTGTTTCGCCCCTTATACCCTTTTCTCTGCCAAGACGCACAAGAGTGGTTTCAAGGGGATTGTAAACCGCATCAACTATGCCCTTGAGACAAGTAAAAAGCGACGGGTCAATTGCAGCTGTTTCATTATTAGGATACATTCCGCAGGGAGTTGTGTTGATTATGTAGTCACAGTCTTTATGAAGAATGTGTGCGTTATCATAGTTAACCTCTCCGCTTCTGCTGACAGTAATTATCTGCTTTGCACCCAGAGACTCAGCCACTGCGTTGGCAGTTTTTGAGGTACCTCCCGAGCCGAGTATGAGCACCTTGCTGCCGATGAAGTCAAAGCCCGCTTTTTCAATAAGTGCTTTCATTCCGCCGAAATCAGTATTATAGCCGTAAAGCCTTCCGTCGCGGCACACAACAGTGTTCACCGCACCTATTTTTTCGGCATTGGCATCAATGAAATCAAGATAAGGGATAACCGCCGATTTATACGGTATTGTAACATTTATGCCGAGAAAGCTTTTCTCTTTCATAAAGAAATCAAGGTCTCCCTTTGCGATTTCTTTTATTTCATAGGTATAATCAGCTATGCTTTCGTGAATTGCCTTGGAGAAGCTGTGGCCTAATTTTTCACCGATAAGTCCGTATTTCATATCACTCACCGAGCCAATCTGTGCCGAAGCGGCCTGCAAGCAAATCACAAAGAGTTATTGCCGTAACGGAGTCAACAACCACTCTCGCTCTGTGAATAATTGCAGGGTCATGTCTGCCCTTTATGCTAAGAACAGTATTTTCCTTTGTTTTGAAATTGACGGTTTCCTGCTCTTTAAAAATTGAGGGTGTCGGCTTTACGGCGCAGGAGAAAACTATTGGCATACCGTTTGTTATGCCGCCGTTAATGCCGCCGTTATTGTTAGTTTTTGTCTGTACTCTGCCGTCCTTTGTGAAGAAGGGGTCATTGGCCTGACTGCCTTTCATCTCTGAAAAAGCAAAGCCTGCACCGAACTCTACACCCTTTATTCCCGGAACCGAGAACAGTGCGTGTGAGAGCACACCCTCAGCTGTGTCAAACCAAGGCTCACCAACACCTGCGGGAACACCCGTAACTGCTGTTGTGAGCACACCGCCCACACTGTCGCCCTCATTTCTTGCTTTTTCGATAGCGGCAATCATTTCCTTTTTGGAATTTTCGCAAAGCACAGGCATTTCTTTTTCTTTAAGCAGAGCAATATCCTCACTCAAGCAGTGGAAGGCTCTGTCTCTCACACCGCCGCAACAGGCTATGTGAGTGCCGATTTCTATACCCTTTTTACTCAGCGCCTTAAGGCAAACGGCACCTGCGGCAACTATAGGTGCGGTTATTCTTCCTGAGAAGTGTCCGCCGCCTCTGTAATCCTGAAAGCCGCCGTATTTGCACTGTGCGGTAAAATCTGCATGAGAGGGTCTTGCCAAGTCCTTAGTGGCAGAATAATCCTTGCTGTGCTGAGACTGATTTTCTATCATAATAGCAATTGGCGTACCTGTGGTTTTGCCCTCAAAGACGCCGCTTAATATTCTCACCCTGTCAGCCTCTCTGCGGGGTGTGGATATTGAGCTTATACCCTTTCGCTTTTCCATTTGCAGGGCAATAAAATCTTCATCAACCTCAATACCCGGGGCAATGCCGTCAAGCACACAGCCTATTGCTTCCCCGTGGCTTTCACCGAAAAGAGTTATGCCAATATTATTTCCGAATGTATTTTTCATTTCGCTTACCTCAAAGAAGCTTTCCCAGCTCCTCAGCTGTCATTTCTTCAAACTTGAATGTGCCTATTTCGTCACATTTTACTGCGGTTATGCTCTTGCCTGCCGATTTTTTATCGTGACACAGAGCCTCATAAACCTTTTCTTTATCATATTTATATTCAGTGGGAAGTCCCACATTATGCAGTGCCTTTATCATCTGCTCTCTTACATTTTCACTGCACATGGGCAGCATACCTAAAGCTACACATTCACCGTGATAAAGCTCGCCGTACTCTGCCGAAGCTTCAATGCCGTGACCGATTGTGTGGCCGAAGTTAAGCACCTTGCGAAGCCCCTGCTCTTTTTCGTCCTGCTGAACCACATATCTTTTAACCTTAAGTGAGCGTTCTATAATCTCCTCAATGTGCTGCATATAGTCATCATTAAGGAAGATTTCAAAAAGCTCCTTATCAAAGTTTGCACCCATTTTAATGCTCTCGGCAAGACCGTTTGCCACTTGCCTTTCCGGCAGGGTACCAAGCACATCAGGGTCAATAATAACCTTTTTGGGCTGATAGAAGGCTCCGATAATATTTTTGATTTTGCCAAGGTCAATGGCTGTCTTGCCGCCTATTGAGGAATCCACCTGAGAAAGAAGTGTGGTGGGGATGTTGTAAAAATCAATGCCTCTCATATAGGTTGCTGCCGCAAAGCCTGCCATATCCCCTGCAACACCGCCGCCGACTGCTATGACAGCATCCTTTCTGGTGAAGGAGGCATCCATAAGAGTCTCGCAGATCTTTTTGTAGGTGTCGAAGTTTTTGCTTTTCTCACCCTGGGGGAAAACGAAAATGTGACTGCCGCTGAAGCATTCTGCCACTGTGTCGGCATACCGGCGGGGTACACCGGAATCGGTAACAATAAGCACCCTTCTGCCCTTCTCTATGCCGAGAAGCTCCCCTGCTTTTTTCAGTGCTCCCCTTTCGAGGACTATGTCATAAGAATCCTTTCCTAAATCAAGGGGTATAATCATAAGCTGTCACCTCAGATTTTGCTGTTTTCGTTAAAGGTACCGATCATTTTAAGCTTATCGCAGCACTCGGCAAGCTCTTCCATCATATACTTGCCACGGCGTGAGGACTGCAGGTCGCCCTTAAGCTCAACATAGAAATAATAGGTCCAGATAAGATCTTTCATGGCACGGCTCTTGATGTGTCTCATAGAGTAGCCGTGATGACCTATAATGTTGATAGCGTGAGCAAGTGCACCTGCCTCATCGGGTACCGTAAACACTATAATTGAGTGGTCCTTCTTCTCTTTTGAAAGAGTGCGGGAAACAACAACAAAGCGTGTTGTGTTGTCGCTTGCCTCGTTGATATTTTCTCTTATAATATCAAGAGAGTAAAGCTCTGCCGTTTCTCTTGAAGCAATGGCCGCCTTTGTAATATCGCCTGCCTCGGCAACAATCTTTGCAGCTCTTGCGGTGTTGACACAGGAGGTTGCCTTATAGCCCTGATTTCTTATATATGCACCGCACTGGTCAAGAGCCTGCTGATGTGAAACGACCTCTTTTATATCACTTTCCTTTGCACCCTTTATGCCGATAAGGTTATGCCTTATATCAAGCGAATAAACGCCGTTGACATAAAGTGAGCCCGAAAAAAGCAAATCAATTACCTGACCCACTTCACCTGCTCTGCTGTTTTCAATGGGAATAACGGCACATTCGCACTCGCCCTTTTCAACTGCCTCATAAGCCGCCTTGAAATCGGGATAGGATATTCTGTTGCCGTCAGGGAAAATTCTGCCTGCGGCTATATGAGCAAAAGCACCCTCAACACCGCTGTAGGCTATATTTGCACCTGTAAGAATACGGTGCTGATAGCGTTTGGAAATATCCATGGTGCTTCTTATAAAGGGCACATAATATTCCTTTATTTCTTCGTCATCAACATTATCTATATTGCTTCTGATAAGCTGATCTTCTCTTGCTGCATCAAAAACGGGAAGACCTCTTTCCATTTTATACTCTGCAATTTGCTTAACTGCCTTCATTCTCTTTTCAAAGAGTGCGGCAATTTCCTTATCAGCTTCATTTATTATTTTTCTTGCTTCAAGCAATTTTTCCATTGTTATAACCTCAAATCAAACCGTATTCTTCTGCAAGCTTTCTGAATGCAGGCAGTGAGCGTCTTATCATATCCTCACTGACACAATAGGATATTCTCACATAGCCCGGGAAGCCGAAGGAATCACTGGGCACTAAAAGTAAATTATATTTCTTTGCACTTTCGCAGAAATCAGTTGCCGACTCTATGGGTGAGCGCATAAACAGATAAAAGGCTCCGTCGGGCTTAGCTGTTTTAAAGCCGTATTCACTGAATGCATCAAGAAGAATATCTCTGTTTTTCTTATAGGCATTAATGTCGCCTGTGTGGCCCACACACCTTCTTATAACAAACTGCATCATTGAGGGGGCACAAACATAGCCAAGGCTTCTGCCAGCACCGCAGATTGCCTTATAAATCAGTTCAAAGTTTTCTGCCTGAGAGGGAACGAGAATATAGCCTATTCTGTCACCGGGCAGTGAAAGTGACTTGCTGAAGGAATAGCAGACGATAGTGTTATCGTAATACTTCGTGAGATAGGGAACCTCAACATCGCCGTAAACCAGCTCACGGTAAGGCTCATCGCTGATAAGGAAAATGCTTGTGCCGTACTGCTTCTGCTTCTTTTCGAGTATGGCACACATACCCTTTACAATATCTTCACTTGCAACAACACCGCTGGGGTTATTGGGTGAATTGAGCACAACTGCCTTTGTGTTGGGCGTTATGGATTTTTCAAAGGCTTCAAGGTCTATGGTCAGGTCTTCGCTCTTACATCTGACCTCAACGGGCTTTGCTCCCTGAGAAGCTATAAACACTTTGTACTCGGGAAAGTAGGGTGCGAAAATTATAATCTCGTCATCCTTTTCGGTGAGTGCTCTGAAGGTAATGCAAAGTGAAGCAGCTGCACCGCAGGTCATATATAAGTTATTCATTGTAAAATCGGTTCCGAACCGCTCATTAAGGTTATCGGCAATAGCCTGTCTTGTGGCATTATCGCCCACTGCAGAGGTATAACCGTGAAGCTCGCAGGAGGGCATATTGAGAGCCAGCTCCCTTATTGTTTCGTTTACAATATCAGGGGCGGGAACACTGGGGTTACCCAAGCTGAAATCATAAACATTTTCCTTACCGATTTCTGCAGCTCTTTTCTTGCCGAACTCGAATATTTCTCTTATTACGGAGCTTTTTGCGCCAAGCTCATACATTTCATTTGATACCATAATTATCACCGTCTTTTTCTTTTTCGGGCATGCCCTCAACAATAATAACAAATATTATACACCCGTTTATAATTAAGTGTCAATTAATTTTGCATATTTTTAACTGTTTTCCTGCATAATTATTAATCGCTTTATGCATTTAAAGCTTTAAATCTTTAAATTGCACTGATTATAGCACAGCAATAATAAAAATGCAAGTGTTTTATTGTTTTTTTATTTGATTTTATATATGAAAAAGCGGCAGGAAAACCTACCGCTTAATTTTTATTTTGCTCTTTCGGCAGAGTACACAATGCCCACCGATTTTTTAAAGAGCATATAGTCATACTGAGGTCTCCACTGATCGCCAAGCTCTGCCTTACGGAAGCTTTCCTCATCAGCGGCAACATTTATTTCGGTAACGCCCTTAAGCTCACCGCCCTCTTTATAAACTGTATCCCAGAAGGCGTGATGGCCGATATAATTAACACTTTCGGGGATATAAAGATAAGAGAGCACCTGGTTATAGCTGAAAGCATCTGAAGCAATATATTCAAGACCTTCAGGCAGTGAAAGATAGATTTCACCGAGTGCTTCTTTATCTGTCAGTGCAGTGTTGTCAACGCCGTCTGCCTTATAGCTGTAAATATTGTCAAGTGAAGGTGTGTTGCTCCACTCACCCGGCTCATGAAGCTTGAAGAAGCCGAGAGTTTCCACTCTCCTGAGTCCCTCGGGGAGATATATTTCTCTGAGGTTAACATAGGCAAAGGCAAGCTCGCCTATTGTTTCAACAGTTGAGGGTACAACATAGGTCTGAATCTTCTGTCTGTATTCCTCTGTGGAGGTTACACGGTTAAGCTCTTCGCTTATGCCGTGCTTCTCACGGAGATACTGGTCATGGTTACAGGGATAATTCATAACAACTGTCTTGTCCTTGTTATAAAGCACACCGTCAATATCACAGTAATAGGGATTGTTTTCGTCAACCTCTATCCTTTCAAGTGACCAGCATGAATAAAATGCCTTTGAATCGATATATTCAACATCAGCACCGATATTTATTACCTTTACGGTACCGTCACAGTTAAGTGCATAGGGACCCACTGAGGTGACCTTGATGGAGTTATCCTTATCGACATTGAAATTTGTTTCCGGGTCAGAGTTGCCCTCATCATAGCTTATTGATGAGGCATAGTCAATATCCAGCTCTCTGATAAAGCCTGTGTTGCTGAATTTTGTAAGTGTGTATCCCGTGTCATTCTTTTCGTACTCGAAGGTTTCGTTCTGAACAGTTCTGATACTGAAATACATTGAAAGTGAAACAGCAACAAGTATTACGAGAGTGAGCAATATCTTTTTCGCCTTGAAGTTTTTGAAGGGCTTATTGATGTGAGGTGCTGCAAGGCCCTCAACCTGATAGGTCCAGATTTCTTCCTCGGGAATATCGAGCCTTATGGCTTCATCTGTTGTTTTTGCAGACGTCTTCATCTTATCTTTTTTCTTTAAGAAACTCATTCTGTCGCCTCCTTTAACCTAAATATCCGCCGGAAGCTGATGTGCCTGCCTGCTGAGCCTGCTTTTCAGTAACCTGGGCACGGCGTTTGAGCACTTCCATAACCATATTCTGCTTTTTGCTGTCGTAATCCCAGAAGAGATAGGGAATTGTCATAAGAGCAAAGCCGATAACATCAACAATAATGGGGATAACGATGATGTTTCTTCTTGAGGCATCTATGAAAAGCACCTCCCAGTTACTGTTGAAGCCGTATTTGAGAAGGAAAATGGGAATGAGAAGACCGACAAAGGATGTAATGGGACCTGTGAACCAGCCGAAGATGCCTGCAAAGCTTTCAAGTCTTTCACCTGAAAGATACATCTGATAGTCACCGATTCTGACATTCATATCGTGACCTGCAGTTGTGGGAATAGTCTTGGTCATTTCCATAAAGAAGAGAACAGCAACGCAGATTGTGCCGCAGACCATCAGATTGTCTCCGCAGAACCACATTGCGGCGGCAATAATTGCATTACCGATAGCACGGGACAGCTGATAGAATATCATAATCTGCTTATATGAAAATCTCTTGAGGAAATAGGGTGCGAAGAAATCGGGCGGAGTTCCCGCAAAGGAAACCAGTGCAACAATAAGGCTGTAGGGCAGACCGCTGAGTCGGAAGGTATAAAGATAGAGAATTGTAACCAGCGGAAGCATACCGTTACCCAATGAGTCAATAAGGCCGACAATAGTGTTGATGAGAAGATATTTGTTTCTCAGAACACCGAACATACCGTCCCAGAATTTGATCTGAGGCTTCTGCTCAATAGGCGGCTGCGGAATTCTTTCCTTGATTCTGCCTGCAAAGAGCATTGTAAGTGTTGCGAAAATTATAAATGTTATGGGAATAACATATCTGTAAAGATTTATATCTGCCCATTCGTGACGCAGTGAACCGACAACTGCAGGAAGAATAATGACAAGTATTGAATGGAAGATGTGTGAAATCTTTACGGGATAGCTTCTGACATAAATTCTTTCCTGCAGGTTGGGGCTGATGCTCTTTGTGCAGGTTTCAAGATTATTGGCAAAGCCGAAAACATTATATGTGGCAAAAAGAAGGTTGGCAACCCACACTCTTGTGGCAACATCGGGAATGTTATAAACGGGAAGCCAGCCGATGAGCACAACCATTATACACTTGGGAACAACATCGCAGTAAAGTGAATATTTATATCTGCCGTACTTGGGAAGAAGCTTCTTTCGCCAAAATATATTTCTTGCACCTACCCAACCCGTATAAAGGAAGTGGGTACCGAAGGTTTTGAAGCACGCCGTGGCACTCATACCCTCAAGACCATTGAGATATGTAATAAATGTGCCTGACTGATTAAACAGCAGTGAATAGTCAAATAGTATGGTCGATATGCCGAAGAGCATCATGCCCACATAAACACCGTAGAATTTACGCTCTGTCTTTTTGGGAAGGAAGCCGAGATTATCGCAGACCACCCACCACATAAGTGCTGAGATATAGCCCAGAGGCATATTGAGAATACCGATAACGGAGAATGTGAGATAAGGGAGCTTATAGTGGTGCATAATAAGATAACACGCCGACCAGAAGCCGATGTATTCAAGCACCTTTGAGCCTGCATAGTTACTGCCCACGGCAACAACTACGTCTTTATACTCCTTATAGGGCACATACTTGCCCTCGGCAGGAGTATTCCAGTGAGTTTTGATTTCGGTAAAGAAGTCCTTTACCTTACCGACTGCACCGCCGGTTTTGTTTTCGTCCATGGTGTATTCCTCCTTTATAATGCTATTATTCTATCATAAAAATATTTAAAGGTCAACTGAAAAGCGAGCAAATTCAACAAAAAAGAGAAAAAGAGATTTTATGAATATATAAACATTATATAAAACAAAAAAGCACAGCCCTGAAGGAAGCCGTGCTTTCGATTTAAATATTTACCATCGGTTTTCCACATATTCACAAAAAGCAAACATATCCTTGATTTCCAGTTTTGTGCCGTCATCAAGGGTCACATCACCGTTCCATACACCGTAAATCTGATGGCAGTTCATTCTTGCTACGGCTTTCAGGTCAAGGTCGCTGTGATTGTCAAAGGTTGGCTTCATTGTCATATTGAATCTGCCGTCCTCGGAGACTATTTTCCACTCCTGCATAAATCTGCCCTTGGGGAACTTTTCAACATCAACGGCACCTATTTTGTGTACCCTGCCGTCATAGAAAAGACAAGTCTCCGTGGCGTGACTTTCGTCACCTATTGCCCATGTGATTTCAAAGCCGAAGATGTGCTTCTTCCCTTTTTCATCAGTGAGATAAGTTGCACCGCTTCCCCAGTACCACACAAGCTCCCTGGGTGTGTTGACCTTGCCCCAATCCACAGAGCAGAAGGCAGTGTCCTTGCTGAATTCATAGGTGTAATCACCGAACTGAAAAACACCCGACACAGGCAGACAGTTCTGCTTGGTGGTCATAAAGAATTTAGTGTTATCCTCTTTAAAGGGCAGCACCGTGGTTATGCTTTCAAGACCCTCAGGTATATCCATACTCAGGTCACATCTGAGTATTTTGCCCTGATGCATCATCTTGAAATAAACGGTACGCTCCCTTTCCATTGTGTTGAAATCAAACACAGTGCTCCCCTGCTTGCCAGTGAATCTGCCGGGTGCATCTATTCTGTCAAGAGGCAGAAACTTGTTTGTGCCCACAAATATCACAGAGCCGTCAGCGTGAACCTCGCCTGTGTGAAGGTCAATGAGTCTCAGACCCATAAAGCCGCCTATGCCCACATTGGCAAAGGAAACGAGCAGCTGCTTGACTCCGTCGGTAACAGTGTAGTAGTCCCATTCCTTTTTGCTGATGAAGCGTTCTTTTTTAACTAAATTTCTGTCGTACTGAAAAACATTGTGCCTTGCCCAGCCTTTTGCGTTCAAGGTGCCGTCGGCATTTAAAAGAGGTGTAGGCTCAGTGTATTCGGTCTGATTTGATTTTTCTGCCCAATCCTTAAAAGGCACATAGGTGCGCTTTAATTCCTTGCTCATAATTTTTCTCCTTTTCATTCGACAGCATGAAATTCAAGAACATATTTTGTCGAATTTATTATTACTACAGGCTTACACTCAAGAAGTATATCCTCTGTATTTTCCGTAATGCCTATAAACTTTCTGTGGGTTCTGAAAATTTTTATCTCCACAACAAACAACAGAAGAAAGCACAAACACATAATAATATATCCGAAATGAAACTCCTCAAACAATATGCTTATTCCCGCTGCTAAGAGCAAACCCGTTATCACAATCCACAGCAGTGAAGTAAAATAAAAAATCAAACGGAATATATTCCTGTCAAATCTGTTTCGCCATAACAGCTTATAATCGCAATCAATATCCGCTTTTAAAAAAGCAAAAATCACAGAATGTCCGTAGGTATATATTCTCTCGTTAAGTTCAATATCACCGTGAATATCCTCTGTTTTTATTTCACTGTCAAAAAACAGAGTAAACCCCGGGCCGATTTCTTTATTATATCTTTTGTTAAGACTGGGATGCTTAAAAATCAAAAGAGACATTCTTTTTTCTTCAGCATAGCAAAATCTCAGTGTGTCGGCTTTGGTATATATATTAATTCTTTCACCTTGTGGCAGCGAAGTAATTTCATCACCGTTAATTATATTGACTTTTCTGCCACTGTTGTTTGTAATTCTTATCCGCTTACTGTTCATAAAAATTCCTTTATCATCACTTTAGGGTTCGGATTATACTCTTCACCCTAAATCTTTCCGAGATATTTTTTATAGTCGTTATAAAGCTTTACAGACTCAGGATGTCCTGCAAAGCTCGGAGAATTTTCAGGGTTCATAATGCCGAGAT
The DNA here is from genome assembly GCA_017396515.1 of Clostridia bacterium. GTDB lineage: Bacteria > Bacillota > Clostridia > Oscillospirales > Acutalibacteraceae > UBA6857. The sequence goes on along the minus strand of JAFQLV010000072.1, from coordinate 9,507 downwards.
ACTGATAGCTGATAATTTTATCGCAATAGGGTGCAACATTCTCTATTTGTCTTTTAATACGCTCAAAAGAGGCAGGAATAAGAGCACTGTTGTAAACCACACCCTCAAAATCAAAAAGCTCAATATCTGCCCAGAGCTCTGCTCTGCCTGCCTTATCGTGAGCCTTTCTCAGCTTCTCATATATTCTCTCGGTTCTTGCAACGGGAGTTTTCTTTACACCGACTTCATCCTGATAGGCAATGAAGTCAACATCCATTTCGGCAAGCCTTCTGACATAGCTGTCATTTGCAAGGGCAAGGTTTGTGCCGAAGGGTGCAATAAGGGTCTTTTTATCGGGGGTTATTGATTTGCAATGAGCCGAACAGAGATTGACATATTTCATGAAATCCTTTGAAAAGCGCAGAATTATACAGGTTTCGTCAGGGAAGTACCAACCGTAAAAGCTCTCGTGATGAGCATAAATCTCGGCAAGCTCCTGCATTGCGGCAAAGGACCTTGATATTACTTCCTGACTTTTTATGTTGTTTCCCGCCTTTCTCCAATCACCGTAAAAGCCGTTGCCGAGAAAAACCTTTATGCCGCTTTCATCTGCCTGAGAAAGAATTTCTTCTATAGGGTCACTGCAGGTAATATCTGCAAAGGGAAAAATCTTTGACTGAAAATAGCATCTGTCATAAAGTGCTGTTGCCATAACCACTACATATTCCATACCCAGATCGGCTATTTCTCTTATTTTTTGCCTCCAGTCCTGAGATTGAAACTTTTCAAGGGCAGGGTTCCAATATTTGCCCTCTGCCGTGTTATGATGTCTGAACTCGAAAAAGGTTCCGTCAATTTTTCTTTTCATAAGCTCTGCATCCTTTCTTATCTTTCTGTCACTGCTTCGCTGAGCACCTTTCGGATTTCGGGAAGCCACCACTCAATATACCCTGCCTTTGTGGGATGAATATGATCAACGAGATAAAGCTTTCTTTCGGCATCTGTTATGCTGTTGATTTTTTCATTATTCCACAAATCAATTAGGGTTATATTCCACTTTTTCTGAAGCATGAGAAGTCTTTCAACCATTAAAGCATAAGGCTCACTGTCATATTTTGCCTGAGTGTAAAAAATAACCGGACAATTCCATGTTTCTTTTGCATAGGCAATTATATATTCGGCTGCACCTGTAACCGTTGATGTGTCAAAATCTGCCATATCAAAGCTGTCGGATATTTCGCCTAAGGGCAGATTTTTTGTTGCATCGTTGGTTGAAAGCTGACACATAAAGAAATCCGCCTTGATCTCAGTGTCAATTGTTTTCATCCGTGCAACATAGGATTTCCTGCCGTTATCCACAAGAGTGGTGCCCGAAACAGCCTCTTTCACCGCAGTTATACCGTCAGTCTTTTCCAAATAATCGGGGAAGCTCACACCCAAGGAGCCGAAGCCGTATGTAACGGAGCTGCCGAGAAAAATGCCTGTTTTGTCTTTAAGTGTGCTTTCGCTGTCTGCGGCAACGCCTTTCACACTGTAAAGACTGCTGTTGCCCTCTCTCAGAACACCGAACATATTCACAAGATAACCTCCTGCGGCAAGGATGATTATAAGAACTGCTGCTATAATGATTTTAGCTGTTTTTTTCATAGCTTACTCCCCTATTTGTGCCTCATAAATTCCTATAGACTCTCTGCCCCTGAGGTTGTCGGAAACATTTCGTGCATTGAAATAAAGTCTGAGCTTGCCCTCATAATAGGTCAGGCAGCAGGCATAAACATACTGAGCCATCCAGTTGTTTTTGCCGCACTTCTGCGGCACGAGGAAAGGCTTGACAAACTCGAAGCTTTCACCGTCATCGCTTCTGAGCAGCATAATTGCCGAATGACTTTTGCCGTTCTTCTGAAACAAGCCGTTCTGCAGACCGATATAGCAATCTGAAAGCTTATAGACCTTAAGACAGCCTGAACACAGGTTGAGATATTCCTTATTCTTATCAGGGCTGATAATCGGCAGGGTACGGGCAACATAGCCTGAGGATATCTTGTCACTCTCGGCAAAGCTGATATGTCTCGGCTCACAGAAGCCGCAATCTTTAATGAAGGTCTGACCGCAGGAGTAATACATACGGTACTTATCCCCCACCTTGATGAGAAAGGGGTTTGAGATAGCCTGTCCGTGCTCATCCTGCTCATAAGGGCGGGTTTTGCCTATAGCGAGATAAGGCTCTGACCAGGTGAGCAGGTCATCGCTCTCGGTGCAGTAAATCTCACTTTTCCACTTAACGCCGATAAGACTCAGAGCGTTGAGAATAACGGGCCTCGTTCTCTCATAAAAGAGATAATATCTGCCGTTTATGCGGTTGATGTTGGGTCGCATTGCACGGTTGACAATTTTATTGCATTTCTTAAAGCTTATACCGTCACTGCTCTCATAGCGGTACACGCCGAAAAAGGTGTGGCAGAAAAGATGCCACTTCCCGTCGTGGGAGGTTTCAGGTGTGAGCACACTGGGGTCTGCAACAACAAAGCTTTCCGGCGGATTTTTTATAACCGGGTTGTTTTCATAGAGCTTGAAATCAGCATTCATAATATCGTTAAAGCTGAGTCTTTCCATAGTTACACCTTCCAAATCAATATATGTGCTCATTTTATCACGAAAATGCCTGAATTGCAACAAAAGTCTGCTTTCTTGAATGATTTGTTAATCTTTGACTATATGATTGATTAAAAAGGAAAAATTTGTTAGAATGACCTTATAACAATTAAAAGGAGAGAAGCACATGAACAAACTGTACACTGTCAAGTATAAGTCAGGCTCAGAGGTTGTTACCTCAAATGAGCTTGAAAATGACCTTTATAAGCTTGAAATCGAAAACATGGGCAACAGATACTCGGTTACATTAGTGCCAAAGGAAACCTTTGAGCTTGTAGATTTCTATGCCGAAATGCCCTATAATTTCAGAGGAACAGACAAATTCTTCGCAGCAGGCTATCAGTCATGGACAAAGACAAAGGAGTGGAAGGCTGACGAGGTTATGCCCTCAACAATCAAGCTTGCCAACATTTCAGAATTCACAAAGGACCTTGCCAGAAAAACAAGTGACGAGTGGATTGTTGACTATTCAGGCAAAAAAGGTGAATTTCACAGCCATTGCTACACCTATATAAAAACAGGCGACAGAGTGCGCCTCTGGGGTTCACTCAGTGAGAAAACGGGCTACACTATTTTCAAGGTCAAGATGAAGGAAAATAAGTTCTACTTTTGCAAAGACCTTTTAGGCAAGGTTGTCACAGAGCCTCTCAAGGTTTTTGACATTGTTTATTTTGAAGGCAATTATGAGGAAGTTTTCGACAAATATTTCGCAATGTGGAATATGCCCGAAACAAGACACGGCACAATGTGCGGCTACACCTCATGGTACAACTACTTCCAGAATATCACTGAGGATATCATCATCCGTGACCTGAACGGTCTTGACCCATATAAGGAGCAGGTAAACATCTTCCAGATTGATGACGGCTATGAGACCTTCATCGGCGACTGGCTGGATCCTAACCCCGAAAAGTTCCCCAAGGGTATGAAATATATTGCCGATGAAATTCACAAGAAGGGTTATAAGGCAGGTATATGGCTTGCACCCTTCAACTGTCAGAGGGTTTCACGCATGGCAAAGGAGCACCCCGATTGGCTCATAAAGCATGAAAACGGCGAGCCTATGGTGGGCTGTATCGCATGGGGCGGTGCTTACACCTTTGATATTTATAACGAAAATGTAAGAGAATATTTAAGACACGTTTTTGATGTTGTGCTTAATGAGTGGGGCTATGATATGGTCAAGCTCGACTTCCTTTACAGCCAGTGCATCAAGCCCCGTCACGGCAAGAGCCGCGGTGAAATTATGTGCGATGCAATGGCATTCCTTCGTGAGTGCGTAGGTGATAAGCTTTTCCTCGGATGCGGTGTACCCATAGGCCCTGCTCTCGGCGTATGTGATGCCTGCAGAATAAGCTGCGATGTTGACCTTACATATAAGGGCAAGTTCTACAGCCGTATTCAGGTCAGCAACGAAATGCTCAGTGCAAGAAGTGCTATCAACAATTCACTTTTCCGCCGTCACCTTAACGGCAGAGCCTGGATGAATGACCCCGATGTCTTCTTCCTGAGAAAGAATAACCTTAAGTTCACCAACGAGCAGAAATATCTTCTCGGCAGAATCAACAACCTTTGCGGCAATGTTCTTTTCGTCTCTGATAACGCAGGCGATTATGACAAGCACGCTCAGGAGCTTATTAAGGTCTTCTTTGAGAAAACCGACGAAAAAATCCTTTCAGCTGAATATATCAGCGACAGCGTAATCAAGGTTGTTACCGAAAAGAACGGCCAGAAAATCACCCTCGTCTTTGATATTGATAAAGGTGAAATTCTTACTGACGCTTCATGGAAGAAGTATTTTGTAAACTGATTATCCGATATATAAAAAACAGAACCCGGATTTTTCCGGGTTCTTGTTGTTTATCCTAAAAGTGCACCGAGGTCAATTTCACCGCTGACAACCTTTTTAATAATATCAATTACAAGATTCATAAACTTCATAAAAGATGCAAGCTTACTTGTTACGGTACCTTTGACAATAATATCACCGTCATCAAGACCTGTAACAGGTGAAAGACTGTCGGTTTCCTTGTCATAGTTAAGGAACTGGGGATATTCGGCAAAGGTGTTGACCGTCGCATTTTCGGTGAAAATAAATTTATTTATAAGCCTGTCCACACTCGCAGGAAACTCATCGTGATAAAGATTTTTAATGAACCATGTGTTATCAGGAAGTACACAGGTTGATGCATCTATCATATTGTCAGCCGAAAGGTACTTTCTGTTTTCCTGAGAAACTGAGTCTGTATATTTTTTATCAAGTATATTTCCGAAATCTGAAGTTGTTGCACCAAAAGAAGTTCTGAAGGTAGCTGCTGTGCTGTCTGACTGGCGCATTGCATTTTCAGAAACAGGAAAATCCGGGAAATTATACTTTGATATAATCATAATATCCATACCGTTTTCACTCAGGCGTTTTGTTGTTTCCTCAGCCTTGAGTTGAACATTACGGTGATATGATCTTATCTTGGTAATAAGTCCTGCGTATTCTGTTTTCAGCTCATCTGTGGGGAATATAAATTCTATACCCTCTTCGACGCTTTCAGCAGGTACCATTGACCAGAATGAAGGGAAGGTAGCAAAGGAATCTCTGAGAATTCTTGCAAGAGTATCACCCTTGACATCTTCATAGATTTTTTCTATCTCGTCAGCAGTAAATCCCAGTATATAAACTTCATTCAGGAAGTTCACAGTCACTGTGAGAATTTCAAACAAGTCTCCGCTTCCGCCTGATGCAAGAATATCATTGCCGCTGAGAGAATATTCAACATAGTTGTCTATAGCATTGCTATCCAACACTATATTGCCTGAGAAAAGAGCACCGATGAAATCAACGCCGAGAGTCGATGGTATATAAAGAACCGCATCATCCACCTTACTAAGTGTTTCTTCAGGCGCATTTTCAAGAAAAGCGGAAATAATATTGCCTCCGAGACAGCGACCAACCAGCGACACCTTATCAGCCCCCGATGAAGCAAGCACATTTTCAACAAAGTCCGCAAGAAGCTCGGCATTATATTCGCACGAAAGTCTCCAGTCATAGTGGAAACGATAGTAGCCGTAGTCATATCTGTCATTTGAATGATGAACATATGTAACAGGGTTGCTGCCTGTTCCGAAATAATAATTTCCGTTTTCATCAGTAGCCTCACCATTTTTATCAAGCTTTATTTCGGCAAAGGCAGGAGCAAACAGATTATACATTTTTTCGGAATAATCATCATAGTTTCCCGTAAGCTTACCCATAACAAGGTCAAGGGTCATTTCATCAAACACCTCAGTTATGCCACCGATAATATCCAATTCAACGGGGAAAATCTGCTCGCCGTTTTCGTCAAAGAGCCAGCTGCCGTAACCTTCAAGATAAACTACAGCCGTCTTTTCTGTTGCAGCATTTACAGCAGGCACTGCCAAGGAAAAAGCCATAACGAGCGATAAAATCAACGCTAATATTTTTTTCATAGTTTTTTATCCTCCTAATAACTATTACGATAATTTCAGTTTACAATAAATATCAGTTTGCTTATTTCCAAATTAACACATTAGAAACATATTAACAGCATATTAACTCTCAAAACACAACTTCACAACAAAAAAACACACGGACCAATCCGTGTGTTTTTAACGTCAAAATTAAATCAATTGTGGTTTTCTGTCTGCTGCAGACCACTGAACTTCTGACCCCATGCATTTGCCCAGCCTTCGCAATAAAGCTTTGAATAAGGCACATTGTTCTTCTTTCTGTAGCCTGCAAAGCAGTTGCACCAGATAACTGAGGGAAGTGCAATGATAATATAGTAAAGAGGTCCGAGAAGAAGAGCCTGCCATGTGTGACCGTATTCGTGGATACGGCAGTTGTAGGTCCATTCCTTGCTTTTTGCATTATCCTTGATGAAGATAAACAGACCCATTGAAAGTCCGCCGCCCTTCCAGGGTACATAAACTATCTTGGCATAGCCGAAATGCTGCCAACGGTAGCCTAATATTTTTGTGCATATTACAAATGCAATCCAGCCAACAAGGTTAACGGGCAGTGCCCATGTCCACTGAACAAGCATAAAAAGGAAATCCTTCAGGCTCTGCTGCCAGCATTTTTTCTTCTTGGGAGGTTCTTTTACTGTGATGTCAATTCTGCTCATAATTTATATCTCCTTTTATTCATCTTCGCCAAGAGCTTCTTTGGCTTTTTCAAGAGTATCATTATAAAGGGTATCATCATTTTCAGCGGTTTGAGCTTGAGCTTTTCTGCCTTCTTTTGAATTTCTTATTTTCTTCATTTCTGATTCAATTTCAATAAGAATCTGATACTCACCGTCTTCATTAGGCTCAACCCTGTGAGCCTCGGCACTGTTATTGTCTCTTCCGAGCCATGTATTTGCATACTTCTGACCGGAAATTTTTTCCATAATCTCGACCTGTTCATTGGTCAGAGCCACTGAGCCGTATTTATGCTTGGTTGCAATAGCGGCTCTTATTATTGTGTGCTCCTTCTTTGTCATCTGGAATTTGTGAAGAAGATAAAGTGAAATAAGAGTGAATAAGATAGGTGCAAAGGTGATGCAGATTCTTACACCAAAAAGAGCACTGTCAGACTGCTGGAAGCCCGGATCAACAGCAAGTTTATCCTTAAGCTCATCACCCACAACCAAACCGAAGCCACCGAGAATAAACATAACAACTGAGCTCATAACACCTGAAACTGTCTTTTTGATAAAGGTATTGAAGGTACCGATAACACCTTCACGTCTGCGGCCCGTAATGAGCTCGTCAACATCTGATATATCGGGAAGAATGTTTGTTGCAACATATCCGAGACCCGATTTGCCAAAGGGATAAAGAACGGCTGTTGCCATAAGAATTACCTTCCAGATGAAAGCACCTTCAGTTTCGGGAGTGGGATTCATAAACAGACAAACCGCAAAGCCTGCAAGCATCAGAGGTGTTACGATAGCTCCGCACTTTTTCTTACCGAATTTCATTGTGAGAGCATAGTTGAGAGGGAATGATGCTGCTTCAAAAGCACCTGCAATAGTGGTGAAAAGAGTATACATTGAGGGAAGCTTTGCAACATACTCAATGTAATAAATAAGGGTTGTTGTATAGAAATAGGTTGCGATATTATAGCAAAGGCTCATAAAGAAATATTCTCTGAAGGCCTTGTTTTTGACAACATATTTATACTCGTTCATAAGAAACTTGAAATCAAACTTTTCAACCTCAAGATTGAGAGAAGGCTTTTCTCTTACGCTCTTGAAGGTCGTGAAAAGGCTTAAGCCGTAAACAACCGCAAGAATAATACCGGCTATAAGCATGGGCTTTTCTGCACCGGCCTGAGGAGTGCTGAAGCCAAAAGAACCGAGAATTGCTGACACGAGGAAAAACGAAGGGAACATTCCGAAAGAATTAAAGATATAACCCACCGAATTATACTGTATTCGCAAATCATAGTTCGGAGCGAGCTCAGGAAGCATTGCAACATGAGGAATGTCGATAACTGTGTATGCGGTTTTGTAAAGCATATATGCCACAGTAAAATAAATGAATGTCTTGAAGGGCTCTGTTCTGCCGTCAAAGCCGTAACCGTTCCACATCATTACAAATGAAAGGCACAGAAGTGGCATACCCCAGAGGATATAACGTCTGTGTTTACCGTATTTTGAACGCGTTCTGTCGGTAATGACACCCATCATAGGGTCGGTGATAGCATCCCATACAACTGCAATAGTTGTAACGAGACCTGCCCAGGCAAGAGAAAGATTAACAACATCGGTAAGGAATTTCATGTAATAAAGACTTACAACATATCCCGCACCTGAAGTTGTGATGTTTGCACTGCTATATTTCATCATGGGCACAACATCGTTTTTAAAAGTGCCCTTGACTCCAATCAGCGTCAGGATTTTTTGTTCCATTTTAACACTCCTTTTTAATACATACATATACTTTAACATTTAACCTTTATAAAGTCAAGGAAAAGTCAAAAGAATGAGGCGACTTTTCGCCGCCCCTAAAAAATTTCATTACTCTGTAATTTCCTCAAGGAATTTAACAACATCGCCCACTGTTTTAAGCTCGTGAACCTTCTTATCGGGAATTTCAATATCAAATTCATCCTCAACCGCACATGCAATCTCTGAAAGAGTGAAGGAATCAATACCCAGGTCAAGCATAAAGTCGCTTTCAAATGTAATATTGGTAACATCCACATCAACATACTCTTTCACAATTTCCACTAATTTTTCATACATAATCATTTTACCCCGCTTCTTATTATTTTTCTTGTTGTTGTCTTCGGGAAGGGCTCATTTCTGAAGGTAATCACCGATATGTTTTTATAGAAAGCCATCTGCGTGTTTAGCTTTGCTATATCTGCATTTGCTGTTTTTTCGTCGTACTCCGGCATATCCTCATTGAGGTAAATCTCTGCCTGAAGCTTATCACCGCTTGCAGAAACAACAACCTCACTGACATAAGGCATTTCTTTATAAATAAGAGTCTCAATCTCTTCGGGAGCAACATTTTTGCCGTTTGAGAGAATGATAAGATTTTTCTTTCTTCCTGTGACAAACACAAAATTGTCTTCGTCTATGTAGCCTAAGTCTCCGGTTTTGAACCAGCCGTCTTCAAATGAAGCAGCAGTGTTTTCCTCATCGTTATAGTACCCTGCGGAAACACTCACTCCCCTTGCCCAGAGCTCGCCGTCAACCACCTTCATTTCACAGCCGCTTACCACCTGACCGACAGATTCGGGTCTGTGATAATTTTCAAAGTTCGCACAAAGCAGAGGTGAACACTCTGAAAGTCCGTAGCCCTGGAAAAGGTTGATACCCAAATCCTGACAGCCCCGAATAAGCGACTCGGGTGTATATGCACCGC
>JAFQLV010000071.1 GCA_017396515.1 Clostridia bacterium | reverse complement strand
TAAGCTGAAGCCGTTGGAGTGGATGCCTGTTGAGGGCAGAGCGATAACCACATCACCTGCAGCCATTGTGTTGTTATCAATCATTTTGGGCTTATCAACAACACCTACTGCAAAGCCTGCAAGGTCATAGTCCTCCAAAGGCATAAGACCGGGATGCTCTGCTGTTTCGCCGCCTATAAGTGCAGCACCTGACTGAACACAGCCCTCAGCAACACCGCCTACGATTTCCGCAATCTTTTCGGGATAGTTTTTGCCGCAGGCAATATAGTCAAGGAAGAATAAGGGCTTTGCACCTACGCAGATAATATCGTTAACACACATTGCAACAGCATCAATGCCGATGGTGTCGTGCTTGTCCATAAGAATGGCAAGCTTGACCTTTGTGCCGCAACCGTCTGTGCCTGAAACGGTAATGGGGTGCTCCATGCCTGCAATCTGACTCAGGTCAAAGCAGCCGCCGAAGCCTCCTACATCGTCAACACAATTTTCGTTGCGTGTTCTTGCAACATGCTTTTTCATAAGCTCTACTGATTTATAGCCTGCTGTAATGTCAACGCCTGCAGCAGCGTAAGACTGTGACTGTGAATTTTTCATATCGGTTTAATTCCTTTCAAATTTTTATTCTTTTCCGTTCCAGCAATAAGTGCACACACTTTCCTCGGGAAGGCCTATAGCTTCAAGCAGACCTGAAAGGCTCTGATAGCCAAGGGAGTGGAAGCCCAGCTTCTTGCATATTGAGTCCAGCATTGCTTTGCCTCTTTCGGTGTTGGCATCGCTGTACTGGTCGATATACTTTTCACCCTCTTCACCCTCAAGCTCAAGGATAGTGCGTCTTGCAATAAGGTCTCTGTCTGAGTTGCTTCTTGAGAAGTTGAGATATTTACAGCCATACATAATGGGCGGGCAGGCACTTCTCATATGTACCTCCTTAGCACCGTGGCTGTAAAGGAATTCAACCGTTTCACGAAGCTGAGTGCCTCTTACAATGCTGTCGTCAACAAACAGAAGCTTTTTACCCTGAATAAGCTCGTGAACGGGAATCATTTTCATTTTTGCAACTCTGTTACGCTCCTTCTGATTGGCAGGCATAAAGCTTCTGGGCCATGTGGGAGTGTATTTGATAAAGGGTCTTGCAAAGGGAATGTCACTTTCGTTGGCATAGCCTATTGCGTGAGGTGTGCCTGAGTCGGGCACACCGCTGACATAGTCAATATCAGAGCATTTGCCGGCGGCTTTATCGTCCCTTGCCATTATCTCACCGTTGCGCGTACGCATAACCTCAACATTGACACCCTCATATTTTGAGTTGGGATAGCCGTAGTATGTCCACAGGAAGGAGCATATTTTCATCTTGGGCAGGGGCTCCTTGAGCACCTCAACCTTGTCGGGAGTCAGCAGGTCAATTTCACCGGGGCCGAGCTCCTTGAGAAATTCATAGTCAAGCTTTTCAAAGGCAAAGGACTCGAAGGAAACGCAGTGACCGTCAGCATCCTTGCCCAAGACTACGGGGGTTCTGCCAAGGCGGTCTCTGGCGGCGATGATTGTGCCGTCTTCCTTGAGAATGAGCAGTGAAAGCGAGCCGTCGATATTTTCCTGACAGAAGCGTATGCCGTCTTCAAAGGTGTCCTTCTGATTTATAAGCGCGGCGGCAAGCTCCGTTGAGTTGATTCTGCCACCGGTCATAGCAGTGAAGTGGCCGTGGCTGTGGTTTAAAAATTTATCAATAAGCTCGTCTGCATTATTGATAATTCCGATTGTGGTTATGGCATAAACACCTAAGTTTGACCTGATGAGAATAGGCTGAGGGTCGCTGTCGCTTATGCAGCCTATTGAGGCGTTACCCTGCATTTCGTCTGTTATGCCTGCAAATTTAGTTCTGAAGGGTGAATTTTCAATGTTGTGAATATCACGCTGAAAGCCTTTGGTCTCGTTTACGGCAGCCATACCGCCGCGGCGGGTGCCAAGGTGTGAGTGATAGTCAACACCGAAAAATACATCAAGAATAACATCACGCTTTGATGTCGCCCCGAAAAATCCTCCCATAATGGTACCTCCGAATAGACTGTGAAATTAGAAATTATACTGCTTTTCTGCTGCCGCATTCTTTTCGAGAACTGTCTTTGTGTCGGCATTTCTCTTATCCTGAAGCTTCTTTGCAAGCTCTTCGTCGCTTACGGCAAGTATTTCAATAGACAACAAGGCGGCATTGACAGCTCCGTCAATAGCAACAGTTGCTACAGGTATGCCTGAGGGCATCTGAACTGTTGAAAGAAGGGCATCAATACCGTCGAGATATTTTGATTTCATGGGAATGCCGATAACGGGCAGGGTGGTGTTGGCGGCAATTGCACCTGCAAGGTGTGCAGCCATGCCTGCGGCGGCAATAATACAGCCGAAACCGTTTTCTCTTGCAGTTTCACTGAATTGCTTAGCTTCAGCGGGTGTGCGGTGAGCTGAATAGATATGAAGCTCATAGGGTACACCGAACTGCTTTAAGGTGTCGGCAGCTTTTGAAACAACAGGCAAATCGCTGTCGCTTCCCATAATAATTGCAACTTTTTTCATTAATATGACCTCCTCATAAAAGAGTATTTTAACAAAGTGACTCTCTGCCGCGCAGAGAAAAACAAAAAGGGCGCACCTACACAGAAAAAATCCCTTGCAAGCAGCCCAGACGGTCGACAGATATAACTTCCCTTAATTCATGTGGTGCTCCACTAAAAACCGTCAGTTTCAAGGGAATATATAATATATATAATATACTGTAAAATTACATTGAAATTATATCATAAAAACGCAGAAAAAGTCAACAAAAAAAGGGGTTTATTTGCTTTTTGTGCATAAGGTCAAAAAAGGGTGTTAGGGGTGGAGATTAGTTGGTGTTTTTGTACTCTGCCGAGAAAGCAAATTATGAATTATGAATGAGGAATTATGAATTGCGAAGGGGACTTTTTGAAAGGATAGCTCCTTCCCGCTAAATCAATCAAGAGGTAAGCTTTCTTTGTGGAGAAACTCGTTTGGACACCGTAAGCAGAGCTTTTTGGTTCGGATTATACTCTTCACCCTAACTGAATAAGACTCCGGGATGTGAAATTTTTCCGTATAAAAAAATCCGCCCGAAACCACAACAGTTCAGGCGGAAGAAATCTTTGTTTTTTTGACAGAAGCCGAGGCTATGAATTCATAATTCATAATTCCTAATTCATAATTTCTCAGAAGTATCTCGTCAGTGCCACAACCTTGCCGAGAATAATCAGCTCATCAACAATAATGGGGTCAAAGCTGTCATTTTCAGGCTGAAGTCGGAAGTGACCGTTCTCCTTATAGAAAGTTTTGACAGTTGCTTCGTCTTCAATAAGGGCAACAACTATGTCACCGTTACGGGCTACGGGGGTGCGCTCAACATAGAGAATATCGCCGTCATATATGCCTGCGTTAATCATGCTTTCACCGCGCACACGAAGTGCGAACATCTCTTTATCAGATGAAATATGAGGTGCGTTAAAGGGGAGATAGCACTCGATCTGCTCTGTGGCAAGAATGGGCAGACCTGCTGTGACAACACCGAGCAAGGGCACGTGCATAACGTTTTCTGCCCTGCCTGTAATTCTGATTGAGCGCTTGTGCATAGGGTCACGCTCTATGTAGCCCTTTTCTTCAAGGGCAATGAGGTTTGCCTGCACAGATGAGGTTGAGCGAAGACCCACTGCCTGACAGATTTCTCTGACACTGGGGGGCACATCGCCTGAACGCTCTTTAAGATAATTGAGTATTAGAGTCTGGTTTTCGGTAAGGGGCTCGCGCATAAAAAATACCTCTTTCCTTAAATTTATTTTAGCATTGAATTGTACAAATGTTCGCTTGCGAGACCATTATAACACACTTTTTTGCAAATTGCAAACATTTGTTCGCAAAAATTTGTAAATTTTTTATCTTTTTGCCTGCTTTTTTTATCCTTCAGTATATTTTTACATTGCCGTCTAATAATAAAAGTAACATTGACAGAAACGGTGGAAGATATATGAAAAAGAAAAATTTACTCGAAAAGCTGTCTTCAGGCAAGGGCTTTTATATTACTGCGGCACTGAGCTTTGTTCTTATAATTGCAGCCATAGGCTTTGTTTATTCCTCAAGCGTCAAGCTGATAGAGGACCTTGATGTGCCCACTACCACAGCTGATGAGATAACCGAAAAGGTGCAGAAAAACAAAGAGGATATCGCTGACCCGAGAGTTACCACTACCGTGGCGGGTACGCGTGAAAGTGAAGAATCAACAACTACAACGCGTACCGCCGCGGAAACCACTGCTGAAGCCACAACCGAAGCCGTCAGCGAAACCTTCAGCAATGCCTCATATGCTTATCCCTTAGGCAACGAAATAGGGAAGGATTTCAGCCTGACAGCTGTTTATGACGAAACCATGGAGGACTGGCGTGTTCACAGAGGCATTGATTTTCTCGGTGAAAAAGGGGCTGATGTTGTTGCAGCGGGCGACGGCAAGGTGACTAAGGTTATTGCCGACCCGGCATGGGGATATTGCATTGAGATTGACCACGGCGAGTTTACTGCAAGATATTGCGGAATGCAGCAGGGCACCTGTGTAGGCATTGATGACACTGTGAAAAAGGGCGACATAATCGGTAAGCTGGGGGATATTCCCTGCGAAAGCGTGCAGGAAAGCCACCTGCATTTTGAAACGGTGAAGAACGGGGAGCATATTGACCCAATAGAAGCCATGAAGAAGTAAAAAAAAGCAGAATGCAAAATGCAAAATGCAGAATTGTGGTCGCGGGCACATTTCTGCCGATAAATAATTTTCTTCCGCAAAGGGAGTAGGGATGAGAGGGGAAGTCTCAAGATTATAATCCTCATCCACCGCAAGCGGTCCCCCCTTCCCCTTAAATCAAGGGGAAGGCATAAATAAGGCAGGTCACTTCTGAATTGGAAGTGACCTGCCGTTTGTTTTAAGATTGATGAGATTTGCCTCTTTTGAGCTTTATTTTCGCGGAAAGAGGCTTGAGGTTAGTCAGTGGTGAAATCGCGACCACAATTTTGCATTTTGCATTCTGCATTTCCCTTACTCCATCTCTGCCTTGCCGGTGTAAAGCTGATAGTATTTGCCGCCTTGGTCAATGAGAGCCTGATGATTGCCCTCTTCTATGATTTCACCGTGCTCGAGAACAACAATATCATCTGAGTTGCGTACTGTTGAAAGTCTGTGGGCAATGACGAAAACAGTTCTGTCTTCCATAATTTTATCCATGCCCACCTCAATGAGTCTTTCGGTTCTTGTGTCAACGCTTGAGGTTGCTTCGTCAAGAATAAGCAGGGGAGCACCTGCAATGGCAGCTCTTGCAATGTTGATAAGCTGAGCCTGACCCGTACTGATATTGACAGCATCGGCTTTGATTTTTGTTTCATAGCCGTCAGGAAGCTTTTCTATAAATGTGTGGGCATTTGCAATTTTTGCTGCTGCAATTACCTCTTCATCAGTTGCATCCAGCTTGCCGTAACGGATATTATCTGCAATTGTGCCGGAGAAAAGCTTGGTGTCCTGAAGAACCATTGCCATTGAATGACGAAGGTCATCCTTCTTTATATCCTTGATGTCAATGCCGTCATAGGTTATCTGACCTCTGTCAACCTCATAGAAACGGTTGATAAGGTTAGTTATGGTTGTTTTGCCTGCACCTGTGGAGCCAACAAAAGCAACCTTGTTGCCGCTTTTTGCACTGATATTGATGTTTTTAAGCACATCGGTGCCCTCCACATAAGCGAAGGTGACATCCTTGAGTTCAATATTACCCTTGAGGGGAACATATGTAAAGCCCTTTTCAGCAGGAATCTTCCAGCTGAAGGTGCCGCTTTCTGAGTCTGTCTCTTCGTCTTCGCCCAAAGCATTTTTTATAAGGCGAACGAGAGTAACTCTGCCTTCGTCTGTTTCGTTAGGTGTGTCGAGCACCTCAAAAACACGCTCGGCACCTGCAAGGGCTGAAACAAGTGAGCTGTAGGTGCTTGCAATTGATGCTATGGGTGTGGCATAGCTCTTTGAATAGCTGAGATAGTTGATAAGCTTTGCAACATCCATTTCGCCTGCCATAACAAGCTTTGCACCGTAGAAAACGCATATAGCGTAATTGACTCTTGTTATCATTGACATAAGCGGAGACATAAAGCCGCCGATAATGTTTGCCTTAACACCGATTTTGCGGTAGTTTTCGTTGAGAACATTGAAGGCATCCTTTGTTTTCTTTTCCTGACAGAAAAGCTGAACAACCTTAATGCCCTTGATATATTCCTCAGTGAAGCCGTTAACCTCGGCTATTGCCTTTTGCTGTGCCTTGAAAAGAGGTGAGCACTTGCTTGTGATAAAGGCAACAACCATAAACATAAGCACAATTGCCACGGTGATTGTCAGTGTCAGCTTCCATGAGAAAACTATCATAATGGTGATAGTCATAACCGCCTGAATGGTTGAAGAAATCAGCGAGGGGAAGCTGCTGCTGATAAGGTCGCTTACACGGCTGACGTCGTTGGTGAAATGGCTCATGATCTGTCCGGTTTTTCTCTTGTCAAAATATTCAAGAGGCAGGCCCTGAATGTGATTGAATAAATCACGGCGCATATTCTTAAGAGTTCTCGAGGAAATATGGAGCATAATTCTCGAGTAAAGCAGGTTGCAAAGGGCAGACAGAGCATAGGCTATTGCCATAATGATAAGCCACTTGATAATGTTTGCCATTGCCTCATCACCTGAAACTATGTTGCCGGCAATAAGCTCCTCAAGGGTTTTGTTAACCGGAAGCATGGCGAGAGATGCCAGCACACTTATAACCGTTGTGGCAATAACGAGCACTGCAACAAGAAAAAGCAGACCCTTATACTGCGTGATATAGCTCAGAAGCCTTTTGGTGGCTGTCTTTATATCCTTGGGCTTTTTCTTTTTCTTCTCTTCTTCCTTCTTCTCACGTTCTTTTCTTTCTTCCTCAGTTTCATTTTCGGGAATTTTCTTAGCCTTGGAGCTGCGTGATTTCCGTGATTTTTTCTTTTTGTCCTTCTTTTCTTCGGCTGCTGCCTGAGCTTCCTCGGTGAGAAGCTCTTTGTTTTCTTCGTTTAAAGGAGTCTTACTCATTGTGCCAACACTCCTTCCTGCTGAGAAACAAATATCTCGTGATAAATTTCATTATTCTTTGTCAGCTCCTCGTGGGTACCCGTGCCGACGATTTTGCCGTCCTCAAGAACGATAATTCTGTCTGCGTCCATAATTGAGGTGATACGCTGAGCGATAATGATTTTAGTCATATCCTTATATTTTTCAGAGCGAAGAGATGCTCTGATTCTGGCATCTGTTGCAGTGTCAACAGCACTTGTTGAGTCGTCGAGAATAAGTATCTTTGACTTTTTAAGCAGTGCCCTCGCAATGCACAATCGCTGTCTCTGACCGCCTGAAACGGTGTTGCCGCCCTGGCCGAGCTCGGTGTCATAGCCCTTTTCAAATTCTGTTATGAAGCCGTGAGCCTCGGCAGCCTTTGCTGCTTCAATTACATCCTCGTCGCTTGCAGAGAAATCACCCCAGCGGATATTGTCTGAAATAGTGCCCGAGAAAAGAACATTCTGCTGCAGCACAACGGAAACATCGCCTCTGAGCTTTTCAAAGGTATAGTCCTTGACATTTCTGCCGCCGACGAGCACCTCGCCCTCGCTTGCCTCATAAAGGCGGGGGATAAGCTGAACGAGAGTTGATTTTGATGAGCCGGTACCGCCGATAATGCCTACGGTTTCACCTGACTCTATTTTAAGGTTGATATCCTCAAGAATATTTTTAACTGCAGCCTCGTCATATTTGAAGGAAACATTTTTAAACTCAATGCTGCCGTCTGCAAGCTCTGCTTCGGGGTCGGCATTATTATCGGTGATAGTGGGCTCCTGATTGAAAACCTCACTGATTCTGCCTATGGAGGCCTTAGCCATAATCATGCTGACAAAAACAAGCATAACTGTCATAACAGATGAAAGCACCTGAGTGATATATGAAACGAAGGTTGTCATATCACCTACTGTCAGGTCGCCTGTGGAGTGGATAATAATATCACTGCCTCGCCACATGGCAAAAATCATACAGCCGTAAATAACAAACATAATTGCAGGTGTTATGTAAAGAATGAGCTTTTGTGCCTTGACATTCATTTCCATAACTGCAACATTTGCTTCATTGAATTTCTCTTTTTCGTGGTCTTCCCTTACAAAGGATTTGACAACTCTTATTCCGTTTATGTTGCCCCTGAGCACGCCGTTGAATCTGTCGGTTTTTTTAAGCATTTTCTTAAAAAGAGGCACTGCAAGATAACCCATAATCACAACAATTATTACTATTGCAGGCAGGGCAAAAGCAAAAACAACAGATAAGTCACGGCTTATGTTAAGGGCATAAACCAAGGCAGTTATAAGCATAAAGGGGCCCTTGATAAAGGTGACAATAGTGTTTTTATAAACATTCTGCACCATTGAAACGTCATTTGTCATTCTTGTGATAAGAGATGAAATTTTAATCTTATCAATGTTGTCGAAGGACAAATCCTGAATTTTGTTGAAAAGCTCTCTTCTTAAATTTGCACCGAAGCCCATGCTTGCAATTGAGGAGCAGCGGGCTGCTATGTAGCCTATAACAAGAGTAAATGCACAAAGAAGAAGCATCCTCAGCACATTTGAAACAAGCTCTGACTGAATGGCGGCATAGTCCGCGCTATCGGTGCTGAGCATTAAAAGAATGTCAACAACTCTGCCCATTGCCTTAGGAATTTCAATCTCGATAACAACATCGAGAAAAATCATAAAGGGACAGATAATTGTCAGAAATCGGTATCCTTTTGTAAAGGACAAGAATCGTTTAGCCAAGCAGGCAACACACCTTTCTTAAAAATGCAAAATGAGAAATAACCCCTCAGTCACGAGTTCATAAATGAACTCGTGACAGCTCCCCTTTCAGGGGAGCCAAGGCTATAGTAGCACCTGACGGTGCATTGTATTGCAAAATTGTGGTCGCGGGCAGGTTATAATAAACCTGAAAGCCCGTAACCGCAAAGATAATATTATATAACGGCAGGTGCCGTCAATTTTAATTAATGGCAGTTTTTCTGCATATAGATGTAAGAATAGCAATTATGTCTTTAACATCAGGCTCTATGCTTTCGAACTCCTTGGAGGATAAAAAATCTGTTGAATGTAAAAGTCTTAACCAATAGTGAGTTTCATTGGCTTCTTTAAGGACTATAGTCATTTTGCTATGAAAATCGGCTCTTGACTGTGCCTTTTGTGCCTCTGAAACATTCGCACCTATACTTGTTCCGCATCTTAGTAACTGTTTCGCTAAAACAATGGTGTCTTTATCTTTTGACAGGTATTTATAAAGCCTGACAATTCTGATTGCAAAATCAAAGGTTTTGTTTTCGATGATATTTTCCATAAACTAAATACCTCCCTTGGCGGGATGAAACTTATTTGTTAATAAGGTTGAAACGGATATAGTCCGGAGCTTTGCTCCCCGCAATTTTGCATTTTGCACTTTGCATTTTGCATTTGATAAGCATCATATGCTTATCAGCAAATTTGCAAAGCCGAAGTAGACAAGCAATGAAATAGCATCCACGAGTGTTGTGATAACGGGACCTGCCATAAGAGCCGGGTCAAGCTTGAGTGCTTTGGCAAGTATCGGCAGAGTACAGCCGATGGTTTTTGAAACAATAACAACAGCAACAACGCTCAGAGACACAACCAAAATCACACTGTCTGTCACATTGTCGCCCGTAAGAAAGCGTACTCCCAACATCCTGAGGTAATTTGCCACACCTAAGACTACGCCGACGATAAGTGAAACACGAAGCTCCTTCCACAGCACCCTGAAGAAGTCTCTCATTTTAATTTCGCCAAGGGCAAGACCGCGGATGATAAGTGTTGATGCCTGGTTACCGGAGTTACCGCCGGTACCCATAAGCATGGGAATGCAAGCCGTAAGACCTGCAATGGTGGCAAGCTGCATTTCAAAGCCTTCAATTATCTGCCCCGTAAAGGTGGAGGTGATAAGAAGCACAAGCAGCCAGCCCACTCTGTTTTTTGCATGGGAAAAAACTCCGGTTTTAAGATAGCCGTCCTCTGAGGGGAGAAGTGAAGCCATCTTTTCAAAGTCTTCCGTAGCCTCTTCTTCGATAATGTCGACGATATCGTCGATTGTGATAATGCCTACGAGTCTGTCTTCTGTGTCAACAACGGGAACAGACAGAAGGTCATATTTTTTTGCAAGGGCCGCAACATCTTCCTGGTCATCCATGGTGCGTACAAAGATAAGCTGTTCATCCTCACTCATAATGTCTGAAACCAGGGTATCCTCATCATTGAGAAGCAGGCGACGCAGCGGAATTGTGCCCACAAGATGGCGCTTGTCATCAATAACATAGCAGGTATAAATTGTTTCCTTGTCAACACCCGTTCTTCTGATGCTCTTTATGGCTTCGGCAACAGTGAGCCTGTCGTGAAGCTCAACCATTTCAATGGTCATTACACTGCCTGCTGAGTTTTCGGGGTACTTGAGGAAACGGTTGATGATATCTCTGGTTTCCTTGTCTGTGTTGGCAAGCACACGGCGGACAATATTTGCCGGCACTTCCTCAAGAAAGTCAACGGCATCGTCCACATAAAGGTCGTCCATAAGACGCTCAATTTCACTGTCTGTAATAGACTGAACTATGACAGTCTGACTGTCAGTTTCAAGATATGAGAATACGTCTGCGGAAATATCCTTGGGAAGAATACGGAAGATTTTGACTGCAATCTTATCGTCATCCAGATCCATAATGAAATCCGCAATATCGGCATAAGCCATATCCGTAAGCTCCTGACGAAGCTCCTTAAGCTGATTTTTGGCAAGAAGTCTGTAAAGACCGCCAAAGAGATTTTCATTCATTTTTTTCACCGACTTTCTTTATGCAAAGACCCTGCAAAAAGAAGCTCAGTTCCTTTTAAGGCAGGTCTGCACCAATATTAAATTGCGCCCGTTAGGGGTACTGTCGCTGTCTGTCATTGTGTGACCCACCTCCGATTGTGCAGCCCTTTGAGCTGCGTGATGTTCGTGCGCTGCACGTGTGATGCACCGCCGTAGCGATGTGATATTTTCGGCATATGCCAAAAGTGATGCATTTGCCCGTGGGACAAATGTGATTATGAGAAATTAAAGCATAATTTCCATAATAACCATTATACTATATTTTGTCTCGGAAAGTCAACCGAAATCCGCGGTGTGAATGAAAATTAATTTTTTGCCGAAAAACACTATCCCCACCTGAACCTTCAGGAACAGGTGGGGATAATAATGCGGCAGGTTGTTATTTGAGAGCTTCGAGCAATTTGTCTGCTGCTTCACTGTCAGCCTTTGTTTTATCAAGGCTTAAGGTGAAGCTGCCTTTTATGCCTTTATAGCCGTCGGCATAAACCACATCACCGTCTTCGTTGTTTGTAAGGATTTTAGGTGTGGGGAAAGTTCCTTCAAAGACAATAAGTGACACTTCTTTGTCTGCAAAAATTTCAAGGTCAGTGTAATCGCAAAGAAAGTAGAGCACACCGTCCTTTTCCGTGCCGTGTGCACTCATTCCGAAAGCGGAAAGTGCATTGGGTCTGTAGCCCTTCATCACGGGGATAACCTGAATGGGGCTGCCGTCAAGAATGCTCATGGGTGTGCCGTCATTTCTGTAAAGTGCCCATACGGCATAGCTTCTGTTTTCATTGATTTGTGTGCCGTCAATGACACACATTTCCTTACCGGGCGCCATGCCGAGAAAACAGGCGGAATAATAGCCGTCTGTCACGGTCTGCACCTTATGGGTGCTTTCTTCAAAAAAGACTGCGAGCTCCTTTTCACCGAAATGCTCTGCAACCTGAGAGGGTGACAGCAGAGAGATAACAGCCGAAACACTGAAGGATAAAATCATTATTGCAGCGGCAACAACAGCCGCAATTTTTATTGGTTTTCTGTTTTTTGACATAATATTTTCCTTTCCTTCTGCCGCGTTTTTAAGCAGTAAAGCCGTGTCCTTCTCAAAGCTGCCTGAAAAAGAAATATTGCCCAGCTCTTTTTTATATTTTTCTTTAAAGGTCATAGGTCAAGTTCTCCTTTTAACATAGATTTTAAAAGCTTTCTTCCTCTGGAAAGCCGGGTTCCCACTGTTGCCTGCGGCAAATTTAAAATTGAAGAAATCTCTTTTATTGAGTAGTCTTCATAGTAATACAGATGAATGATTGTGCGATATTTTTCCTCAAGAGCCATAACGCAGGGCAAGACATTGCTGTCCTTATCTTCATAGGGGATATCCTCTTGTGCGCTCAGAGCTTTTTTGGAAGCCTTAAGCATATTTTTTGATATGTTTAAGGTCACTCTCAAAAGCCATGCTTTTTCGTGAGATGCATCACCGAAACAGGGTCTTTTTTCTATCAGCTTCAGAAAAGCCTCCTGAACGGCATCTTCGGCGTCGGGCACACTTTTTAAAATCGAATAAGCTGCCCTTAGCATGGACTCACTGTGAGCCTTAACAGCCTTTTCTATGTATTCAACACCGGTCAAAGAATACATTCTTAAAACCTCCTTTCACCTATAAAACAATTGAGAAGGTAAAAATTTTTCAAAAGAATAAAACTTTTTATTTTTTTAAAATATAACACATCCACCTGTTCCTTTGAGTACAGGTGGATGTAAGCGAATATAATCAACAGGTTATTTCTGCGGGAAGAAAACTCGTTATGACGGTTACTATAGGGTTCGGATTATACTCTTCACCCTAACGCAATTCATAATTCATAATTCCTCATTCATAATTTATTCAAGCTCAAAGGCTCCCGTATAAAGCTGATAGTATTTGCCTTTTTTATCTATAAGGTCTTGGTGGGTGCCGCGCTCAATTATCACACCGTGCTCGAGCACCATAATGACATCGGAATTCTGCACTGTTGAAAGTCTGTGAGCAATAACAAATACGGTTCTGCCCTTCATAAGAGCATCCATACCCTTTTGCACAAGAGACTCTGTTCTTGTGTCGATTGAAGATGTTGCCTCATCGAGAATCATAACAGGCGGGTCTGCAACGGCGGCTCTTGCAATTGAAAGAAGCTGACGCTGACCCTGAGAGAGATTTGCTCCGTTGCTGGTGAGCATTGTGTTGTACCCCTCAGGCAAGCGGCTGATAAATGAGTGTGCGTTTGCAAGCTTAGCCGCCTCAATAACCTGCTCGTCTGTTGCACTGAGGTTGCCGTAGCGGATATTTTCCATAACGGTGCCTGTGAAAAGGTTGGTATCCTGCAGAACTATGCCCAGTGATCTTCTCAGGTCTGCCTTTTTGATTTTGTTGATATTTATGCCGTCATAGCGGATTTTGCCGTCGGCAAGGTCATAAAAGCGGTTAATAAGGTTGGTGATGGTGGTTTTGCCTGCACCTGTTGCACCGACGAAAGCAACCTTCTGACCCGGCTCTGCATAAAGAGTTATGTTGTGAAGAACTATTTTTTCTTCGTTGTATCCGAAGTCCACATCAAAAAATCTCACTTCGCCCTGAAGCTTTGTGTAGGTTGTGGTGCCGTCCTCGTGGGGATGCTTCCATGCCCAGAGGCCTGTGTGCTCAGGTGTTTCGGTGATGCTGCCGTCACTGTCATATTTTGCGTTGACAAGAGTGACATAGCCCTCGTCCTTTTCGCTTTCCTCATCAAGCAGAGCAAATATTCTTTTTGCACCTGCCATGGCCATAACCACACTGTTGAGCTGCTGAGAAATTTGATTTATGGGCATGGTGAAGCTCTTTGACAGCTGAAGGAAGGTTGCAACAGTACCTGCCGAGGCGGCAAAAATGCTTAGTATGCCTTCCTCGGGTATGGCACCTGAGGTGGTGAGCACGGCAAGGAAGCAGCCTAAAACAGCTATGATTACATATTGAAGATGACCTAAGTTGTTATTGACGGGGCCAAGCATATTCACAAACTTATTGGCAGAGTAAGCATTATGGTAAAGCTCCTCGTTGAGCTCGTCAAATTCTTCTTTGGCTTTTTCCTCGTGGCAGAAAACCTTGATGACCTTCTGACCTGTTATCATTTCTTCAATATAGCCGTTTACATCGCCTATGGATTCCTGCTGTCTGACAAAGAATTTGCCTGAGTTGCCTGCAATTTTACCTGTGAAAAACATCATGATTATAATGCAGATTATAACCGTTACTGTCAGAGGAATGCTCTTGCTGACCATGGCAACAAAGGTTGAAACGATTGTAACGGCTGAGGAAATAACCTGAGGAATGGTCTGGCTTATCATCTGCCTGAGAGTGTCAATATCGTTGGTGTATCGGCTCATAATATCGCCGTGGCTGTTGGTATCGAAATATTTTATGGGCAGGGACTGCATATGTGTAAACATATCGTCACGCACGCTCTTGAGCACACCCTGAGAGACTCTGACCATAATAAAATTATAGGTGAAGGTGGAAGCTATGCCCGCAAGGAATATGGCTGCCATTTTAAGCAGCATGGCAAGAAGGGGTGCAAAATCCGTGCTTCCGCTTGAGAGCATAGGCTCTATATATTCATCTATCAGGTCACCGAGAAACAGTGAAGAAAAAATATTTGCAATGCTTGAGAGGAAAATGCAAAGCACAACCACTATCATAAGCAGTCTGTATTTTGTGCCCACATAGCCGAAAACCCTTTTAAGCACTTTGAAATCCATTTTCTGCCCGGGTATTCTCATGGGAGCACCCTTTCCGCCGGGTCTTGGCGGGGGAGTGAGATTGACATTTTTCTTTCTTGTATTACTCATTTTCCTCGCCTCCCTTCATCTGTGAGGTGTAAACCTCGCGGTAGATGTCGCTGCTTTGCATAAGCTCACCGTGTGTGCCGCAGGCAGATATTTCGCCGCCGTCAAGAACTATGATTTTATCAGCGTCCTGAATTGATGAAATACGCTGAGCGATGATTATTTTTGTTGTTTCGGGAATATACTGTCTGAATGCCATTCTTATAAGGGAAACTGTCTTGGTGTCAACGGCACTGGTTGAGTCGTCCAGAATGAGAATTTTAGGCTTTTTAAGCAGTGAACGGGCAATGCATATTCTCTGCTTCTGACCGCCGGAAACATTGGTGCCGCCCTGCTCGATATAGGTGTCATAGCCCTCGGGCATTTCTCTTATAAAGGGGTCAGCCTGAGCGAGCCTGCAGGCCTCAATCATTTCTTCGTCTGTTGCGTTTTCGTTGCCCCAACGAAGATTATCCTTTATTGTGCCTGAGAAAAGCACATTTTTCTGCAGCACCATTGCCACCTCATTACGCAGTGTGTCAAGGTCATATTCCTTTACATCCACACCGCCCACCTTAAGGGTACCCTCAGTGACATCGTAAAGGCGGGGAATAAGCTGAACAAAGGAGGTTTTCGATGAGCCTGTTGAGCCTATTATGCCTACGGTTTCGCCTGATTTTATTGAGATGTTCACATTCTTAAGGCAGAGGTTATCGCCTGTTTTTGAATAGCTGAAGCCCACATTTTCAAATTCCACACTGCCGTCTCTGACAGCCATAACTGCATTTTCGGGGCTGTGAAGGTCTGATTTTTCCTCAAGAACCTCACAGACTCTTTCGCCTGCCGCCTTTGACATTGTCAGCATAACAAATATCATTGAAAGCATCATGAGAGTGGAGAGAATCTGCATGGTGTAGGTGATAACGCTGAAGAGATCTCCCGTTGTCATCTGTGTTTCTGCAGTTGATATAATGAGCCTTGCACCGAACCATGCTATAAGAAGCATGCAAAGGTATGCACTGAACTGCATAACGGGTGCATTGAAGGCGAGAATGCTTTCAGCCTTTTTGGTGTCGGAATAAATCTTATCTGAAACACTTTTGAATTTTTCTTCTTCCTTGTCTTCACGCACAAAGGCCTTCACAACCCTTATGCCGTGGAGATTTTCATTGACAACACTGTTGAGCTTGTCATAGGTTTTGAAAACTCTCTTGAATATGGGGTGAGCGTTGGAAACAATAAAGTAAAGACCCAAAGCAAGGAAGGGGATAACGCAAAGGAAAATCATGCTGATTTTTGCATTGATGCTCAGTGCCATTGTCAGTGAGAAAATGAGCATGGCAGGTGAGCGCACTGCAATGCGGATTATCATCTGATAGGCATTCTGCAGGTTTGTGACATCTGTTGTCAGTCTTGTTACAAGGCTGGAGGTGGAAAACTTATCGATGTTTGCAAAAGAAAAGCTCTGCACATTATGATACATATCGTGTCTGAGATTTTTGGCAAAGCCTGAGCTTGCCTTTGCGGCAGCGGTACCTGAGGCAACACCGCAGGCAAGGCTGAGAACACAAAGAAACACGAGGAACACACCTGTTTTAAGCACATAGGCAGTGTCCTCTTTATAAATGCCGTTGTCAATGAGCTTGCCCATAATAAGAGGAATAAACACCTCAAGAATAACCTCAAGTGCTATAAATATGGGGGCAAGAATTGAGGGCAGCTTATATTCGCGTATGCATTTGCTGAGTCGTTTAATCATTGCCGTAATCATTCCTTTCTAAATTATTGCAGACCTTATCAAGTACGCTGAAGAAAACACGTAGCTCCTCATCGCTGATATTTTTTTTCATGGTACTCTCAAGTCTGTCGAAGCTTTTATTCACTACACTCTGAACCTCAAGGGCCTTATCTGTCAGTGTGATTTTTTTCAGTCTGGCATCATAGGGCACGCTTTCTCTGTTAATAAGACCGTTCTTTTCCATAAGTGAGAGTATGTTGCTTGCCGTTGAACGGCGAATGTCAAATTCCTGCTCAAAATCTTTTTGAAAAACATCTCTGTGCCTGTTGTTATAGAAATATCCCACTGCCCAGCCGTGAGTGCCTGTCATTTTTTCAACATACAGCCTTGTTGCATCGCCGTCCATATAGCGTTTGACCATTCGTGAAGCACGGTGAAGCTCAAAGCCCAATCTTCGTTCTTTCATGGCGGACTCCCTAATTAAAATTTGTTAGCCTGCTAACATTGTCAGATATTATACATCTTTGAAAAAACTATGTCAATGAATCCGCAGGAAAAAACTATTAAAAAATATATTTGCTGCCTTAACAGTTAACAGTGTTAAGTAAATTTAAGGTAAATTTAGGTTTAAGGCTGTAATATATAAAAACTCAATGCTGAAATTGGCTAATTTCGACAAATTGTCCGTGAAATTTGACAAAACAAAAATAATTGTTTTGTGCAGTTTTATAATTCTTAATATTTTCTTAATTGATTATATAAATGCATTGTGGTATATTACTTAACACTGTTAAATAAAATGAAAGGAGGCGCACTATGGAAAGAGAATATCTTGCAGAGCAGATACTTACTACCTTTGACAGCATAGATACTGAAATTCTGCTTGACAGACTTAAGCTTTCTCTTAAGGGAGAAAACCTTCTTCTTATGATACTGAGTGACCTTGGCGGCAGCGGTACCCCAAGCAAAATAATAGAGAGACTTGATTTCACCGGTGCGAGACTTTCCGCTATAATAAAATCTATGGAAAGCAAGGGCCTTGTTGAAAGGCGACGCAACGAGGGGGATAAGCGCAGCACTATAGTTGCCCTGACAAATGAGGGCAAAGAGCTATATATCAGGCTCAGAGCTGAAATAATCAGCAACGCCCTGACAATAATTGAACAGTTAGGAGAAAAAGATGTCTGTGAGTTTCTCAGGATAATAAAGAAGCTTGCGGATATTGCGAATAACACGGCTTTATATGAAAATAAGAAAGAGGTGATTGAGAGATATGTTTAAAACGGCAAAAAAGGCCCTTAGTGCGGCGGTTGCTCTTATCATTATAATTATGAGCATTGTGCCCTGTGCAGCTGCAGCTCAGACTTATCCCGAGGGTATAACAAAGCAGCAGGTGTCAGATGCAATTCCGAAGCTTGACACGGCAATAGGCTCACTTATAAACAGTACGCAGAATAAAAGCCTGAAAGAACTGATAATGACTGAAATATGCTCAGACAAAACCTTATCGTCACTGACGGTGTCAATATATAAGATGATAGAGGAGAATGCAGAAAGCATATCCTCAATAGGTCTTGATGTCACGGTTTCAGGTGTTGCCTCAAAGCTGGGGAATTATCCCGAGGTTCAGGCAAAGCTGGCTTCGTTTAACAAGTGGAGTGAGGTTTCACTTGAAGGCGTAAAATGGGGAGTGGAAAGCAGAGAAGGCTTTGCTTCTGCAGTAGCCTGCGTCATGTCTCCCTTCAATGAGCTTCTAAATATGCTTCTTTGCGGCGGCACCTACAAAATAAATTCTGTTATCGGTCTTGAGGGTGCCAAGGGCTACGAAACGGCAATTGTTCCCACGCTCAAGGCTCTCGGTTGTGAGAAGATAACAGACAGCGCAGCTTTTTATTCTGATGCCTTAAGCAGCCACAACTCAATGCTTTATCACATCGTCAATGATCTTTTCATCTTCCTTGAGGGGGTACTGGACAATCCCTGCAACAGACTGACAGATGTGCTTCCGGGTATAGCATACTACTTTGAAAACGGAGGCTTTGATAAGGCTGTTGCAACTCTTATAGAGCCCCTCAGACTTCAGATTTTCAATATTTCAACCTTCATCAAGGTTGAAATGATACTTTCCTTTATTCAGGACAGTGAGTCCTTCACTGCACAGCTTGACCTCAATTCCCTTTTAGGCGGCAGCGGTCTTAAAATGGCAGAGCTTCCTTTAAGTGAGCTGGCTTCCTGCGGCACTGTCAGCGGTGAAACGGTTGTGTCAGATAAGGCAGACACCTTCTTAGTGCTTCTTCGCTGGCTCGTTGACACAATGAAGCTCAATAAAGACAGCCTGGGAGACCTGACGGGAACAGACACACCTGAAGAAATGACAAAGCTGCTTGACTCGCTTATGTCAAAAGACACTGATGAGCTTATAGTTCTTTTCATTTCACTGCTTTCACAGACTCAGGGAAAGATACTCGATTACACATGGACCTTCGGCGAATTTACACCCACACAGGTGACATACACACCAAATCTCGGTGCAGATAAATTTCAGAGAGTGGTTGACGGTATAGACGACCTTATCAATGAATTTATTGCTGAGGGCGGCAAAAACAAAACCGTAAGAGAAGCATTGGCACCTCAGATTTATTCAAACACTCTTGTAACGGAGCTTGTAAAGGGTCTTTACGGCATGTTTGAGAGTGAGGATATGAAGGTTATCGGTGAGCTTATGGGTCTTAGTCTCACACCTGCCGGACTTGCAAATGAGCTTGGCGGCGGCTTCGGGTCAGCTAAGTACACACTTTCACGCAGTACCCGCTGGAGCAAGACAGGCTATATTAACTGGGGCTTTAAGGACGGCAGTAAGGATGGCTTCAGAAAGGCTGTCTGCGGTGCACTTTCACCCCTTGAGGATATGCTCACAATGCTGCTTGCTGAGGGCAAGCTGACAGTTCTCGGTGCTGTTGATATTTACGGCTCAAACGGCTATAACACGGCAGTAATTCCTCTTTTGGAGGCACTCGGCTGCAGTGCAGATAAAATTGAAACCTATGATGAGTTCAAAAAGTCGGCTGAAAAGGGTAAGGCAATTGAGTCTATCGTTGATGCGGTGCTTTCGCTTGTTGAAAGAGTTCTCGACAGACCCGTTTACACCGTGACGGAAATTCTTCCCAACCTGCTGTGGTTTATAGAAAACGGCGGACTTGAGCAGGCTGTTGAAAATCTTATGTATCCCTTCACTGAGCTTTTAGGTCAGCTGGGTATGGGCGATATGCTTGATATATCCTCCCTTATGGGCGAAGCGGATATGGAAAAAATGATGGCTGATATGATGGACGGAGCTGACTTGGGCATTGATCTGAGCAATTTCGACATTAAGCAGTTTATGACTATGGGCACTCTCGTAACCGTGCAGAGCAAGCGCACTGCAGGAAATCAGCCCGTAACTGTCTCATACATCAAGGCAGACCAGCCTGCCATTGCGGTGACACTGCTTCGCTTTATTGCAGAAATGATGAAAAACCCCGGCAACGAGGATATGATGATGGGCTTTATGGGCTCAGGCGATAACGATATGTTCTCAACCTTCTCAGGCGGTATCGGTGAAGAAATGGCAAAGATGACTGTTGACGAAACCGTTGAATGGCTTTACAAGATTTTCTTCAGAGAGAGAGTCACTGTTGCAGTGAAGCCTGAGACCGATTATCTGCCGACAATTATATACACTCCCGAAAAAAGTGCAGACGAAGCCGTGCCGGTGCTGTTTGTTTTCCTTTTCGTTGCGGCAGCAGAGGTTATAGTCATACTTAAAAGAAAAAAGATTGCGGCTTATTTCGAGGACAGAAAGCTTAAAAAAGAAAATAACTCACAGAGAAATCTTCAGGAGGTGTAAGAGATGCTCATATTAAAGAATATAATTAAAGATTATGTGACAGGTGACACAACCGTCAGAGCCCTCAACGATGTCAGCATCAACTTCAGAGAAAGCGAATTTGTTTCAATTCTCGGTCCCTCGGGCTGCGGTAAAACAACACTTCTCAACCTTATAGGCGGTCTTGATAAATATACAAGCGGTGACCTTATAATCAACGGTAAGTCAACCAAAAATTTCACCGACGATAACTGGGATACCTACAGAAACCACTCAATCGGCTTTGTTTTCCAGAGCTATAACCTTATCCCTCACCAGAGTGTGCTTGCAAATGTTGAGCTTGCTCTTACACTTTCAGGTGTTTCTAAAAAGGAAAGAAGAGAAAGAGCAATTGCAGCCTTAAAGCAGGTGGGTCTCGGTGACCATATAAACAAAAGACCCAATCAGATGTCGGGCGGTCAGATGCAGAGAGTTGCCATTGCACGAGCTCTTATCAACAACCCGGACATTCTTCTTGCCGACGAGCCTACAGGTGCTCTTGACAGTGAAACAAGCGTTCAGATTATGGAGCTGCTTAAGGAAATCTCCAAGGATAAGCTCATAATTATGGTTACACATAACCCGGACCTTGCCTATGAATATTCAAACAGAATTATCAAGTGCGTTGACGGTAAGGTTATTGACGACTCAAATCCCTATGAGCCTGAGGCACAGGATTTTGAAAATGAAAAAGTCAAAGCGGAAGAGGAAAAGAAAAAGGGCAGAAAGCCCTCAATGAGCATGGTAACAGCCTTTGGTCTGAGCATGAGAAACCTTGCCACCAAAAAGGGCAGAACCTTCCTTACGGCCTTTGCAGGCTCTATCGGTATTATCGGTATTGCCCTCGTGCTGGCTCTTTCAACAGGTATTCAGAACTATGTTGATAAGGTGCAGAATGACACTCTTATGGCGTACCCCATGTCTGTTGAGAGAGAAGCAGTAAACACTGATAATATGATGAGTGCCGTTATGGGCATGGGTGAAGAGATGATGAATTCATCCAACACCCTTGATAAGGTTTATGTCAACGATATGTTCACCGAGCTTATCAACACCTTTATCGCTCAGTCCTCATCAAATAATATCAAGAGCTTTAAAAAGTATATTGACGACAACTGGGAAACCTTCAGAGGTCTTTGCAACGATATTCAGTTCAAATATTCCACACCCCTTAATATTTATAAGGCAGACACCTCAAAGGGTGTTGTTAAGGTTAACCCCAACACAGCTATGGCTGATATGGGCAACAATATTATGGCAGGTATGGAAGGCTTTATGTCCTCATCAATGATGGATGCATGGATTGAGCTTATCGGCGACAACGATGTTGTTTCAAGACAGTATGATGTAATTTACGGCAGACTTCCTCAGGCTAAAAATGAGGTTGTGCTTATGGTTGACGCAAACAACGAAATCAATGAGCTGCTTCTTTACGCTCTCGGCATCAAGGATCAGACTCAGCTTTCATCAAACATTATGGGTGCCCTTTCAGGCAACGGTGAAATGAAAGCAGAAGAGCAGTCCTTCTCTTATGAAGAAATCTGCGATATGAAATTTAAGCTTGTGCTCAACTGTGACTATATGGTCAAAGATGAGAAAACCGGTCTCTGGAGCGATAAGAGTGCAAACCTCTCTTATGTCAGAAAGCTTATTGATAAGGGCCTTGAAATCAGCATTGTAGGTATTATCCGTCCCGATGAAGACAATGTTCTTTCTGTTGGTACCGGCGGTATAGGCTACACAACAGAGCTTATGGAATATGCTCTTGATTACACCAAAAACTCACAGGTTGTCAAGGAACAGCTTGCAAACACGCATAAGGATGTAATCACAGGTCTTGAGTTTATGGAAATGACAGTAAACGATTTCGACCTTGTTGATATTGATATGAGTCTTATTAATATGGACTATCTTGATATAGGTCCCTTTATGAGCTTTGCGGCAGATATTGACCTTTCAGAGGTTGACATAATGGATATGTCCTCACTTTTCAGCTTCGGTGATATGACCGACCTGCAGAAAAAGCTTATGGAGGGCTATCTCAATGACGAGCAGGTGCTCGCTCTCAAGCAGGCATATATTGACACAATCAATGCAGAGTGCTCCTATGAAAACACTATGAAAATATTAGGCTATCAGCCTGCAGACACACCCACATCAATTTATTTCTATCCCAAGAGCTTTGAGTCAAAAGAAGAGCTCAACGAAATGATAGGCTACTATAATGAACAGGTAACTGCAGACGGTCATGCCGAATATGAAATCAGCCCCACAGACCCCGTTGGTATGCTGCTTTCATCTGTAACAAAAATTATTGATATTGTTACTTATGTGCTTGTTATGTTCGTTGCAATTTCACTTGTTGTTTCATCAATTATGATAGGTATTATCACCTACATTTCAGTTCTTGAAAGAACAAAGGAAATCGGTATTCTTCGTGCAATCGGTGCATCAAAGGGTGATGTTTCAAGTGTATTCAATGCCGAGACTATCATTGTGGGTCTTGCGGCAGGCTTGCTGGGTATAGGCTGTACATTGCTGCTTGAGATTCCCATAAACCTCCTGCTTGATTACCTGACAAACACAGGTGCGGCAGCAGTGCTTCCCTTCGGTGCGGCAGTTACACTTGTCTGCATCAGTATGGGTCTTACCTTCATTGCAGGTCTTGTGCCCTCATCTCTTGCAGCTAAGAAGGACCCCGTTGAGGCGCTGAGAACAGAGTAATAAATTAAATGCAAAATGCAAAGTGCAGAATGCAAAATTGCGGTCGCGGGTTTATAGTGATGTAGTTTTAAAATTTCTCGCCGCAGAGTTAAAGCTCAGAAGCTTGCAGTTTTATCAATCTTAATTTAAGGCAGGTCGCTACCGTGGGTAGCGACCTGCCTGCTTTTTGCGGTGCTGCCCGCCTTATTATATTTAATTGCATACTTGTCCTATGATAGGACAATATTTTCTTGCCGATATGTTAACATATCAATTGTCTTATGTCAAGACAAAGAGGAGAAGATTATGGCAAGAATTATTGACGGCGAAAACATGAATATTGTCGGTCATAATATCCGGAGGCTAAGGTGCGAAAAGAAGATGAGCCAGCAGGCTTTATCAAATCAACTTGAGCTTTTGGGTGTTTATGTTTGCCGCGGGTCTGTTTCACGCATTGAGGATAAGCAAAGAACGGTAACTGATATTGAGCTTTATGCTTTTGCTAAGGTTCTCGGTGTTGAAATATCAGACTTATTTGAAGAAATCAAATGGTAACAGCGATTAAGGTAAATCTTACTTTAATTGCTGTTTTTATTTCTCTTGTCACTCTTGCATAAAATTTTACTCTTTGCCCATAATTATTTCTACCGAAAATAATTCATATCTGCTTGCTATGAATTAAAAATAGTGATATACTACCATTAAAGTAGGAATTCTTATAAAAAGGGGTGATTTTCTTGAAAATATCAACTAAAGGCAGATACGGGCTGCGCATAATGACTGACCTTGCCGTCAACGGTGCTGACTGCTGTGTTTCCCTGAAGGATATTGCTGAAAGAGAGCACCTTTCCGAAAAGTACCTTGAACAGATAATAAACCTGCTGTCAAAAGAGGGTCTTGTTAAATCTGTCAGAGGCGCCAAGGGCGGATATCATCTTACAAGACCGCCTGAGGAAATAACCGTTGAAAGCATACTCAAGGCTACGGAAGGCTCTCTTGCCCCTGTTGCCTGTGCTGAGGATAACGGAAAATGTGAGAATTACTGCGACTGTGTTACATCCTTTATATGGACTCAGATATATGAGGCGACTCTTTCCGTTGTAAGCAGAATAACCCTCAGGGATTTAGCCGAAAGAAGTATCGCCACAGAAAAATCAGGATTGGAGTGTATTAAGAAATGAGATATGTTTATGCAGATAATGCGGCAACAACTCCCGTTTCAAAAAAAGTCGTTGAAGCAATGCTTCCCTATATGACTGAACATTACGGCAACCCCTCAAGCCTTTACTCGGTAGGTCAGACAGCGGCAAGAGCTGTTGACAAGGCAAGAGCTCAGGTGGCTGAGGCTCTCGGTGCAGATGCTAAGGAGATTTTCTTCACCTCAGGCGGCAGCGAAGCCGATAACTGGGCTATCAAGGGTGCAGCAGCACTCGGTGCCAAAAAAGGCAAAAAGCACCTTATTACAAGCAAGTTTGAGCATCATGCCGTGCTTCACACAATGGCTGCTCTTGAAAAAGAGGGCTTCAAGGTAACTTATCTTGATGTTTATGAAAACGGTCTTGTAAGAGTAGAAGATGTTGAAAGGGCTATCACCGATGAAACCTGCCTTGTTTCAATCATGTATGCAAATAACGAAATAGGCACAGTTCAGCCTATAGCCGAAATCGGTAAGATCTGCCGCAGCAAGGGTGTGCTTTTCCACACTGACGCAGTTCAGGCTGTGGGACACATTAAAATTGATGTCAGAGAGCAGAATATTGATATGCTTTCACTTTCAGGCCATAAATTCCATGCCGTTAAGGGTACGGGCGCACTTTACTGCAAAAAAGGTCTTCGCCTGCCTAATCTTATTGAGGGCGGTGCTCAGGAAGCCGGCAGACGTGCAGGTACCGAAAATGTACCCGGTATAGTGGGACTCGGTGTGGCTATAACTGAAATGACAGAGCACCTTGAGGAAAATTATGAGAAGGTAAAGGCTCTTCGTGACAGACTTTTTGAGGGTGCAAGCAAAATTTCACATTCAAGAATAAACGGCGACACCGAAAAGAGACTTCCCGGCAACTTCAGCATGTGCTTTGAGGGCGTTGAGGGAGAAAGCTTACTTCTTATGCTGGATATGAAGGGCGTAAGTGCTTCAAGCGGCTCTGCTTGCACCTCAGGCAGCCTTGACCCCAGCCATGTGCTTTTATCAATAGGTCTTAAGCACGAGGTGGCACACGGCTCACTTCGTCTGTCACTTGGTGAAAACAACACCCAGGAGGATGTTGACTATATTTTAGAGGTGCTCCCGCCGATTATTGAGAGACTTCGTGATATGTCACCACTCTGGGAGCATATACTCGAAAACGAAAAGAATAGCTAAGGAGAGAAAAGCAATGCAATACAGTGAAAAAGTAATGGAACATTTTGCCAACCCCCACAATGTGGGTGTAATTGAAGATGCAAACGGTGTTGGTGAAATCGGCAACGCAAAATGCGGAGATATAATGAAGATGTATCTCAAAATTGAAAACGATATTATCGTTGATGTTAAGTTCAAGACCTATGGCTGTGCAAGTGCAATTGCCACAAGCTCAATTGCAACAGACCTTATTAAGGGTCAGCCCATAAGTGAAGCGCTCAAGCTGACAAATAAGGCGGTTGTTGAGGCTCTCGACGGTCTGCCTGCAGTTAAAATCCACTGCAGTGTGCTTGCCGAGCAGGCAATCAAGGCAGCTCTTGCCGATTATTACACAAGACAGGGTATCGATCCCGAACCCATTGTGGGCAAGATTGAAGATCACGACCACGATGCCTGCCATATTTAATTATGAATTACGAATTATGAATTATGAATTGCGGGGAAGTGAGTGCCTTAAAGGGCTCTTTCCCCGCCGTTTTTAGTTTTTGAAAGGTTGGTTTTATGGAATTTATTTGTAAAGACAAAATTGTCGAATTGTCAAACCCAGGCGTATCATCGAGACAGCTATTAAGTCCTGATAATTCAAGTAGTAAAAATGTAACAATTACAGAGGTTCATCTGGAACCCGGAGCAATTCAACCGAGACACTCTCATAATGCATCAGAACAGATTTGGTATGCCACTAAAGGTATTGGAAAAATTTTGATTGCCAACAACGAAGAAAAAGAGTTTGCTGCGGGTGATGTAGTGCGTTTTGAAAAAGATGAAATCCATGGCTTATTAAATGACAGCGACGACGAGTTTGTATACATATCGGTTACCTCACCTCCCATAAATTTTTGTTATGCATACAAAGAGAAGAGATAGTTTTCTTCCTCTTCCACGAAGCGTAGGTTGTTTTTTGATTTTTGTCAGGCTATAATGTATTTATCAACCAAAGGAGAACTGGTATGGATACATATATAACTGCCCGTACAATTAAAAAGCTTCGTGAGGAAAAAGGAATTACACAAACTGCCTTGGCTGAGAAAATAGGTGTAAGCAGTAAAGCAATATCTAAATGGGAAACCTCAAAGGGACTGCCTGATATTTCGCTTCTTGAGCCGCTGAGTTATGCTTTGGGAGTTTCTGTTATGGAGCTTATGTCAGGCGATACTGTTATAAATAAAAATCAGTCTTCCAATATGCTTTTTTCAAAGTTTTATGTCTGTCCTGTTTGCGGTAATGTTATACACGCAAGCGGTGCTGCCGTTATAAGCTGCTGCGG
This sequence comes from Clostridia bacterium, assembly GCA_017396515.1. GTDB lineage: Bacteria > Bacillota > Clostridia > Oscillospirales > Acutalibacteraceae > UBA6857. The sequence continues at coordinate 17,447 of JAFQLV010000071.1, read as the reverse complement.
AATAGCCCTGCCTTCCCTTGAAGCAGAAGATATTGATGAGGAGCATACTGTGAGTATTATGCCGGTGGAGGATGAGAAGTTTATTACAGTAAAGCATCCTATGAGCAAAAGTCACTTTATATCCTTTATTGCATATGTAACAAGCGATAAAATTCACTTTGTCAAGCTTTATCCCGAGGGAAATGCCGAAACGAGAATGCAGTTCCGTGGCAGGGGATATCTTTATATCTACTGCAATAAACACGGTCTGATGAAAAAGAAAGTGTAATATTCAGCAGAGTGATTGTCACTCTGCTTTTAATTTGCCGTAAGGATAAATTCATAATACATAATACATAATTCATAATTATCCTTCGGGTGATATTATGTTTGCAATTTTACGCTTCACGGAGCCTGAAAATAAAATCCGCAGCTTTTTTACTTCTGCCAAAATAACAAGTGAAAGAATAGCACTTCCCTCGGGCGGTGTGTATTTTATTGTCACAGCAGAAAAACACAAAGGCAAAATACCGTGGAAAAAGCTGGAGGAGTGTCTTGGCATACTTCGCAATGATGTTATTTTGCCTGAGGGCGCTTCTGTGCCGAAGGATGTGAATATAACTGTTTTCTCTCCCCGGATATTTCCAAGACTTCTGCTGATTAATTCGGCTGAAGACTATATAGTGAAGCACAAAGCAGATTTTCTTTCAAAAAGCTTAACCGTTTTTGATGAATACGGCATATATGGCAGCTATATTGAAGGTCTGCTGCCCATATTTTCAAATATAAAAATAGTTACGGACAAAAAGGAAAAATACGGGCAGCTGTCAGATTTGCTGATGAAAAATTACGGCTTTTCCCTTATGGTTACAGATAAAGAGAGCTTTGACAGTGATGCGGTTATATCTCACAGCTGCAGGGTACCTCTTTTATTCGGCGGTACCCTTTTCACCAACGAAAGGAAGCGTCTTATGAACAGCAGGCCCTTATCGGGCAGTGAAATACTGCTCCCGGATTTATATGAAAACCTCAGACCTGATAATGTAAACAGAGTGCTCTTTGTCTCGGCACTTTATGAAAAATGTGGTGCCGAAGAGCTCGGGAGTCTGAAATATAAAGACTTCGGCAGTTGACATAATCGCTTTCAGGATATATACTTTTAGCATCATGCAAGGAAGGTGAAAAAATGACCTACAATGAGGCTATTGATTATATAATGTCACGGCGAAAGTTTCAGAAAAGCAGCTCACATGAAAGAATAGGCAGGCTGCTTGAGCTTCTCGGCAGCCCGGAAAAAGGCTTGAAATTTATTCATATAGTCGGCACCAACGGCAAAGGCTCTGTGTCAACGGCAATGTCATATATTCTGAAAAAAGCCTCTTACAAGGTCGGGCTTTTCACCTCACCCTATATTGTTGAGTTCGGTGAGAGAATACAGATAAACAACGCCTACATCAGCCACAGCGATATTGCAGAGCTGACCTGCCTCATCAAAGAAAAAACTGACCTTATGGAAAAAGAAGACCTTTATCCCACGGTTTTTGAGGTGACAACGGCTCTTGCTCTTTTGTACTTTGCCAAAGAGGCTTGCGACATTGTTTTGCTTGAGGCAGGCATAGGCGGAGAGCGCGACAGCACCAATGTTATACCTGCACCACTTGAGTGCATATTTACAAGCATATCCCTTGACCACACTGAAATGTTAGGGGACACTGTGGAAAAAATTGCAAAAGAAAAAAGCGGCATAATAAAAAAAGGCAGTGCTGTTATTTCATATCCCAACAGCTCAGAGAGCTTCGGTTATTTGCCTCAGAAAGCTGAAGCGGTAAACATAATCAGAGCAAGGTGCCGTGAAACAGGTTGCAGCTTTTATATGCCAGAGACAGATAAGCTCACTGTGTTAAAAAGCGACATTTACGGTTCGGAGTTTATATATGACTCGATGAGAATTAAAACCTCTCTTTGCGGTGCACATCAGATTGCGAATATGATAACTGCAATAACTGCGGCAAGGCTTCTCAGAGATAAAGGCTTTGACATAAGCGACGAAGATATTATAAGTGGCGTAGCCTGCTTTAAAATTCCGGGAAGAATGGAAATTATCAGCTCAGCTCCTCTTGTTATACTTGACGGCGGCCACAATGAGGGCTGCATGAAGGCTCTGAGCAGTATGATAAAAGCTTATCTTCACGGCAAAAAAATAACTCTGCTTATGTCCTTTATGAAGGATAAGGATTATGAGTCTTCACTTAAACACATTGCACCCTTATGTGAAAACATTGTTTTCACTCAGACAGACAGCCTGAGAGGTGAGCGCCCCGAGGTGCTGAAGGAAAGTGCTGTTAGCTTCGGCGGCAATATCCTTTGTGAGGGCGACAGCTACGCCGCGTACAAAAAGGCCCTGTCTCTCACAGATAAAGACGGTGCGCTTATAGTGGCAGGCTCCTTTTATCTCGTCAGCGAAATAAGAAAAAACTTTTTCCAATAAAATATATATTTATGCCGTCCTTCGGCAAAATATGCATACTGTTTCCCTTATGATACTATTTGCTATCATAAGGGATTTTGTTTTAGGAAGTTGTTATGTCAGCAAAAATTGAATATAAGCAAAAGGAAATAAGGGTATATCTCAGCGGAGAAATTGACCATCACAGTGCTTCTCTCATAAGAGCAAGCATTGATGATGCCATAATTCACAAAAAGCCCTCACTGCTTATTATGGATTTCGGTGAGGTCAGCTTTATGGACTCCTCGGGAATAGGTCTGGTTATGGGTCGCTATAAGCTGATGAAAACCGTTCACGGCAGAATAAGAGTGGAAAATCTTTCCCCCTCTGCCTATAAGGTTATGGTGCTTGCAGGGCTTGAACGCTTGGGTGAAATAAAACAAAAGGAGGTAGTGTGATGAACTGCACAAATGAAATGAGACTTATAATGGATTCAAAAAGTATAAACGAGGGCTTTTCAAGAGTGGCGGTGGCATCCTTTATAGCGTGTCTCGACCCTAATATTGAGGAACTGACCGACATAAAAACCGCTGTGAGTGAAGCTGTTACAAATGCCATAGTCCACGGCTATAAAGAAAAGGAAGGAAAAATTTACATAACCGTCAGCCTTTTTGAAAATAATATTATCAGAATAAAGGTGCGTGACAAGGGCGTAGGCATCAAAGACATAGAGAAAGCCATGGAGCCTCTTTTTACCACGGCAGGCTCAGAAAGAGCAGGTCTCGGCTTTGCGGTTATGGAATCTTTTATGGATAAGGTGAGAGTTTCCTCTAAACCCGACTGCGGCACAACGGTGTGCCTTGAAAAGAAAATCTGGGGCAAGAGAATATGAAGCCTTATACCTTTTGAAAAGGCGGTGTATCATTGAAGGAGAAAAACAGCGAAAGAGAAGCTCTCATTGAAAATAACTACGGTCTGGTTCATGCCTGTGCCAATAAATTCAGGGGCAGGGGCGCTGAATATGACGATTTGTTTCAGGCGGGCTGTGTTGGCCTTATAAAGGCTGCGGATAATTTTGACAAAAGCAGAGGCTTTGCCTTTTCCACCTATGCGGTACCTGTAATATTAGGCGAAATCAAACGGATTTTCCGAGACGGCGGTACGGTAAAAATAGGCAGAAGCCTTAAGGAAAAGGCAAGACATGCCATGCAGCTGAAAGAAAACATGGCACTGGAGCTTGGCAGAGAGCCGACAATAAGTGAGCTTGCCGAAAAGCTCGGCATTGAAATATCACAGGCGGCTGAGCTTATAACAATATCTATGCCCGTTATATCTCTGACCGCAACAGATGAAAAGGGCACAGTGCAGCTTGATATACCCACAGAAGCCCCCGAGGAAGCAATCTCAGAAAAAATGGCACTGAAAACCGTTATCAGTGCCCTTGAAGAAAAGGACAGGCGGCTAATAGAGCTTCGCTATTTCAAAGGGCTGACTCAGGTTAAAACCGCAGCAGAGCTGGGCATGTCTCAGGTGCAGGTTTCAAGGCGTGAAAAGGCAATACTCACACAAATGCGAAAGAGCATGATGTGTTAGGGCTGCTATTATAAAATATTCTGCTGGTAATTTTTTCCGTTATATGTTATACTGACTCCAGAGGTGTAATATATGAAACTGTTAAAAAGGCTTGTTCCTGTTTTTATAATATTGCTCATAAGTGCTGTTCTGTTTTGCTTTGCGGACTTTTCCGGCAGCAAAAGAATACGTCTGTCTGATAAAGAGTTGCCGGCTGCAACCCGGGTGTCTGACGAGAGTATATTTGTCAGTACCGCCAAAAGAAGCGAAATGAAAAAGCTTGCCGCCTCGGGTATGCTTGAAATGTATCTGGACGAAAAAACTATGGCTGTGTGTATTTATGACACAATATCCCATACACTTTACAGAAGTCTCCCTGAGGTCTATGCAGGTGAAAGGCCGTCGGCTCTGAGTCTTAAGGTGCTCCTTGACGGTGCAGAGTATACTCTGTCTTCTCAGAGTGACAGCCTGAGCTTCGGCTGCACGGAATATGAAGAAACCGGGGACGGTGTAATTATAACCTACAGCTTTCGCCGTAGCCTTGAAAGAGGCAAAAAGCTGGATATCAGTGTCAATGTAGCCTATACCCTGTCTGACGGTATGCTTACCGCCACAATGGACTGCGATAAAATCCACTGTGAAGGTAAAGCCGTGATAACCTCACTTGAGCTGCTGCCTTTTTTCGGTGCCGACAGGGGTGCCGAAAAGGGTGACTATATTCTTTTGCCTGACGGCTGCGGAGCCTTGCTTGACCTTGGTGAAAAAGCAGACAGCTTTGATGCAGTCAGCCTTAAGGTATATGGTGAGGACCCTGCCGTGTCTGATGAAAAGGGTGCTCGTGTGCTTGTGGGTGCCTTCGGCAGAAAATGTAAAGGCAGTGCTTTTATGTGCCTTGTGAGCGAGGGTGAGTCTTTATGTGAAATCAAAGCGGATAAGGCTCTGGAAAAATCAGGCTATAACCGTGTAGGTGCAGCCTTTGCTATAACCCCATCGGTTGCAGAGGATAAATATATTTATGTCAGCAAGGAAAGCTATAAGGGCAGACTTCAGTTATGCTACAGATTTCTCAGCGGTGAAAATGCCGATTATGTGGCAATGGCTTCAGCTGCCAGAGAGCTGCTTATCCGTCAGGGCAGGCTGAGAGAAAATGCCGCCGGTGAAACGGCAGAATATCCCTTTAATCTCAGCCTTATTATGTCGCAGACAAAAAGTGATGCCAAGGGAAGGGAAAGTGATATTTGCCTTACATCCTTTGAGCAGCTGCAGGAATTGCTGGCTTCTCTTAAAGCAAAGGGCTTTTCACAAATCAATGTGCTGCTTAAGGACATTTATGAAGAAGGCAGCCTGAAGATAAAAAAAGTCATAGGCAGTGAGAGGGATATGCTCTCATTGTCAGAAAGGTTTGCCGATGGCAGCATCCGCTTTTTTGCACAGAATACATTACTGCAAAAGGGCAGAGCTTCTGTTAAAGCCCTTGACGGTGAAAGGCTTGATATGTGCAGTATAAACACCTTAAGAAAAAATCTCAGCTCATTTATCACTCAGATGAGAAGACAGCCCTTTGAGGGAATATCCGTAGCCCACACCGGAGAAATCCTTTTTTCCGATTTTTCCGGCAGAGATGCTCTGCTTCGTGAGGATGTGAAGAATTCTCTCGAGGATATCTTTGCTTCTCTTTATGCGTCAAAGCAGATAATGAGTGAAAATGGAAATCTTTACAGCATAAAATATGCGGGCAACATAATAAATCTGCCGTCAGCATCTTCTTTATCAGAAAAGCCTCACTTCAGAGATGTGCCCTTTGTTCAGGCAATTCTTCACGGCACTCTGGACTATTCTCTGGAGGCGGCAAATACTTCAAAAAACAGCACTTATGCTATGCTGAAGGCGGCAGAGTACGGAGCACTGCCTCACTATGAATGGTATTGTACCTCGCCTGACGAAAATGAGAGCGAGGATAAGCGTTATTATATGAACAGTGTGGGTGAAGCCAAGGCATATTACGACAAAATGAAAAGCGATTTCTCTGATTTAAGAAGCAGACGAATAACAGCTCACGAAATGGTTAAAAAAGATGTTTACCTCACCCGTTTCGGAGAGGATTGCAGCGTTTATGTCAACTATTCCGACGAAGCTGTTAGCGTGGGCGGAGTTAGCATTGATGCAAAAAGCTATGCATTGGTTAATTAATATTCAGAGGTTTCATTCTTTCTTGCATATGCATTAATGCACCAAAAAATGAATATTCCGCAGTATTTCCTCACATAAAATGTTGAAAACCTTGTTAGTAAAGTTAAAAACTTTACCTTAACAAGGTTTTATTTTGTGAAATTGGAAATTGATTGTTGATAACTGAGACTTTTTAACTTTTTCAACGAGGTTTTCCACATATGCAAGAAAAAAACTTTACAGCAGAAAAATTGCTGTAAAGTTTAAATCTTTACTTTAGTGTGGCAGAGAAAATGAGAGATAAAGGGTATAAAGATTAGCTTTACGCTTCCGGCTCTGCCTTTTTATAGCTCTTAACGATTTTATAAATGTATGAATTTGTAACAAGAGTGCCGCAGCCGAGCTGGCGCTTGATTGTGCAGAAGAAAGCGGTGATTATGCATATCATTACAACCATGCTGAAATTTGAACGCAGCAGATAAAACTCCGGTGTGATGTTAAACCAGTAGTTTTCTATATTGGTTACACGCAAGGTCATATAAAGCGAGTTTTCATAAAGTGCGGACATGGAAAGATAAACCACGCTGTGCAGTAAAAGCTTGATATCGTTAGGCAGTCTGTCGGTCAGAGAGGGGTAGTATTTCCCCTTAAGCTCACGCTTGCCTGAAACGGCAATGAGAGCCAAAAACATAATGAAAAGAACGACAAGATATGAAGATATGTCTTTAAGTGCACTTTTAATTTTAGAAAAGGCAAACTCGTGCCTTTGTGAATATTCTTCACTTGTGCCTGCAAACTCAAGGCTTTCACCAAAGGATATATAAACATCAAAATCATCGGTGTATTTTTTTGCCTGCTCACTGACAAAGGGAACATATTCGCTCATAGTACCGTTTTCAAAATAAGGTGTTTTTGCATCTCTGACGATGAGGATATTTTTGTCGTCACCGAAATAGCGCCTGACTGTCAGGTTGGTACCCTTGCCGTTAATGGCAGAAATATTTGAAACAATAGTGTCGGTTTTATGATTGACAAGAGCAAAACGAAAATCATTGAAGGACTCAAGACGCTTGGCAATTTCTGCGTAGCTGTCGTCACTTGCACGCAGATAAAATTCATCAAAATCAAGAGAATTGTCAGAGGATTGTATTTTGTCGTAGTTTACCGACTGTATGTAATGAACTCCGTCAATTTCAACGGTTTCGTTGCTTTTTTCGGCAGGTGTAAGCTCAATGAAGCCCTCTTCAATGAAAACCTGACTGACGGTCTTGTGCTTTACAAAGCTTTCTGCCAGATAGCTTATGGTTTCAGCAGAGGTTTCAGAGTTTGTGCTGTTGTTTTCGTTGCGGTGATAAACCAGAGAGTATTCCAGCACATCCTTTATAGCTGTTTCGATTTCGTGCTTAAGGAAGTAGGAGCTTTCATAGTTAAAATCGTCCTGCTGCACAAACACATTTGTTACGGCAGGGCCGTCTTCTTTATATAAGGAAAAAACTGCGGTCAGCTCGGAATTCATCAGCCATGAGCAGATGACAATAAGAAGGGCAATAACGGTCTTTGCCTGTGCGGTAAAAAATAAATTCAATAATCTTTTCATAATAAAAGGTTTTCACAAAGCTCAGCGAGCTCTTGCATAGTCAGTTTTTCGGCACGTACATTTTCTTCTAAACCGCTTTTTTTCAGTGCCTCAGCCACCTGAGCCTTGCTGATGCCCATGCCCGAGGCAATTGAGTTGACAGCGGTTTTTCGCCTTTGAGCAAAAGCTGCCTTAACCATTCTGAAAAACTTTTTCTCGTCGCTGACCTTTACGGCAGGGTCCTCTCTAATATCAAGTCTGATGACGGTACTGTCCACATTGGGTGCAGGCATAAAGGAGCCTCTTGAAACATTGAAAAGCTGCCTGACCTCGGCATAGTAATTGGTGCAGACCGTAATTGCACCGCTGTCACGGGAGCCGACGGGTGTGCACAGTCTGTCTGCCGCCTCCTTCTGGACCATAACAGTCACTGCCTTTATGGGGAGTCTGCTTTCAAGGAGCATTGTGATAATTGGGGAGGTGATATAGTAGGGCAGGTTGGCACAGACAACCACATCCATTCCCTCAAATTTTTCTTTTATCAGTGCGTGAAGATCTACCTTCATAACATCTGCATTGACAATTTCAATATTGTCAAACTCACTGAGGGTTTCGTCGAGAATAGGCAGAAGCCTTGTGTCAAGCTCAACACAGACCACCTTTTTTGCCCTTTTTGCAAGCTCGGCAGTGAGCACACCGATGCCTGCGCCTATTTCAATAACTCCCGTGTTTTCATTGCAAAGAGAGTTTTCAGCCATTCTCGGGCATACAGAGGGGTTAATCAGAAAATTCTGCCCCAAGGCCTTGGAAAAGTTAAAGCCGTGTCTTTCAAGCACATTTCTTATAACGGAAATGTCAGATAAGTTTTGCATATATTTATCACCTTTAAATAAAAAATCAAAAATTACGGTGCAACATCTTGAAATATTGCCTGTCTTGGGTTACAATTGATACATATATTATAAACGAGGTGATTAAATATGTCAATTCTTGTTACAGGCGGTGCAGGCTATATCGGTTCACACACCTGCATTGAGCTTATGAAAGCAGGCTATGATATTGTTGTTGTTGATAACTTCTATAACAGCAAGAAGGAGTCTCTTAAGCGTGTGGCTGAGCTCAGCGGTAAGGAATTTGCTTTTTATGAGTGTGATATCCGCGATAAAGAGGGAATGGATCATATCTTCAAGCAGGAAAAAATTGATGCAGTTATCCATTTTGCAGGCCTTAAGGCTGTTGGCGAAAGCTGCATCAAGCCCATTGAATATTATGACAACAACATTGCAGGCACACTCGTGCTCTGTGAGGTTATGAAGGAAAACGGCTGTAAGAAAATCGTTTTCTCATCATCAGCAACGGTTTACGGTATGAATAATGTTTCTCCCCTTAAAGAGACAATGCCCACAGGCGGCACAACAAACCCCTACGGTACCACAAAGTTTATGATTGAGATTATTCTCTCTGACCTGTTTAAATCAGATAACGAATGGTCAATTTCACTTCTTCGTTATTTCAACCCCATCGGTGCTCACGAAAGCGGCAGAATAGGTGAGGACCCCAACGGTATACCCAACAACCTTATGCCCTACATCACTCAGGTTGCTATCGGCAAGAGAGAATGTCTGAGCGTTTACGGTGACGATTACGACACTCCCGACGGCACAGGTGTCAGAGACTACATACATGTTGTTGACCTTGCTCTGGGTCATGTCAAGGCACTTGCAAGAGTTCTTTCAAAAAGCGGACTTGATGTTTATAACCTCGGCACAGGCACAGGCTACAGCGTGCTCGATGTTGTCAAGGCATTTGAAAAGGCAAGCGGTGTAACAATCAATTATAAAATTGTTGAGCGCCGTCCCGGTGACATTGCAACCTGCTATTCAGACCCCACAAAGGCTTATGAGGAGCTTGGCTGGAAGGCTGAAAGAGACCTTGAGAGAATGTGTGCCGACTCATGGAGATGGCAGAGCACCAATCCTGCAGGCTATCCCGATTAATCAAAGTCGTCTGCGACTTTGATTAAAATGCAAAATGCAAAATTGTGGTCGCGGGTTTACCCTCGGCCACTTTTTTATTTTATTTCCGCAAAGGGAATGCTCAGAAACCTGAAGCTTTATCAATCTTAATAATAATGGCAGGCCGCTACTGTGTAGTGACCTGCCTTATTTTATCATTTTCAGATATTCCGTTGGTGTCATATGATAATACTTTCTGAATGAGGTTATAAAGTGTGACTGTGACGAAAAAGCAAGTAAGGCGCAGGTCTCTTTGCTGCTTTTGCCTTGAGAGAGAAGCTCCTTTGCCTTTTCTAACTTTTTTCTTATGATATATGAGCTGAGATTTTCGCCCGTTTCATCCTTGAAAACCTGAGAAAGATAGTCGGAGGAAATGCCGCAGTAATCTGACAGCAGGCTCACGCTTATTTTTGAGGTGATGTTTTCGTTTATATACTGCATACATTTTCTCACATGGGGTGATTGCTGCGGGTGAAGCTTGCTTTTTTTCACAAGCTCTGTCAGAGTGATTATTTCACTGCCCACATAAAGGATAATTTCCTCTTTGTTTTTCATGCCGTCAACGGACATAATAACCCTGTCTGAAAATTCATAGGCTATTTTTTCGCTGAGACCGCCCTGAATAGCATATCTTGTTGCCAGGGTTACAATACTCACGGCAAGATATTTATACTGCATTATCATGTCATCTGAAAGCTTGCCTGTTATTATTGATGAAGCAATGCTTTCAAGCTCAGACATAAGCTTATCTGTGTCACCCATCTGCACGCAGGAAAAGAGCCTTATTTCAGCTGAATAGGGTGTATGCTTTGCCTGAGGATTTTCATTTTCCTCTAAGGTTCTGATTGTTATAAGCTCGCCTATATTCATTATTCGTCACCTCACCATAAGTTGGGTTCAACTTCCGCTAACTTAAGTTTAATATAATTGCAGGGCAATTTCAAGGCAAGAAAAACATTGACTTATGAAAACTGAAAAAATCAAAGAAAAATGAAATAAAAAAAGGCGGGAAAGAGCCGAAGCCTTGGCTTTCTTTCCCGCGTACATATTATTTATCGTAATTTATTGCCATTCTTGCATAACGGAAATCCTCATATCCCAGGCCGTGTGAGGAACGGTAGATGCTCAGCACAAGCCCTATTGCAAGATAAAGGCACAGCACAGAGGTACCGCCGGCACTGATGAAGGGGAGAGTGATGCCTATAACAGGCAGAAGCCGTGTGCACATGCCCACATTGATGACTACCTGAGCAATTATCATAAAGGCAACACCGTAGCACATAAGCTCAGCGGCAAAATTGCAGCTTCGCTTGCCTACCTTGACCATACTCACGGCAAGAAGCAGGAAAAGACCTAAAAGTATGAGGGCACCTATAAAGCCTGTTTCTTCGCAGACCACGGAGAATATCATATCATTCTGCCTTTCGGGCAGCAGAGAGCTGTGTGACAGCTCACCCTGAAACAGCCCCATGCCTGAGAAGCCGCCGTTTTCAATGGCCTTGAGAGCCTGATTCTGCTGATAGATTTCTGTTTCATAGCTTTCCGGGTTAAACAGTGCCAATATGCGGTTACGCTGAATATCATCAAAAATTTTCAGCCATATTACCGGCGAAGCCGCCGCAACTATAGCCGCACCTGCAGGGAAATAAAGCCAATGCACTCCTGCGGTAAACATCATGCCTATAAACATAATTATAAAGATAAGCGCCGAGCCCATATCGCCTGTAACAACAACAAGCATTATGGGAATTGCTGCATGAATACACAGAAAGAAAACATTTTTAAGGGAGGAAATTTCGTTTTTGACCTTGCTCAGATGATAGGCGAAGGTGATAATGAAGCCTATTTTTACAATTTCCGAGGGCTGAAAATACAGCGAGCCGAAGCGGTACCAGGAGAAAGCATCGCTTCTGCCGTCAGGTGAAACACCGAAGACGAAAAGTCCCAGCATCAGAATAACCGAGGCGGCGCCCACAACCGGCCACAGCTTGAGAATTATATCATAGTCGATAAACGAAATGACAAGGGCTGCCGCAATGCCCATAACCGTGGCAAGAATCATAACCTTACCGTCACGGGAAAGAAGGCTTTCACCGTCATAGGTGGCACTGAAAACCATAATTATGCCAAAAACGGAAAGTGCGAGGCATATGAGAAGAAGCAGTATGTCCGTTTCCTTAACTGCTTTTTTTATATTTTTCCAAACCAAAAATTATCACATCCTGATTTTATCTGTCACTTATTACTCTTACATTATATTATGAATGAATAAATATTTCAAGAGTAAAGTTGACTTATTGATTTTTTATGATACAATATATCAGTAAAAATTACTTAAAAGAGGTGAGAAGGCATGCAGTTCATTTCGGAGTCTGTGACACAAACGGAGCTTATTGCGGAAAATTTGGGCAAGAAAGTTGTTCCTGCCACGGTTATAGCTTATTTCGGCGGCTTGGGAATGGGTAAAACCGCCTTCACAAGAGGTCTTGCAAGAGGCATGGGAATCAATGCCGATGTGTCAAGCCCCACCTTTGCAATAGTCAACGATTACGGCGGAAACCCTCCCTTAGTGCATTTTGATATGTATAAGGTAGATTCCTGGGATGACCTTTATTCAAGCGGATTTTTTGACTATCTTGATATGGGGGCAGTTCTTGCCGTTGAATGGAGCGAAAATATTGAAAACGCTTTACCTGAGGGTACCGTCAGAGTAACCATTGAGCAGGGAGAAAGTGAAAATCAGAGAATTATAACAGTGGAAGGAATGGGTGAAGATGAGAATTTTAGCAGTTGACACAAGTGCGGTTTGCGCAAGTGTTGCCGTAACTGAAGACGGCAAAATTCTTTCAGAAAGCAGTATCAACACGGGTCTTACTCATTCAAGAACACTTATGCCTATGATAGATTCAGTGCTGAAAAACGGCGAAATATCTCTTGACAGTATAGACCTTTTTGCCTGTAGTGTGGGTCCCGGCTCTTTCACGGGGATAAGAATAGGCGTTGCGGCAATAAAGGGCCTTTGCGATGCACTCTGCAAAAAGTGTGTTCCCGTTTCAACTCTTGAGGCGCTTGCATATAACCTTGTTGGCAGAAGCTGCACTGCTGTCAGCGTTATGGATGCCAGATGCAATCAGGTTTACTGCGGAATATTTGATATAAACGGCGAAACGGTGACCAGGCTCACCGAGGATATGGCAATCAAGGTTGAAGACCTTGGCGAAATGCTCAAGAATTATGACAATATTATTTTTGTGGGTGACGGTTCAAAGCTCTGCCACAAGGCATTGGGCTATGTGAAAGCACCTGCAAGCTGTGAATATCAGAAAGGCAGCAGTGTCTGCTTTACTGCGACTATGTACACGCATAAGGCTGTGCCCTCAAAGGAATTGCTTCCCGTCTATCTAAGACTTCCTCAGGCTGAAAGAGAGCTTAAGGCGAAGCAGAAACAATTATGAATTATGAATGATGAATTATGAATTAAAGAGCTGTGCGGTGACAGCTCTTTTTTCAATTATCTTTACAAAACAATTAATTTGTGTTATTATAGCTTATGTAAAAAAACAAACCAAAAGGAGAGATAAAAATGATAGCTTTGGGTGCAGATCACGGCGGATACTATCTTAAGGAAGAAATCAAAAAACATCTTGAAGAAAGAGGCATTGAATATAAGGATTTCGGTACATATACTCCCGAATCAATTGACTATGCGGCAATAGCTTACAGAACCTGCAAGGCTGTAACAGAGGGTGAATGTGAAAAGGCTGTTCTTTGCTGCGGCACAGGTATAGGCATTTCAATGGCGGCAAATAAGGTCAAGGGCATAAGAGCCGCTTGCTGCAGTGACTATTTCAGTGCTAAGTTTACACGCCTTCACAACGACGCAAATGCTCTTTGCATGGGCGGCAGAGTTGTGGGAGCAGGCCTTGCTCTTGAAATGGTGGATGTTTTCCTCGATACGGAGTTTGAGGGTGGCAGACACCAGAGAAGAATTGACCAGATTATGGCAATTCAGGACGGCACATTTGAAGAATAATATAATGGACTGAAGGGTGATAGACTATGACATTTATTAAAAGTATTATCGCATTTATGACAGCTGTGGTTTCTCTTATATCAGGCTTTCTCGGCATAGACACAAAGCCTGATGACAACATCGATAAAACATTCAGGGTTAAAAGCTATGTTATCTGCGACAGAGTACAGAACCCGTCAAGCTTGTGCAGTGAGGATTTTGATATTATCACTGATGTCATTCTTTTCGGTGCGGCAACCTTTGACACTAAAGGCAATGTAACTGTGGACAGAGACACACTCAGTACCGCCATAAAGAATATCAAGGCGGCTGCAGGTGACAGAGATATTGAATATACCCTTAACTTTCTTGGCCCCGGCAGCAAAAGCAATTCTTCTGATTGGTATGAGCAGATGGAATCTTTAGGTAATGAGCATAATAAAGCTTTTCTGAACCCGAAACTTCAAAAAAATATTATCAAGGTTCTTGAAGAATTTGAACTGGACGGTGTACATTTTGACTATGAGTACCCCACCACAAATATTGCGTGGTTCGGCTATAACAACTTCCTTGTTTCCCTCGGCTCAAAGCTTGGCGACGATTACACACTCAATGTTGCCGCTTCAGACTGGTGTCTGCAGTATTCGGATCTTGCCGTTGAGCTTGTAGATTGCTTCGAGCTTATGATGTATGATGTATATGACGAAGAAGGCAAGCACGCCACCTTTGACACTGTTGCCACACGCTCACAGTGGATAAAGGATTCAAACATTCCTCTTGAAAAAATAACCTTCGGTCTGCCTTTTTATGCACGCCCCACAGACGGTGACGCTTATTGGTATGATTATGCCGGCTATGCAGATAAGCTTGATGAAAACGGCTTTTATACCGACACAAGCATCGGCAAAACCTTCTGGTTCAACACCCCTGATGTTATAGCTCAGAAAACGGACTTTGCCATTAAAGAGGGCTACGGCGGTGTCATGATATGGCATTATACCTGCGATTTACCCTCAACAAATGCTGACTCACTTCTCGGTGCCATCGGCAGAACAATAGAAGCTAACAAATAATTTAATTGAAAATAACCGCCTATTTTTCCGTAAACAGTGAAAAAGGGCGGTTTATTTTTCTGTATTGATTATTGAATTATAAATCTGAGAGATGTATAATATAGATACAATATCAAAGGAGAGACAATATGAAATATCAGCTTAAAAGACAGATAAATATTAATATGATTTGCTATTGTGTGCCTCTTGTTATAGGTTTGTGTGCACTTTTTGGAGGTGAATACCTTTCGTTTGCCATACTTTTAACTATAAGCATAGGTCTTATAGTTAATGAAATTATACGAATTAAAAAAGATGAAAAATTCACCTTTGATGAAAACGGATTCCGTATTGGCGATACCCCGTACCGCTATGACAGCATAGAAAAAATAGAAAGCAACCGATGGAGATATCTTGTAAGGGTAAGAATTATAGTTGACGGCAAGATAGTATACAGATTTGATAACGGCTATGAAAACTATAAGGAGTTTGTTAAACAGCTGACATTACATAATGTTGAACATGACTTGTTCTCATAAGAAACCTCTTGACAAACCAATTTCACAGTGCTAAAATAACACTTAAGCAAACAGAAAAATATAACATCCCATAAATCGTTGAGGGAGAGGGCTGTTTCATCGGAGTTTTCAGAGAGCCTCACACTTGCTGTGAGTGAGGTAAATTTCAGAAGCAAAGCCTACCACTCCTGAGAGTACACCGAAATAAGGTGTGCCGTAAGGCTGCGTTAAGGCCGTTTGAGTGCCGCAATAAAAGCGGAATACGGGTGGAACCGTGGAGCAGAAATTTTCAGCTTCATCCTGTGCAAAAGCATGGGATGGAGCTTTTTCTTTTTGCTTCGCAAAAAAATGCAGAATGCAAAATGCAGAGTGCAGAATGGCGGGTCGCTTCGCTCCGATTATATCCGTTTGAGTTTTGCATATAAATAAAGGCGTTACCCGCCAAAGTGATGAGATGTTAAATTTCGATTATAATCGACGGCACTTGCACTTGCAGAGCATTTTATTTGCGGGAAGAAACTATACACACAGCGGGAAGCTTTCCCGCGACCATAATTTTGCATTTTGCATTTTTCACTTTGCATTTTGCATTTTTCAGTGAAAGGATGATAACAATGATTAACGTAACCCTCAAAGGCGGTGTCGTGAAGGAATATGAAAACGGCACAAGCGTAATGGACATTGCAAAGAGCCTTGGTGCAGGTCTTTTCAAGGCTGCCTGCCTTGCAAGAGTAGACGGTGAAGTCTGCGACCTTCGCACTAAGCTGGAAAAGGACTGTGAGGTTGAAATTCTCACCTTTGATGAAGCTGAAGCTAAAAAGACCTTCTGGCATACCTGCTCACATATTTTGGCTCAGGCTGTCAAGAGACTTTATCCCGAAACAAAGCTTGCTATCGGCCCTGCTGTTGATAACGGCTTCTATTATGATTTTGACAGCGAAATAAGCTTCACTCCGGAAATTCTTGAAAAAATTGAAGCTGAAATGAAGAAAATTGTCAAAGAAGGCTTGGTTCTTGAGCAATTTGATATGGATGCTGCCGATGCAATAGCACTTATGGAAAGCCGCGGCGAAAGCTATAAGGTAGAGCTTATCAAAGAGCACGCTGACAAGGGCGAGAAAATCTCATTCTACCGTCAGGGTGAATTTGAAGAGCTTTGCGCAGGCCCCCATCTTCCCGACACCTCAAGAGTAAAGGCATTCAAGCTCACCTCATGCACAGGTGCTTATTGGAGAGGTGACAGCAAAAACAAGATGCTTCAGAGAATTTACGGCACAGCCTTCACAAAGGCAGCTGACCTTGAAGCACACCTTCTGCAGCTTGAAGAAGCTAAAAAGCGTGACCACAATAAGCTTGGCAGAGAGCTTGAAATTTTCACAACCGTTGATTATATCGGTCAGGGTCTTCCCATTATGCTTCCCAAGGGTACTCATATTGTTCAGACTCTTCAGCGTTTTGTTGAAGACGAGGAAAAGAGAAGGGGCTGGCTCCGTACCAAGACACCCCTTATGGCAAAGAGCGATCTTTATAAAATCTCAGGCCACTGGGATCACTATCAAGACGGTATGTTCGTTTTAGGCGATGAAGAAAAGGATGATGAGGTCTTTGCTCTTCGTCCCATGACATGCCCCTTCCAGTATCAGGCATATCTCAACAGAGCACGCTCCTACAGAGACCTTCCCATGCGTCTTGGCGAAACCTCAACTCTTTTCAGAAATGAAGCATCAGGTGAAATGCACGGTCTTATCAGAGTCCGCCAGTTTACAATTTCAGAGGGTCACCTTATGTGTACCCCCGAACAGCTTGAGGAGGAGTTCAGAGGCTGTCTCGACCTTTGCATCTTTATGCTTAAGACTCTCGGCCTTTATGAAGATGTTTCCTACCGCTTCTCGCAGTGGGACCCCGATAACAGAGAAAAGTATATCGGTACCGACGAGCAGTGGAACGAGGCTCAGGGAGTTATGGAAAAAATCCTTAACCATCTTGAAATTCCTTATAAAGTCGGCGTTGGCGAGGCGGCTTTCTACGGACCGAAGCTCGATATTCAGATAAAGAATGTTTTCGGCAAGGAAGACACACTTATCACCATCCAAATCGACCAACTCTTA
>JAFQLV010000070.1 GCA_017396515.1 Clostridia bacterium | reverse complement strand
ACAAAAATGAAATGCCTTCGGCATGAAATAACCTTGCGGTTATGAAATGGCAAAGCCATGAAATGCACCAGAGGTGCATGAAAAATTTTCTTGACAAAATAAATATGCAGTGCTACAATAGTGGCAACATAAGAATATTACTGGGGGTGCTGATTTAATCGGCTGAGATTATACCCATAACCTGATTCGGATAATACCGACGTAGGCTAAGTAAGATGCTCTTGAATTTCGTACCACCCAAAGAGGGTGGTATTTTTATTTCCTCTGCCGGCGAGGAAATGACTCTTTTGGTATCGCCTCTCATTCTTGTCGCCCCTGAAAGGGGAGATGTCAGCCATAGGCTGACAGAGGGGTTAAGAGCGAATCACCGCAGGAATTTTCCTATGTTAGAAAATTTATCACAAGGAGATGTCTAAAATGACAGCAAGTATCGCAATTCAGGTCTTACCAAAAACTGACAGTGAGGAGGAGCTTATCCGCATAGTTGATGAGGTTATAGCATATATTGCCTCAACAGGTCTTAATTATTATGTAGGTCCCTTTGAAACAGCTATTGAGGGCGATAGCTATGACCAGCTTATGGAAATAGCAGCAAACTGCCAGAAGGTTGCCATTGAGGCAGGCTGTGAAAGCGTTTCAGCTTATATCAAGGTTGTTTACAGACCCGAAGGTGAGGTTTTAACCATTGACAAAAAAGTATCAAAGCATCACATCTAAAATAGCACCCGCAGTGTCGCTGCTTGTGCTTGCAGGAGTGTGGCTTTTTGTCAGTGAGGGTGAAATTGTGCCCTCATATATGCTGCCGTCACCTGTTGATGTGGTCAGAGCATTTGTTGCTGACTTTTCCGTGCTTATGTCTCACACTGCAGTAACTCTGCAGGAGGCGTTTTACGGCTTGCTTATCGGCACGGCTCTTGCCTTTGTTATAGCAGTGCTTATGGATCGCTTCGACTTTCTTTATAAGGCAGTGTACCCCATACTTGTTATTACTCAGACAATACCCACCATTGCAATTGCCCCTCTTTTGGTTTTATGGATGGGCTTTTCAATGGCACCCAAAATTACTCTTGTGGTGCTCACCACCTTTTTCCCCATAACCATTTCATTGCTTGACGGCTTCAGAAGCGCCGACCCGGACAGTATAAATCTTGTCAGAAGCATGGGCGGCGGCAATTTTAAGATTTTCCGTCACATAAAGCTTCCGGGAGCTGTGGAGCAGTTTTTCTCAGGCCTTAAGGTCTCTGCCTCCTACAGCGTTGTGGGTGCAGTTATATCTGAATGGCTGGGCGGCTTTGAGGGCCTGGGTGTGTATATGACAAGAGTAAAAAAGGCCTATGCCTTTGATAAAATGTTTGCGGTAATTATCCTTGTGTCTTTAATCAGTCTTGCTCTTATGGGCTTGGTGGCATTGCTTAAAAATATTGCTATGCCCTATAAGAGAAAGAAATAAAAGAAAGGATTTTTATTATGAAAAAAATTATTGCAATAACACTTTCACTGCTGCTTCTTTTCTTCCTTGCCGCCTGTTCGGACCCTGCCGAGGAGGAAAGCGACCTTAAAAAAATAACACTCTGCCTTGACTGGACACCCAACACAAATCACACAGGCCTGTATGTTGCTTTGGAAAAAGGCTATTATGCCGATATGGGTCTTGATGTTACTGTTGTTCAGCCACCCGAGGGCGGTGCTGAAATGATGACCTCAGCAGGTCAGGCACAGTTCGGCATCTCTGCCCAGGACTCACTTGCAGCTAACTTTGCAAGTGCAGAGCCTCTTAATATCACCACTGTAGCCACAATTCTGCAGCATAACACTTCAGGCATTATCTCCCGTGACTGCAAAACACCCAAAGACCTTGAGGGCAAACGCTACAGCACATGGGACAGCCCCACTGAAAAGGCTATCATTAAACATGTTATGGAAAAAGACGGCGGCGATTTCTCTGAGGTAGAGCTTATTCCCAATGTTATCACTAACGAAGCCGAAGCCCTGAGAAACGGCGACACCGATGCAGTTTGGATTTATTATGCATGGTCAGGCATTAACGCAGAGCTGACAGATCTCGATTTTGAATATTTCGATTTTGGTGAGCTTGACAGTGTTTTTGACTTCTATACACCTGTTATCATTGCCAATAAGGACTTCTTAGAAAATGACCCCGACACTGCAAGAGCATTCCTTGCCGCCACGGCAAAGGGCTATGAGTACGCCATTGCAAACCCCGAAGAAGCTGCTTCAATTCTTGTTGCAGGTGACACCACAGGTTCACTTGTGGGTTCGGAGGAGCTGGTGCTTGCAAGCCAGAAGTGGATTAACGAGCAGTATATAGCCGATGCCGACAGCTGGGGCGTTATTGATGCAGAGCGTTGGGACAGCTTCTATAAATGGCTCAGTGACGAGGGTCTTGTAGAAAAAGCAATTCCTGCAGGAACAGGCTTCACTAACGATTATCTTTCATAAAAAGTTGGTTTGATTATGGAAAAACTGAAAGCGAGTAATATTTCCGTCTGCTTTGACGGCGTAAGCATAATTGAAGATATAAGCATACACCTGAATGAGGGCGAAATTGTTTCTCTTTTAGGTGTCAGCGGCAGCGGCAAAACAACACTGTTTAATGTGCTGTCAGGTCTCAATGTGCCCAATAGCGGCAGGGTACTTTTAGACGGTGAGGATGTGACAGGCAAGTCGGGCAAAATGAGCTATATGCTGCAGAAGGATCTGCTTTTGCCTCATTATACCGTTCTTGACAATGTGGCACTGCCTCTTATAGTCAAGGGTGAAAAGAAAAAAAC
This sequence comes from Clostridia bacterium, assembly GCA_017396515.1. Classification (GTDB taxonomy): domain Bacteria; phylum Bacillota; class Clostridia; order Oscillospirales; family Acutalibacteraceae; genus UBA6857. The sequence goes on along the minus strand of JAFQLV010000070.1, from coordinate 14,459 downwards.
TGCAAGAGAAAAGGCGGCAGAGCATTTCAGGTTCTTCGGTCTTGAGGGCACAGAGAAAAAATATCCCCATCAGCTTTCGGGCGGTATGCGGCAGCGTGCAGCTTTTCTGCGTACCTATCTTGCCTCAGAGGGTGTGGCACTTTTAGATGAACCCTTCAGTGCTCTTGACACCATTACAAAAACCGCCGTTCATCAGTGGTACCTTGACATTATGAAGGAAATAAAGCTTTCCTCTCTGATTGTTACCCACGATATTGACGAAGCCATATTGCTTTCAGACAGAATTTATATTCTTTCCGGCAAGCCCGGCAGAATAAGCGATGAGATAAGCATTGATCTGCCCAAGCCCAGAAACAACTCACTTTTAATGACAGATGAATTTTTGACACTCAAAAGAAAAATTGTGGAAAAAATTTCTTTTGCAGGCTGAAAATAACAGCTTAACACCCTCATAATTTCTGCTGCTTGCGGAAAGATAATGAGGGTGATTTTTTATGGATAAAAAAGAAAGCAGCTTTAAGGAAAATAATCCTTACCGCTTTGATAAAACAAGCGAATTCCTCTATGACCGCTATAACTCGATAAGAAGCAGAAAATCGAGAATAGAAACTGAGCAGCGTATGAGAAAAGAAAAAAGCTAATAAGAAAAGGCAGTGTCAGCACTGCTTTTTTTATTTTACCTGCTGCGACAAAAAATGACCCTGAGGCTGTGTTATTATCCCTGTTATGTGCTGTTTATGGGTTATTAAGCAGGAAAATCAATAAAAATGCACAAAATGGCACAATTTCTTCTAACAAACTGCACAAATCCAATATATGGTTTTAGATAATGTTGTAACAAAATCACAAATCCTATTGAAATTTTCTTTTTATAGTGCTATTATGGTATATGAGGTAATATAAGAATGGGTTTATTATGCGCAATCGGCATATTACCCTGTTAAAATAAAGCAAAAGAGGTGTTATAATGGCGGATAAAAAAATCTTAGGCGATGATATTGCTTTATACCTGTTTCATCAGGGCAACAATATGAAGGCCTATGAATATATGGGTGCTCATAAGGTGGAGGGTCAGGATAACCTTTTCTCCTTCCGTGTCTGGGCTCCTCACGCAAAAGGTGTGAGCGTTATAGGTGACTTTAACGGCTGGGACGAAGCACGCGGCGAAATGGCACTCATAAACGATGCAGGTATGTGGGAATGCTATATTTCCGATGTGAAGGTTTATGACAACTATAAATTCCTTGTCACTGCCGCAGACGGCAAAAAAACCGCAAAGGCTGACCCCTATGCCTTTCACAGTGAAACAAGACCGCAGACAGCTTCAAAATATTATGAGCTTTCCGGATATAAATGGAAAGACAGCAAATGGCTTAAAGAGGCTAAAAAGAAAAATGTATATGAGTCACCGATGAACATATATGAGGTTCACGCCGGCTCATGGAAAACTCATGAGGACGGCAACCCCTATTCCTACAGAGACCTTGCAGATGAGCTTGTTCCCTATGTTAAGGATATGGGCTACACCCACATCGAGCTTATGCCGATGTCGGAATATCCCTTTGACGGCTCATGGGGCTATCAGGTAACGGGATATTTTGCCGCAACCTCAAGATACGGCACGCCTCACGATTTCATGTACTTTATAGATGCCTGCCACCAAAGCGGCATAGGTGTTATCCTCGACTGGGTGCCTGCTCATTTTCCAAAAGACGAGCACGGTCTGAGCTGCTTTGACGGTGAGGCCTGCTATGAATATGCAGACCCGAGAAAGGGCGAGCATAAATCATGGGGCACCAAGGTTTTTGACTTCGGCAGAAACGAGGTTATATCCTTCCTTATGAGCTCGGCGGTTTTCTGGCTGGATAAATATCACATTGACGGTCTGCGTGTTGACGCTGTTGCATCAATGCTCTATCTTGACTATGACAGAGATGACGGTCAGTGGATAGCCAATATGTACGGCGGCAATGAAAACCTTGAGGCAGTTGACTTCCTTCGCAAGCTCAACACAAATATTTTCAGAGAATATCCTCAGGCTCTTATGATAGCAGAGGAAAGCACTGCGTGGCCTCTTGTTTCAAAGCCTGCCGATATAGGCGGTCTCGGCTTTAATTTCAAATGGAATATGGGCTGGATGAACGATGCTCTGCGCTACTTCTCAATGGACGGACTTTCAAGAAAGTATAACCACAATCTGCTTACATTCTCGTTCTTCTATGCTTTCTCCGAGAATTTCATTCTTCCCGTTTCACACGATGAGGTGGTACACGGAAAGTGCTCACTCATAGGCAAAATGCCCGGTGAATATGAAGATAAATTCAAGGGTGTGCGTTCCTTCCTGGGCTACCTGATGGCTCACCCCGGCAAGAAGCTCACCTTTATGGGTCAGGAATTCGGCCAGTTTATTGAGTGGAAGTATGACACGGGTCTTGACTGGCTCCTTCTGGGCTATGAAAAGCATCAGCAGCTTAAGAACTATGTAAGAAAGCTCAACGGCATCTATCTTAAATATCCCGCCTTCTGGGAGGTTGACTACAGCTGGGAGGGCTTCAAGTGGTTTGTGCCCGATGACACGGACAACAGCGTTATCGCCTTCTCAAGACGGGACAAAAAAGGCGGCGAAATTGCAGTGGTATGCAACTTCACTCCCGTTATGCGTGAGAAATATTCCTTAGGTGTTGAAAATGAAGGCGTATATGAAATAATTCTCAATTCCGATGCGAAAGAGTTCGGCGGTGACGGCAAGGGTACAAAAACAAGAGTCACATCAAAGAAGGTGCCCATGCACGGCTATGATAACAGCATAACTCTTGACCTGCCCGGTCTTTCCTGCATTCTTCTTGTGCGCAAGGATAAGCCTGCCAAAAAGGCTCCCGCAAAGAAGGTGAAGGAAGAAAAAACTGAGGTTGCCAAAAAGGAAGCTGCTCCCCAAAAGGCAGCAAATGCCAGAAAGGCTCCCGAGGCAAAAGAGGAAGCAACTGAAATTGAAAAGCTTGTTGAAGAAAATAAGGCTAAAGCAAAGAAGGCTGCTCCTAAAAAAGAAAAGGCTGCAAAAAAGCCTGCAACAAAATCAAAAAAATAAATTAATCATTATATAAAAGAACGGAGGAAATATTATGGTAAAGAAAACCGAGTGCCTTGCAATGCTCCTTGCCGGCGGACAGGGTAGCAGACTGGGTATACTCACAAAAAACATTGCGAAGCCTGCAGTTCCCTATGGCGGTAAGTATCGTATTATCGACTTCCCTCTTTCAAACTGCATAAATTCAGGCATCGAAACAGTAGGCGTGCTCACACAGTATCAGCCTCTTGAGCTTAACGACTACATCGGCAACGGCGGTCCCTGGGATCTTGACCGTTCCTACGGCGGTGTGCACATTCTTTCACCCTATCAGCAGATTAAGGGTACCGAGTGGTATAAGGGCACAGCTAACGCTATCTATCAGAATATCAACTTCATTGACCGTTACAATCCCGAATATGTGGCAGTGCTTTCAGGCGACCACATTTATAAGATGGATTATAACAAGATGCTGGAATATCACAAGTCAAAGGATGCAGCCTGCACAATTGCAATGCTTGAGGTACCCTGGGAAGAGGCTTCACGCTTCGGCCTTATGTTTGTCAATGACGACGGCTCAATAAGCGAATTTGAGGAAAAGCCCAAGAATCCCAAGAGCAACAAGGCTTCAATGGGTGTTTACATCTTCACATGGTCAAAGCTGCGTCAGTATCTCATTGACGATGAAAACAACCCCAAGTCAGGCAACGACTTCGGTCACGATGTTATCCCTGCCATGCACGAAAGCGGAGAGAGAATGTTCGCCTTCAAGTTTGACGGCTACTGGAAGGATGTAGGCACAATAGACAGCCTGTGGGAGGCTAACCTTGACCTTCTCAACCCCAAGGTTGACCTTGACCTGAGTGACGACAGCTGGAGAATTTATTCAAGAAATCCCATCGCTCCTCCTCACTTTATTTCAGCTAAGGCAAAGGTTGAAAACTCAATGGTAGGCGAAGGCTGCTTTATCGAGGGTGATGTTGACTATTCAATCCTTTTCTCAAATGTTAACATTGAGGAGGGTGCAACTGTCAGATATTCAATTATTATGCCCGGCACAACAGTTAAGGCAGGTGCAGTTGTGGAATATGCCATTGTTGCAGAAAATGCAGTTATTGAGGAAAAGGCCCATGTAGGTGAAAGCCCCGAGGAAATTGCTTCACTTGATGATTGGGGCGTAACCGTTATAGGCGAAAAGGTAACAATCGGCAAAGGTGCCACGGTCAAAGCCAAGGAAATGCTTGACACAGATGTAAAGGGGGAAGAATAAATGGCAGCTCCTAATGTATTAGGTATAATTTACTCAAATGTTTATGATGATTGCCTGAGCGAGCTTACAAGCGTTCGTACTATGGGTTCAGTACCCTTTGCAGGCAGATACAGACTTATCGACTTTGTGCTTTCAAGCATGGTCAACAGCGGTATTGCTAAGGTGGGCATCAGCACAAAGGCAAACTATCAGTCACTTATGGACCATATCGGTTCAGGTAAAGCATGGGACCTTTCAAGAAAACGTGACGGTCTGACACTCCTGCCTCCCTTCAATCTCACAGGCAGCGGCGGTGTTTATAAAAACAGACTTGAAGCTCTCGAGGGTATGCTTTCATATATTTCGGATTCAGGCAAGGACTATGTTCTTCTTTCAGACTGTAATGTAGTTTGTAACCTTGACTATGAAAGCATTGTTGACGAGCATATAAAAAGCGGTGCAGACATCACTGTTGCCTATAAGCGCGGTGTGGTTCCCAAGCTTGAAAATATTATGACTTTTGCCCTTGACGGTGACAGAATAACCAATGTTACAGTGGGTCAGGCAGGCGAAAACGCAGCAGATTACTCTCTTAACATTATCGTTATGAGCCGCATTCTTCTTGAAAGACTCGTTTCCTCAGCTCAGGGTCAGGGTTATGAAAGCTTTGAAAGAGATATTATTGCAAAGAATGTGGAGTCACTCTATATCAGAGGTCACAAGATTGATACTTATGCAAAAACAATTGAAAGCCTTCAGAGCTACTATGACATCAGCATGGGTCTTCTCTCAGGCGAATATAAAGAGCTTTTTGCTAAGGAATATCCCGTTTTCACAAAGGTACGCGATGATATGCCCGCAATTTACGGCGTATGCGCAGATGCAAAAAACAGCCTTGTTGCAGACGGCTGCATCATAAAGGGTACTGTTGAAAACTGCATCCTTTTCAGAGGTGTTCAGATTGCAGAGGGCGCAGTAGTTAAAAACTCAATTATTATGCAGGATTCATTTATCAGCTCCGGTGCAAAAATCAACTGCGCTATACTTGATAAGAATGTTGTTATCAAGCCGGGCAGAGAGCTCAGCGGTGCTGAAAGCTATCCTATCTATATAGGCAAAAATATAACCGTATAAGGCGGTAAAAACCACAAGTCAGGAGATTTACACTATGAAAGTTTTATTTGTAGCAAGCGAAGCCCTTCCTTTTATGGCAAGCGGCGGACTGGGCGATGTTGCCGGTTCACTGCCTCAGGCACTGAGAAAGAGACTTATAGGCTGCAGGGTTGTTATGCCGTTGTATGACACAATCAGGCAGGAACTCAAGGATAAGATGACCTTCATCACAAATATCTCGGTTCCCGTTGCATGGAGAAGACAGTATTGCGGCATCTTCCAGGCAAAGCATGAGGGCGTAATCTATTATCTTATAGATAATCAGTATTATTTCAAGAGAGACACAATTTACGGCCACTATGACGATGCTGAGAGATTTACCTTCTTCTCACGCGCTGTTCTCGAAATTCTGCCCGTAATCGATTTCAAGCCCGATATCATTCACTGTAATGACTGGCAGAGTGCTCTCACACCTGTTTTCTATTCTGCTTTTTACAGCAAGGACCCCTGGTACCAGGGCATAAAGACGGTTTTCACCATTCACAATATTCAGTATCAGGGCACCTACGGTATGGAGCTTATCAGCGATGTTATCGGTCTTGACCCTGCTGACACCTCAATTGTGGAGTATGACGGCGATGTCAACTTTATGAAGGGTGCTATTGAATGTGCAAACAAGGTAACAACTGTTTCACCCTCATATGCAGGCGAAATTCTCGACCCGTGGTACAGCCACGGCCTTGACACTATTCTTCGCGAAAGACAGTGGAAGCTTCAGGGCATACTCAACGGTATTGACATTAAAAACTATGACCCCGAAACCGACGGCGCAATTGCAATGAATTACACTGTTAAAAATGCCAAGGAGGGTAAGGCTGTTAACAAAAAGGCACTGCAGGCTGAAATGGGTCTGCCCGAAAAGGCAGATGTGCCCCTTATCGGCATAGTAAGCCGTCTTGTTTCTCACAAGGGTCTTGACCTTATCAAGGGTATTCTTGACGAGCTTCTTTACACAACCGATGTTCAGATTGCCGTTTTAGGCTCAGGCGACTGGCAGTATGAAACCTTCTTTAAGGAGATGGCTGCCAAGTATCCGGATAAGCTTGCAATAAGAGTAGGCTTTGTGCCCACCCTTGCAAGAAAGATTTATACCGGTGCTGATTTATTCCTTATGCCCTCAAAGAGCGAGCCCTGCGGACTTTCACAGATGGTTGCTCTGCGTTACGGCACGGTGCCTGTTGTGCGTGAAACAGGCGGTCTGCGTGACTCGATAACAGACAGCGGTGACGGAGAAGGCAACGGCTTCACCTTCAAGACCTACAATGCTCACGATATGCTCGGTGCTATTAAAAGAGGTATTGATGCATATTGGAACAGGGAATATTGGGATACTCTTGTTATCCGTGCTCTTGAATGTGATTTCAGCTGGGGCAAGAGCGCAAACGAATATATTAAGATGTATAAGCAGGTTCTTAAGGATTAATTATGAATTATGAATTATGAATCGCGGGGAGGTTTAGCTAAGATGCCGACTCTCCGGCCGCCGATTATATATTCATTAAGCTTAATGCAAATACCCACTTGTGTGTGCAGGTGGGTATTTTTTCTTCGGCTCAGCGGTGGGGCGGCTGTGTGCCGAACTTTGTTCGGCATGCGACACCGTCGCCAAAAATCGCCCGCGATTTTTGCACAGCCGCCCCCACTTCCCTGTTGAACCCACTGCATATAAAGGTTTTAACTAATTCTAAAGTTCCGCCCCCATAATTAAACGGCTAAACAGTTGCATTTTATTTCAATAAATGCTAAAATAAAGAATATTACTCTAAAGGAGGTCTTTATCTTGGACGAAAACAGAAAAGACGAGCTTGAAGCTCAGGAGGAATCTGTCAAAGCCGAAGAGCAAGCTGCTGATTTGCCTGAAGTTCAGGAAACACAAGAAGCACCTGCTGCTCAGGAGCAGACAAGTGAGCTTGAAAAGGAGCTTGAAGACATAAGAGATATGTTCCAGCAGGAGCTTGACAACGCAACAAATGAAACACCTCTCATTCAGGAGCTCGAGGATATAAGCGAGGCTGACGGTGAAGCAGATGCAGAGGAGGAAACAGAACCGAGACTCTGCGAATGCTGCGGTGAAAACGAATGCTCAGAGAAGTACGGTGAGGATTATCCCTACTGTGACGATTGCCGTGAGCTTATGAAAAAATATCCCATGCGCTGGAGCGGCATACTTATGACAATTGTTATGATAGCGGTTTTCATTGCCTCTGCCTTTGCAAGTGTCAGCTATGCCGAGGATTTCGTTACTGTTGCCGATGCCGCACTTAATTACGGCTCAGGCAAGGTTATGACGGGTATGACAGCTTATCACAGCTATATTTCCTCTGCAAGTGACGACAAAATTTCAATGAAGGCCGTAAAGGATATTCTCGAAGGCTTTGGTAAGACAGGCTATATCACCGATGCCGCATCGCTTATTGAGAGAATTTACAGCGAGACTCAGCTTAAAATGCCCTGGAACAAAAAATATGCTGATGTGCTCACAGATTCCGAAATATTAACTAAAACATACCACAAGGTTTCCGAGATAATTGAGCCTGTAATGTATGGTCAGGAATATGACTATGATGAAATTATGGCAGGCCTTGATGCTCTTTATGAAACAACTCCCACTGAGGAAGAGGGCATTGAAGCCTATGAGCCCTTATTTATTGAATATTACAGATATGTTGTAATGTCCTTTAACGAGGAGCCTCTTGAAGCACAGCTTGAACAGCTTAAAAAGGTTGACGAAATCAACGACAAGGATATGGAATGGGCATATCTTGCTAACTACTGTGCTCTTGCTGCAAGATCAGGCGACGGTGAGTTAGTTGACGAGCTTTATGACAGACTGCTTAAAATAAATAAGGAAGACGGCAATGCTTACAGTGCAAAAGCAAGCTATTACCGTTGGCTTGAAACACCCGACCCGGATAAGATGCTTGAGGTCTGTGAAGAAGCAAAGACAAATCTTCCTGCCGGTGATATTTCCTATATGCCCACAATGGCTATAGCATATCTTCTTAAGGGTGAGGGTGCCGCAGCACTTGAAACAATGGATGAATTTATGGCTCAGAGTGCCTACACCGTGCAGACCTGCAACCTTTATGCTCTTTGTGCTGCCTATAACGGCAACGAAGAAATTTATGACGAAATGAAATCCATATTGGAAAACAGCGGCTATGAGCTCAGCGACCTTGTTGAAAAGTACAAAAAAGACAAGATGACAATTGAGGAAGTTTTAGCCGACAAGGGAGGTAGCATCTGATGACAGGACTTTATATCTTTCTTAAATATCTTACAGCTCCCGGTGCCCTCGTCAGGGGTATGTGGGAACAGAGAGTCTGCCGCTCATCAAAGGTAGTTGTTGAAGATAACCGTTACCTCAGACGCGACGAAATGGCAAGCCATATTGAGCACGAGCTTATGCCCACTGCACGCTCAGCCTTTGCTATGTGCTTTGTACCTTTCTTCTTTAATATGTTAGGCGCATTCATTTTCGGCCTTATCCCTGCAGTTATGCTTCTTTTCTTGCAGTTCAGAGGCGCTTTCCTCGGCATCACCTGTGCAGTTTCATATTGGTTTGCAGTTTCACTTTTCTGCAACGCCTTCCCTCTCATTGAGGATGCCATGAACATGGTTGACAAGGTTTATCATCAGGGAAACATCCTGCAGAAAATTCTTTATGCTCCCGGTGTTGCAATCACCTATGTGGGCGCATATCTTGAAAAGTATTCGGTTACTTTCCTTGCAGCTCTTGTTATCAGCATTATGATAGCGGTCTGAAAAATGCAAAATGCTAAATGACCTCTCTGTCAAAACAAAAAATTTGTTTTGACATCTCCCCTTTCAGGGGAGACAAGGTTGCGGTGGCACCTGACGGTGCATTTTATTGCAAAATTGTGGTCGCGATTTTACCGACTACTAACCTTAAGTCTCTTTCCGCGGAGCAAAAGCTCAGAGACGGCAAGTCTTATCAATCTTAAATAAAACGGCAGGTCACTACTGAAAACTTGTAGTGACCTGCCTTATTCTTTGCCTTCCCCTTGTTTTAAGGGGAAGGGGGACCGCTTGCGGTGGATGAGGATTATAATCTGCAGAGTTGGAATTTTATCCCGGCTCCCTTTGCGGGAGAAGATTGTTTATCGGCAGAAATTTCCCCGCGACCACAATTTTGCATTTTGCATTTAGCATTTTGCATTCTTTAAGCCCCCGCGACCACAATTTTGCATTTTGCATTTATAATTTTGCATTTATTTAGGTTTTTATACACACTGACCAAAAAATAATGCATAAAATTAGTCAATAATCCGTTGTTTTTTTGTCTAATTTATGATAAAATAACTAATGTTAACTTCAAAAGGAGAAAACTTTGAGGTTTTAAAATAATTTAGGGACCTTGTAAAAATGAGGTCTTAGGAGGTATTGGAATTGAAATCTTATTCAGTAAACAACATCAGAAACATCGCCATTGCGGGACATACAGGTAAAGGTAAGACAGCACTTGCAGAAGCTATGTTCTATGTTGCAGGTGTAACAGACAGACTCGGCCGTGTAACAGACGGCAACACAATAATGGACTATGATGCAGAGGAAAAGAAGCGCAAGTGCTCCATTTCAGCAGCAACAGCATCCTTAGAGTGGAGAGACACAAAGATTAACGTTCTCGATGCCCCCGGTAAGTTCGATTTCGCCGGCGGTATGGCTGAAGCAATGCGTGCAGCAGACTGCGCACTTATCGTTACATCAGCAGGTTCAGGCATCGATGTAGGTCTTGAAAAGCTATAAAGGCAGCAGATGCAAGAAATATCGCAAAATTCTTTGCAATCACAAAGGTTGACTCAGAGCACAGAGATTTCTATAAAACATTTGAGACCTTAAAGGCACATCTGGGCACAAAGCTCTGCCCCGTTGTTGTTCCTTATATGAACGGCGGCACATGCGAAGCTTTTGTTAACCTTTGCTCAAACAAGGCTTTCAAATATCCCAACGGCAGACCCGAAGAAATTGAAATTCCCTCAGATGATAACATCACTGCTATGAGAGCAGCTCTTGAGGAAGCTGTTGCAACAGTTGACGAGGAGCTTATGGAAAAATTCTTTGAAGGCGAGCCTCTTACAAAGGAAGAAATCATCAACGGACTTACAAAGGGCGTTGAAACAGGTGAAATCTATCCCGTATATGCACTTTCCGCAACTAAGGTTGACGGCTGCGATATGCTTCTTGACGCTATCGTTTATTCAGCTCCCTCACCCGATAAGGCTAAGCCCGAAATTGCAAAGGATGCAGACGGCAATGATGTTGAAATTGTCTGCTCAGCTAAGGAAGAGCTTGCAGCACTCTGCTTCAAGACAATCTCTGACCCCTTCGTAGGTAAGATGTCATTTGTTAAGGTGCTTGCAGGTAAGATAACACCCGACACACCCTGCTACAACTCCAGAACAGGCGAAACCCAGAGAATGGGTAAGCTCGTTACCGTTAAGGGTATAAAGCAGGAGGACACAGCAGCTATCGATCTCGGTGATATCGGTGTTATCACAAAGCTTCAGGATGTTCAGACCGGTGACACTATCTGCAGTGCCAAGAAGCCCGTTACACTTGAAGGTGTTGACTTCCCTGCCGCTTCACTTTCAATGGCAGTTATCGTCAAGAAAAAGGGCGAGGAAGAAAAGGTTGCTTCAGGTCTTCGCAAGATTATGGACGAGGATCCCACAGTTAAGTTTGCAACAAACGAAGAAACCAAGGAAATGGTACTTTCCGGTCTCGGCGAACAGCATCTTGATATAGTTGTTGCAAAGCTCAAAACAAAATACGGTGTAGATATCGACCTTCGTATTCCCAAGGTTGCATACAGAGAAACTATCCGCAAGACCTGTCAGGTTCAGGGCCGTCACAAGAAGCAGTCAGGCGGTTCAGGTCAGTTCGGTGATGTCTGGGTACGCTTTGAGCCTCACACAGGCGATGAGCTTATCTTTGAAACAGAGGTTGTCGGCGGCTCATTACCCAAGAACTTCTTCCCTGCAGTTGAAAAGGGTCTTCAGGAAGCTATCCTTAAGGGTCCTCTTGCAGGTTATCCTGTTGTTGGCCTTAAGGCAGTGCTTTATGACGGTTCATACCATCCCGTTGACTCAAACGAAATGGCATTCAAGACAGCTGCCAAGATAGCATTCAAAAACGGTATGGCTCAGGCAAGCCCCGTTATCCTTGAACCTATCGGTGAGCTTAAGGTTTATATGCCCGACATCAATCTCGGTGACATTATGGGTGATATCACAAAGCGCCGCGGCCGTGTGCTTGGCATGGGCGCCGCAGATGAACCTATGATGCAGGAGCTTGTTGCCGAAGTACCTATGGCAGAAATGGGCGACTTCTCAACAACACTTCGCTCAGTTACAGCAGGCAGAGGCTATTTCAGCCTTAACTTCTCAAGATATGAGGACGCACCCGCAAATGTAGCTCAGAAGGTTATTGAAGACGCAAAGAAGGATGCAGAAGAATAATTAACTGAATTTAATAAGCCGTCAGCTCACAGGTTGGCGGCTTATTCATTTAAAATACCGTTTACTGTTTTGTCACACTATTTTCACTTATACTCGGCTTTTCATTGAAAAAAAATCCTTGTGAACAAAACATTTTAGTTAAAATGACATTTTTCACCGTATTTGTATGTTTTTCTGTTTTTTCTGTTGCAAAAAAAAGGGGATTTTGATATAATGATTACAATTAAACTATAATGGGGGTTTATCGATTTATGAAATATAAGAAAATCGGCAAGCGCATTTGGCAAGGTCCGCCGGCAACCAAAAAGTTTGATATGAACCAGGAACCCAAGGGTCAGAAATGGTACTTTGTCTGGATTATCTGGATAGGCACAACACTAAGAAAGTGGCTCCACAGAGTTAAAGTTGAAAAAGTAAATATGGAAGGAGTAAAGCCTCCTTACATGCTTATATGCAATCACAACTCATTCTACGATTTCTATATTATGAGCTCACTCATAAAGCCTCACAGAGGTCACTTCCCCGGTGCTGTTGACGATTTCATCGGCAGAGAATGGGTTTCAAGAAGAATAGGAATCATTCCCACAAGAAAGTTCACAACAGACCTGAGCCTTATCCGCATCGGCAGAAAGGTTATCAAAAACGGTGAGATGTACGGTCTTTATGCAGAGGCACGTTATTCTCTGTGCGGCATAACAGAGGTTATCCCCGATGCAGTGGGTCAGCTTGTCAAATTCCTCGGAGTACCCGTTGTAACAATCAAGATGATGGGCAACCATATTTACAACCCTTATTGGAATATGAAATCCTTCCGTTGGTTCCTCAGAACAGAGGCTCTTCATCAGCAGCTTATGACAGCTGACGAGGTCAAGGCATCCACACCTGAGGAAATCAATGCAAAAATCAGAGAAGCTCTCTGGCATGATGACTGGAGATGGCAGAGCGAAAACAGAGTGAAGGTGAAGAAAAAGACCCGCGCAGAGGGTCTTGACAATGTTCTTTATAAATGCCCTGCCTGCGGCTGTGAAACAAAGATGTCTTCAAAGGGTGCACAGCTTTTCTGCGGTGAATGCGGCAAGAGCTGGACTCTTAACTATTACGGCGAGCTCGAGGCTGACAAGGGCGAAACCGAATTCAAGTTCCCCTCTGACTGGTACAAATGGGAACGCGAGGAGGTTAAAAAAGAGGTTTACGCCGGCACGTACCACACTGAGTGCGATGTCAAGGTCAATGACCTGCCTAATGCAAAGGGCTTCATATATATGGGTGAAGGCCATCTCGTTCATAATTACGACGGCTTTAAGCTTGAGGGTGTACGCGAGTACGACGGCGAAAAGTTTGGTATGGATATACCCGCCCTTCAGCAGTATGCCTGCCATGTTGAATATAAATACCGCTTCGGTTGGGGCAGAGACTGCATAAACCTGAACACTGTTGACGACACATGGTATATCTTCCCTGAGGATAAGAATGTAAATGTAACAAAGATTGCTCTTGCAACAGAGGAAATTTATAATAAGCGCTTTGCTGAAACCAGAAAGCCCAAAAAGAAAACAGAAGAATAAAAGAGAACCCAAGCCCACTCGGGGGCAGCTACTATATCTAAAAAAGCTAAATAAGAAAGGAAAATCAAAATGAGTACAATCGAACAGCTCAAAAAGATCTTTGAGGACTACACAGGCAATCCCGTGCCTGAATTCACCGAAAACACAGTTTTCACAACCGATATGGTTATGAACTCCTTTGAGATTTTCGGACTTATCTGCGAAGTAGAGGACCACTTCGGCATCGAGATCCCTGACAGAGAGCTTATGAAGCTTGTAACCGTAGGCGACCTTGTTGCTTATATTGACGAAAACAAATAATTGAAACAGCTCTTAATTTTATGCCTGACTCCCGGAAAGGAGCCGGGCATAAAATTTTATATGAGAGTCTGTTTTTAACAGTGTCAAACGAATGTTATTACGCTACCCTAAATATAGTTATTATCAGTATAAAACAGAAGAACACACAATATATAGTGTTGTGATATTGTACAAATACAAACACACCCGGCAAGGTGTTAAAAAGGATGAAAAATTAAGCGAAAATAAAGAAAAAAGTTGCAGAAAAGTGTTGACAACAGCCACTTTGAGTGATAAAATATCGTCACTGCTTAGCAATAGCTGTGCAGTGATACGGTCGATATTCGTTGAAAAGTTTTTTGAAAAAACTTTCAAAAAAGTATTGACAAGGGAGTATATATGTGATATACTCTTTGAGCTGTCCTCGAGAGAGGCCGGCGATTGGACCTTGAAAATTAAACAACGAGATAAGAAAAGGAACCCGAGATTCGATGGTAAAGAACCATCAAGAAGAGTTTTTAAAAGTACTTTTCAAACAGTAATACGGAAGCTAAAATAGCGAAGTATAAAAGTAAGTCAGCAATGACGAAATGAGCGAACAAGCTCTAAGATAGGTTAAGACAGAGAGATCTGTATTAATACAATATTTT
>JAFQLV010000013.1 GCA_017396515.1 Clostridia bacterium | reverse complement strand
CAAGAATAAAAGATACAACATACACCGATAAAAACTTAAACAGCGGCACGAAGAATTATTATGCTGTCAAAGCCTACACAAAAGATGATGGCACAATATGGGGTGATATTTCAGAGGTGCTCACAACAGCTACCAAGCCTGCAAAATCTACCCTTACCGTTAAATCTGCCTCAAAGGGTAAAGCAACCTTAAGCTGGACTAATGTCAGCGGAGAAACAGGCTTTCAGGTCTATTATAAAGACAGCAAGGACGGTACATATAAAAAATATAAGACTTATTCAGGCAACACCGTTAAAGCAACAGCTTCATCACTCACAAGCGGCAAAACCTATTATTTCAAAGTCAGAGCCTATAAAAAGGCTGACGGCAAAACAATATACGGCTCTTTCAGCAGTGCAAAAAGTGTGAAAATCAAATAAACTTATTCGGCGGGCTTCGGCTCGCCTTTTTGTTTGTCTGAAACGCGTACAAAACATTATCATTTCACCGCTTTAAATTGTTACAAACCCGTTGACAAGCCTTGACTCTCGTGATATAATAGCCCAATAGATTTTTAAATGAAGACTTATACTCTAAAAGGAGTAGGAAAATGAAACTCACAGGTTCACAAATTGTTATAGAAACCCTGATAGAGCAGGGCGTTACCGATGTTTTCGGCTATCCCGGCGGTCAGGTGCTCAATATCTATGACGAGCTTTACAAGGCGCAGGGCAGAATAAACCATGTCCTCACTGCTCACGAGCAGGGTGCTTCTCATGCCGCTGACGGCTATGCAAGAAGCACGGGTAAGGTCGGTGTGGTTATTGCCACCTCAGGCCCCGGTGCCACAAATCTCGTAACAGGCATAGCAACGGCAATGCTGGATTCGGTGCCTATGGTTGCTATTACGGGTAACGTGCCGAACGCACTTATCGGCCGCGACTCTTTTCAGGAAATTGATATTACGGGCATAACTCTGCCCATAACCAAGCACAACTACTTTGTCAGTGATGTAAATGACCTTGCCGACACTATAAGAGAGGCCTTCCGCATTGCAAAAAGCGGCAGACCCGGCCCGGTGCTTATTGATATCCCCAAGGATGTGCAGATAGCCAAGGCAGATTATGAAAAGGCAGAGGTTGTTGCACCCTTTGAAAACAAAAAGGCAAAGGATATATATATTGAGAAAGCTGCTAAGCTTATCAATGAAAGTGAAAGACCTTATATTTACATCGGCGGCGGTGTTCTCGGCCAGGGAATGGCTGATGAGGTGGCTGCCTTTGCAGAAAAAATCGGCGGCTATATCGGCTGCACCTTTATGGGTCTTTCGGCATTCCCCAGCGACCACGAGCGCTTTCTCGGCATGCAGGGAATGCACGGCCATTATGCTTCCTCTATGGCGAACAAAGAGGCTGATTTAGTTATCGGCATAGGTGTGCGCTTCAGTGACAGAGCCACGGGCAACACAGAAAAATATGTCAAAAACACTCAGTTTATTCAGCTTGATGTGGATATATCCGAGCTTGGCAAAAATATAGGCGTTGATGTTGGTGTACACGGGGATCTGAGAGATTCCCTCAAGCGTATCTCCGCCAGGGTCAACTCTGACGAAAGACCTCAGTGGAAAGAACGCATAGAGATTCTCAGAGCCGAAGAAAGGGCGATTGCCGAAAAGGCAGAGCTTTCTGCTGAAGTACCCCTGACACCCAAGCAGGTTTTTGATATAATCAATGAAATCAAGCTTGATTCCACAGTTGTTGCAACGGATGTGGGTCAGCATCAGATGTGGGCAGCTCAGTATCTTTCATTTAAAGAAAACAGAACCTTCATCTCAAGCGGCGGTCTGGGCACAATGGGCTACGGCCTGGGTGCGGCAATAGGTGCGGCTACCGCTAAAAAAGAGAGAACTGTTCTTATAACAGGTGACGGCTCCTTCGGCATGAACCTCAATGAGGTGGCAACGGCTGTCAGCTATAATCTGCCGGTTACAATAGTGCTTCTCAATAACGGAGTTCTCGGTATGGTAAGACAGTGGCAGACTCTTTTCTACGGTGAAAGATATTCCAACACCGTTCTTGGCAGAAAGACCGATTTTATGAAGCTTGCCGATGCCTTCGGTGCCAAAGGTATGAGAGTATCAACCCCCGAAGATTTCAGATCAGCCTTCAGTGAGGCCTCTCAGGGTGAGGGTACATATATAATAGAAGTGCTTATCGATAAAGATGAATTTGTGCTTCCCATGCTACCTCCCGGCGGCTCAATTGATGATATTATCGTTTCAAAGGAAAGGGGAGAGTGATATGAGTAAGTTTGTTATAGCTGTCCTCGTAGATAATAAGCCGGGCGTGCTTATGAGAGTAACAAGTATGTTTACAAGAAGGGCATTCAATATTGATGCACTTACGGTAAGTACCATTGAAGACCCCAATTATTCAAGAATCACAATCACCATAAGCGGTGACGAAAACACCAAAAACCAGTTTGTGAGCCAGATGAAAAAGCTCTATAATGTTAAAAAGGTTAAGGTGCTTGATGATGATGTTACGGTCAAGAGAGAGCTTATGCTCATAAAGGTGAAAAACACACCTGAAACAAGACCTGACATTATGGCTGCGGCTGAAATATACCGAGCCAAAATTATAGACTATTCTACGGATGTTATGAGTGTTGAGCTGACAGGTGAACCCGTAAAGCTTGATGCATTCATCAAAATAATGATGCCTCTGGGCATACTCGAGATGTGCCGCACAGGTATAGTTGCCATTGAAAGAGGCACAGACACAATGATTAATCAGGAATAATTTATTAAAGGAGACTTTATAATGCAGAATATTTATTATCAGCAGGATTGTAATCTTGCAAAGCTCAACGGAAAAACAGTTGCTATTATCGGCTATGGCTCACAGGGTCACGCTCACGCACTTAACCTTAAGGATTCAGGCGTAAATGTTATCGTAGGTCTTTATGAAGGCTCTAAGAGCTGGGCAAAGGCTGAAGCTCAGGGCCTCACAGTTATGACAGCTGCAGATGCAGCTAAAAACGCTGATATGATTATGATTCTTATCAACGACGAAAAGCAGGCTAAGCTTTATAAGGAAAGCATCGAGCCCCACCTCACAGAGGGCAAGACTCTTGCTTTTGCTCACGGCTTCAACATTCACTTCGGCTGCATCAAGCCCCCGAAGAACGTAAATGTTGTTATGATCGCTCCCAAGGGCCCCGGCCACACAGTAAGAAGCGAATATCAGGTCGGCAAGGGTGTTCCCTGTCTTGTAGCTATTGAACAGGATGCAACAGGTGATGCACTTGAAATTGCTCTGGCTTATGCACTGGGTATCGGCGGTGCACGTGCAGGTGTGCTTGAAACAACCTTCAGAACCGAAACAGAAACAGACCTTTTCGGTGAGCAGGCAGTTCTTTGCGGCGGTGTCTGTGCACTTATGCAGGCAGGCTTTGAAACTCTTACAGAAGCAGGCTATGACCCCAGAAACGCATATTTTGAATGCATCCACGAAATGAAGCTCATCGTTGACCTTATTTATCAGAGCGGCTTCGAGGGAATGAGATATTCAATCTCCAACACTGCTGAATACGGCGACTATATCACAGGTCCCAAGATTATCACAGATGAAACCAAGAAGGCTATGAAGAAGGTTCTTAAGGATATCCAGGACGGTACCTTTGCAAAGGACTTCCTTCTCGATATGTCAGATGCAGGCTCACAGGTACACTTCGGTGCTATGAGAAAGATTGCTGCCGAGCATCCCTCAGAGGTTGTAGGTAAGGAAATTCGTAAGCTCTATTCATGGAGCGACGAGGATAAGCTCATTAATAACTAAGAATTTGCAGGGCTGCTGTGCGTTTGTGCAGCAGCTTTAATAAGTTAGGAGTTTGGAGTTAGGAGTTAGGAGTTAAGGGTCGCTTCGCTCCGATTATATCCGTTTTAAACTTATTTAAACGAACCCTATATTCCGCCAAAATAATGCAATTTAAAAGCACATTTTATGATCGACGGAATTTTCCGCTTGCGAGTTTTGTGCTTGCGGCAACGAGTTTAAGGTTAGTATAGAGTTAACCCGCGACCACAACTCCTAACTCCTAACTCCTAACTACTAACTCCTAACTCCTCACTCCTCACTCTTGACTTTTTACTCCACCGCTACTTTAATTTTAAGGAGATGCTTTCAATGATAAAAGACACAATAGTCGACGGATTTCACAATGCCCCTCACCGCAGTCTCTATCACGCTCTGGGCATGACAAAAGAGGAGCAGTCACGCCCTCTTATCGGTATTGTCAGCTCATTCAATGAGATAGTGCCCGGTCACATAAATCTTGATAAAATTGCCGATGCGGTCAAGCTTGGCGTTGCTATGGCAGGCGGTACTCCTATAGTTTTCCCTGCAATTACAGTCTGTGACGGCATTGCCATGGGCCACACCGGTATGAAGTATTCACTTGTAACAAGAGACCTTATTGCCGATTCAACTGAGGCTATGGTTATGGCTCACGGCTTTGACGGCCTTGTTATGATTCCCAACTGCGATAAAAATGTGCCCGGTCTTCTTATGGCTGCGGCAAGACTCAATATCCCCACTATTTTCGTTTCAGGCGGCCCTATGCTTGCAGGCAGAGTTGACGGCAAAAAGACAAGCCTTTCAAGTATGTTTGAGGCAGTAGGCGCTTACACTGCAGGCAAAATTGATGATGAGCAGCTTCGCATATGCGAGGAAAACACCTGCCCCACCTGCGGCTCATGCTCAGGTATGTACACCGCTAACTCAATGAACTGTCTGACAGAGGTGCTGGGCATGGGCCTTCAGGGCAACGGTACCATTCCTGCTGTTTATTCGGCAAGAATTGAGCTTGCAAAGCACGCAGGTATGCAGATTATGGAGCTTGTCAAAAAGAATATCCGTCCCCGTGACATTATGACTGAGGCTGCTATGAGAAATGCCGTAACTGCCGATATGGCTATAGGCTGCAGCACCAACAGTATGCTTCATCTGCCTGCTATTGCAAATGAATGCGGTATTGACTTCAACCTTGATATGGCAAACGAAATAAGCGAAAAAACACCTAACATCTGCCACCTTGCACCTGCAGGTCACACCTATATGGAAGACCTTAACGAAGCAGGCGGTGTTTATGCCGTACTCAGAGAAATTGCAAAGCTGGGTCTTCTTGACACAAGTGTTATGACCTGTACAGGTAAGACCTTAGGCGAAAACATCGAAAATGCCTTCAACAAGGATGAAACTGTTATAAGAACAGTAGATAACCCCTATTCAAAAACAGGCGGCATAGCTGTGCTCAGAGGTAATATTGCCCCTGACGGCTGTGTTGTCAAGAGAAGTGCAGTGGCTCCCGAAATGCTTATTCACGAAGGTCCTGCCAAGGTTTTTGACAGTGAAGAGGAATGCATCGCAGCTATATACGGCGGCAAAATTGTCAAGGGTGATGTGGTTGTTATCCGCTATGAAGGCCCCTCAGGCGGCCCCGGCATGAGAGAAATGCTTTCACCCACCTCAGCTATTGCAGGTATGGGTCTTGACAAGGATGTTGCTCTTATCACAGACGGCAGATTCTCAGGTGCAACAAGAGGTGCATCCATAGGTCACGTATCACCTGAAGCTGTCAGAGGCGGACTTATTGCCTATGTCAAGGACGGAGACATAATTTCAATCAACATTCCCGAATATAAAATTGAACTCAAGGTCAGCGATGAGGAAATTGAGAGGCGTAAGCAGGAAATGCCTATTAAGGTCAAGACCGATGTGAGAGGTTATCTTGCCCGTTATGCCGCAATGGTAAGCTCAGCTGACAAGGGCGCAATTATCAACAAGTTCTGATATTATGAAAAAGACAGATTTAAAATTACTTGCCTGTCAGCTCTCGGCTCTGAGTGTTTTCAGAGGGCTGACAGACAAAAAAGAAATGACGGCCTTCCTTAACTTCCTCAGAAGTGAGGATATATATGAAAAGCTCAGCTTTTACGGTGAGTTTGTCAGCTCTCTCGGTGCATACGGCGGCTCGTTTTCAGCCTTTTTAACCAAGGCAGTGTGTGAGGATGAAAATACTTATATTACCTCTGTGGCTAAAAATAAAGAGGTGTCCGCTTCACTTAAGGCTAATGCAGAAAAGGAGCTTGATATATTTTCTTCCCTTACGTCTCTGACAGCAGAAAGCCTTTTTGAAGATACGGACTATGAGGGATATATCCCTCTGTTTGAAAACGAAAAAGTAGACTTTTCGGCAGTGTACAAAGAAAGACTCAGCCATATTCACCGCTACGGCTATGGCATTTTTGCCACGGCAGGTATGTTCAGAGTGGAAAAGGATGAGATCGTTCCCGTTGAGGCTGCCGACGATATCACCACCGAAAGCTTTATCGGCTATGAGGCAGAAAGACAGCAGGTTATGGATAACACCCTTGCACTCACTGAGGGCAGGTACGCACAGAATGTGCTTCTCTGCGGTGATGCGGGTACGGGTAAGTCCTCCACTGTCAAAGCTGTGGCAAATGCCTGCTTTGATAAGGGCGTGAGACTTATTGAAGTTCGCAAGGATCAGCTTTTCTCCCTTTCGCATATTATGGGCAGAATTGCCGATAACCCCCTGAAGTTCATTATCTTTATCGACGACCTTTCCTTCAACAAAAACGATGACTGCTTCTCAATGCTTAAGGCGGCTCTGGAAGGCTCGGCAAGCGCCAAGGCATCAAATGCCGTTATTTATGCCACAAGCAACCGCAGACATATTGTCAAGGAGCGATTCTCTGAGAGAGGCCACGAGGACGATATTCACCACAGTGACACGGTTCAGGAGCTGCTTTCGCTTTCCGACCGCTTCGGTCTTGTTGTGTACTTCTCAAAGCCTAACAAAAAGCTCTATCTTGACATCGTTCACGAGCTGGCTAAAAAGGAAAGGCTCAACATTGACGAAAAAGAGCTTTACCTTAAGGCAGAGGCATTTGCTCTTGCAAAGGGCTCTCGTTCGCCCAGAGCTGCACAGCAGTTTATAAAATCTTTCAAATAAAGGAGAATTTACTATGCTAAAAAAGATTTCAACAGACAAGGCACCTGCTGCTATCGGCCCCTATTCACAGGCTATAATGGCAAACGGCTTTCTTTTTACATCGGGACAGATTCCCATTAATCCTGCTACAGGCAATGTTGATGCTGAGGGCATCACTGCTCAGACAGAGCAGGTTATGGTTAACCTTAAAGCTGTTCTTGAAGAGGCGGGAACAAGCTTTGACAATGTGGTCAAGACCACCTGTTTTATTGCCGATATGGGCGATTTCGCAGCTTTCAATGAGGTTTATGCCAAATATATCACCTCAGCACCTGCAAGAAGCTGTGTGGCCGTTAAGGCACTTCCCAAGGGTGTGCTTTGTGAAGTGGAAGCAGTTGCAATCGTGTGATTAAATGCAGAATGCTAAATGCAAAATGCAAAATTGTGGTCGCGGGCACATTTCTACTGATAAGCAATCCTCTCCCGCAAAGGGAGTGGGGATGAAATTCCCACTCTGTAGATTATAATGCATCAGCAGGTCGCTACCGAATTGGAAGTGACCTGCCGTTTGTTTTAAGATTGATGAGATTTGCCTCCTCTGAGCTTCATCTATGCGGAAAGAGGCTTAAGGTCAGCGGGTGGTGGAGTCGCGACCGTAATTTTGCATTTTGCATTTAGCATTTTGCATTATCTTTAAAAAAATTGCAATTTTTTTAAAGATTTGCGGTGTATATAAGTGAAAGGAGGATAGATATGAAAGATATCGATATCATAAAGCTTTACTTTGCCCGCTCGGAAAAAGCCATTGACGAAACCAATATCAAATACGGTGCCTACTGCAAGTGCATAGCTCACAACATTCTGTGCAATCAGCAGGACAGCGAGGAGTGTGTCAACGATACATACCTTCGTGCGTGGAACTCTATACCGCCTAAGGAGCCGTCGAACCTTCGCACTTATCTCGGCAGGATAACGAGAGGTCTTGCCATAAACCGCTATAAGCTGTACTCTGCCGAAAAAAGAGGCGGCAGCACCGCAGATATAGTTTTCTCAGAGCTTGAAGGCTGTATACCCTCACAAATGAGGGTGGAGGACTCACTTGATGAGAAGCTTCTTTTAAAATCAATTGAAGACTTTCTCAGACGGCAGAGTACCGAAAAGAGAAATATTTTCCTCAGGCGCTATTGGTACTGCTCTTCAATAAGCGATATAGCAAGAGATTTTTCCGTGAGCGAAAGTAAGGTGGCATCCATTCTTTACCGTCAGCGAATGAAGCTGAAGGAACACTTAGAAAGCGAGGAACTAATATGAAAGGTGAAGACTTATTTAATGCCTTAGGCAAAATTGATGAAAAATATGTTGAGGCCGCCGCACCGAAAAAGGTTGCCTTTTACCGCAAGAGTGTTTTTAAAGGAGCTGTGGCTGCTGCAGCCTGCCTTTGTCTTATAGCAGGCGGCTACAGTGTTGCCTCGGTGCTTACGGCAAGAGACGGGAATTTACCCGAAATAAGCTATACCCTTGTTATGGAAGGTATGGGCTATGAGGGTACTGACGAGCTGGCACTTTCAAATTCTCAGGATATTAACCCTTGGAATGAGGATATAAAGCTTGATAAGCTGCCAGTTTATAAAAATCTCTGTTACAATGAGGGTAAGCTGTCGCAGACATATTTTAATATTCTTGAGCTTAAAAAGCAGGCAGAGGACCTTGCAGATAAATTAGGTATGCACTACGGTAACACACAGATAAGTATCAGTCATGATCAGGAGATATATTCCTTCAGCCTTGAAACGGAAAAGGGAACTGTCAGAGCCTTCCCGAAGGGAAGCAACATAACCGTAAGGGAAAGCGATTTTACTCTCATAGAAAAGCATATGCAGTCCGCCTGCAGCAAAAACAGCAACAGTAAAGCCGAAACCGGTGTATATAATGAATATTCCGTAGACGGGGAGCTGCTGACAAGTAAAACACGCACCTATTATAAAAGCGGCAATATTACCGAAGATATTATCAGCTTTAATATGCAAAGTCACTATCTCACCGAAAGCGGAAATTATATCACAGGCAGCAGCGATAATTATTTAAACGGCTCAGAAAAAATAGGGGACTATCCTGTTATAAGTCTCAACAAGGCCAAAGAAAAGCTCCTCAGGGGCGAATATATAAGCACTGCGGCTGAAAACTATGTCGAGGGTGGAAAAATCACCGAAGATGTAATAGCAAAAGCGGATCTCATTTATTACACTATGGGTAATCAGGAATATTACCTGCCATATTACAGATTTTATGTGAAAAGCTATTCGGGTGACAGTGATTTTCAAAGGTATGCTTACATTTATGTCTGTGCCGTTGAAGATGAATACTTAGGTGAAATAACAGTCTTTGACGGAAGTCTGCAGTAAAAATTGAACAGCGAATTTTATCAAAATAAATGGCAGGTCACTTTTAACAGGTGACCTGCCATTTAATTAAAATTAAGTGTACGAGTTGTTGCTTTGCGGGTAGCAACTGATAAGATCAAACCGGTGCCGGGCCGGGATTTTCAGCAGTGATGCGAAGAATGAACTTAAGCATAGCTGTCAGCCAACGCAAAAGAGCAGCAAGCTTTGTCCAGATTGTGCTTTCCTGACCGACATCTGTGTCGTCCCAGAGAGTTTCGTCTTTGTTATCATCCACAAGGGGAACAAGATAATCATCTGCGTTCTGAACGTCGCTGTCATATTCATCAGGTGTAAGTGTGAAGAGCATAAAGCGCTCATAAACTGTTTTATCCTTCAGTGTTGCAACAGTTTCGTTTTTGCCCCAACAGAAGTTTTCAACAAGTCTTTTTTCAACAGCAAAATCGTCGTGGATAGCATTCTTGATTACCCATACTGTGTCGGTAGGTGCAAAATATGAGGTTGAAAGGTCAACCTGCTTGTCGGCTGAAATGAAGTCGCCGTAGCCCTTTTCAATTCTTTCAGCTATGTAAGCATCAGTGAGAGTTTCGCCGACAAGGCTGCAGGTTGCGCCTGCTGTTGCGCTTTCAAGTGAAATGAGGCCGTCTGCAAGCTTATTCTGTGATTCGATGAAAGGATAGTGCTGATAGCCGTACTTTGCCACAGTGCCGAAGTGAGTGCCGTTGGCCTTGCATTCATCAATAATGTTGAACATCTGTGATGAAACTTCCTTATGGAATTTATCCATTTTTTCGATCATAACCTTGTATTCTTCATACATTTCATCGCCGGGCTTGCCGAAAACATAGTCTCTTGCTTCCTCGTAATATTCAGGCTTGATGCTGCCCCAATAGCCGGGGAAGGTGCCGTAAGAGGCTATGGCAAGCTTGGGCACAAGACCGCCTGCGATAACTGCATAAAATTCTTCAGCTGAACCGAAAACCTGGTCGGTTACAGTTGTTTCCCTGAGAAGCTCATAGGTTGTGAAAACCAGCTCATTTACCATTACAGCCATATCACCAAGACCGTCAAATGAAGCCTCATCGGGGTCCATATACTGGTCAAGGAAACGCTGCATACCGTTTGAGTCAAGGTCAATTTTGCCTCTGAAGGCATCCGTGAAAACGTCACAGCCAAAGGCAACTGTTGTGTCAAACATTAC
Source organism: Clostridia bacterium (assembly GCA_017396515.1). Lineage (GTDB taxonomy): Bacteria > Bacillota > Clostridia > Oscillospirales > Acutalibacteraceae > UBA6857. The sequence continues at coordinate 54,731 of JAFQLV010000013.1, read as the reverse complement.
GTTTTTGATATAAGGCTTAGTGCCTGCTGCGAGCTTGTCAAGATACATATCAAGATATGCAAGCACAGGGGTACCGCCAAGGCAAAGACCTACAAGGTTAACTTCGTCTGAACCTGTAACTCTCATAACATCAGCGATATATGAGTCAAGCTTTTCTGCAGTGTCATAGGGAGAAAGACGCCAGTCATAGTAGAAGGTGTATTCACCCATATTGAAACGGTCGGGTTCGCCGCCCCAGCCGATAGTGTTGTAACGTCTTCTTTCGGCATTGGTTGCCTGAGCTGAAGGGTCAATCTGAGTGCCGTCAATGGGATTTCCGCTGCCGTCAAGCAGAGCCTCGTCAAACAAGGGAAGAACTGCCTGATAGAAAGCCTCGTAATAGCCGTCATAGTTGCCTGTGAGCAGACCTGTTACAAGGTGGGGGAATATAACATCGATAATTGAATCGATAAGCTTATCTTTATCTCCCTCTTCATCGCCGAGAGAAACGGGCCAGACTATTTTTTCGCCTGTTTTGTCATAAATGTCTGTGCCGTCACCGCGAAGCACGATAATGGGAACTTTTTTTCCGTCTGCCATTGCAGCACTTGCAGGAAGGGCAAGTGAGAATGTCATAATCAGAACCAATAAAAGTGAGATGATTTTTTTCATAATAAAACCTCCATATTATTATGCGTTTTATAAGCATTTCCATTATAGCACACTATATTGTGTTCTGTGAAGAAATTTTTAAAAATTTTGTTAAAAAGAATGATACAAGAATAATCGAAAGCTATACGGTTAACATTTTGTGAATTTGAAATTAACAAAACTTAAAAAACACCGGATTAGATTATTGACAAGTTTTGAGGTATAGTATATAATGAAATCACAATAAACAAGGAGGAAAATAATATGAACGACGAACTTATGACGGCTGAAGTTATCGAAAATCCCGAACCCGACTGGTCACTTCTTATGTTCTGGGAGGATATTACAGATCTCATTCAGAAGCTCTTTAACTTCATCAAGTCACTTTTCTGATATGACAGATTTTACGGCAGTCTTTATGATTGCCGTATTTTTTTATGTTTTTAATGGAACTTTAATAAAAAATGTGATAGAATGAAAATGTAAAAGTATTATAGAGGCGGTGAAGCTAATGAGAATACTTATAGCTGAAGACGAAAAATCCCTTAACAGAATACTTGTCAAGCAGTTCACAAGGGCAGGCTACAGTGTAGACAGCTGCTTTGACGGAGAAAGCGTTTTTGACTATCTTGCAGGTGCAGGCTATGATGCAATTGTGCTTGATGTTATGATGCCCAAGCTCAGCGGCTTTGAGGTGCTGGAGAAAATGAGAAAAAGCGGAAACGATACTCCCGTTATCTTCCTGACGGCAAAAAGCGAGATTGAAGACAAGGTCTATGGGCTTGACAGCGGTGCCAATGACTATCTGACAAAGCCCTTTTCTTTTGAGGAGCTTGCCGCAAGAGTGCGTATGATAACAAGAAAGTCTACGGGTAACAGCACAAATATTTACACTGTGGGTGACCTGACGGTCAACCTGAAAAGCCGTGAGGTAACAAGAGGCGGAAAAAATATAGAGCTTTCCTCAAAGGAATATGCTATTCTCGAGTGTCTTGTGAGAAATGCGGGAACAGTTATGTCAAGAGAAAAAATAGAAAACAGCGTGTGGAATTATGACTATGCAGGCGGCACCAATGTCATTGATGTTTACATAAGATATCTTCGTAAAAAAATAGATGATGACTTTGATGTGAAGCTTATACATACCGTAAGGGGCGCAGGATATGTGCTCAAAACCCAATAAGGCTTTTTACTATATAGGTGTTAAAAGGTGACAGACAATGTTTAAAAGAAAATCACTGAGATTCAGAATTAATTTATGGTACACCGTGCTTATATGCTTTTTGTCGGTGCTACTTATTGTGCTCATAAGTGTGCTGGGAAGAAATGCACAGCATGCCGAGGCACAGCAAAACCTGATAAGAAATGTAGAGAGAAATATCGACGAAATAGAGGCGGAAAACGGTCTGCTTGATATAGAGTCGGATTTTGCCTTTAACAACGACGGCGTAAGCGTAATCGTGTTTTCCTCGGCAGGTGAAATTATCGGCGGAAGCTATCCTGAGGGTGCGAAGACCGATGAACCGCTGGAAAACGGCAGAATCAAAAGCGTTGAAATTGACGGTGCGGAATACTTCATCTATGACAGTATGATTGAATTCAGCAAGTATGAATATAAAATCAACGGTGAAAACGGTGAGGTTTTTTCAAGTGAGAGTGAAGCTATAGACAGTTTCATACCTTTTGAGGGTAACCTTGACGAGGTGGGGGAGGATTGCGATATAAGCTACCGCGAAGCCTTTGAAATTGCCCTTGAGTACAGCGGACTCACTGAAGATGTAACCACTCTGATTATGGCAAGAGTATATGAATATTACGATATACCTATGTATGAGCTTGAGTTTTATTCCTCTGAGAAGGCTTATGATGATATATGGGTCAGAGGCATAATGAAGGCTGACAGTGAAGACGGCATATGGGACACTATAACCGTGCTGGCCTTGCTGCTTTTGCCTGCCTTTATAGCTTTGGGTGCAGTTTTCGGTGACAGAATTGCAAAGAATGCGCTTGCACCTCTTAAGCAGCTAAATGAGACTGTGTCAAAAACTCAGAGTGCAGACGACCTGACAAAAAGAATAACCGACACCGACAGCGACCCCGATATAAGAAGTCTCGCAGATAATTTCAATAAGATGTTTTCACGGCTTCAGGCTTCCTTTGAGGCGCAGAAGCACTTCACCTCAGATGCATCTCACGAGCTGCGCACTCCCGTTGCCGTGGTGCTTGCAGAGAGCGAATATCAGCTCGGCGAAGAGGGACACAGCGAGGAAGTAAGAGAGAGCTTTGAAACAATTTATAAGCAGGCAAATTCTATGCAGAGGCTTATTTCTCAGCTGCTGAATTTTGCTAAAATGGAGCAGGGCAGTGTCAAGCCCGATTTAGCCTTAGAAAATCTCAGCGAGCTTGTGGAAAGTGTAAGCGACGATATCGGCAGGGTACACAAAAAGAATATAAAGCTGATAAAAGACATTGAACCTAATATTATGCTCGATATGGATGTGGGGCTTATCACAAGGCTTTGCGATAATCTCATAAGCAACGCTGTCAGGTACGGGAGAGAAGGCGGCTATGTCAGGTTAAGCCTTAAAAAAGAAAGTGAGAAAATTATCCTTAAGGTTGAGGATAACGGTATAGGCATATCAAAGGAAAACCTTGAAAAAATATGGCTGAGATTTTTCCGCGCAGATAAGGCTCGCTCAAGGGAGGAAGGCTGCAGCGGTCTGGGTCTGCCCATGGTAAAGCAGATAGCACTTCTTCACGGGGCTGAGGTTTTTGCAGAAAGCGAAGAGAATAAGGGAAGCATATTTACCGTAATTTTTAATCAAAACAGTGGAAAAAATCAAAATCAGTGATATAATATACTCAGTTTATAATCAGTTTAGCTTTGGAGGAAAAGGAAATGAACGCTGAAAATCAGAAATCATTGGAAAACTTTCAGAAAATAATAAGAGCAAAAACAATCTCAAACAAAGAGGGTAATTTTGACAGAGCTGTTTTTGATGCATTTCTGCCTATGCTCAAGGAAATGTATCCCGCAACCTTTGCCGCAGTTCACTCACAGCTTACGAACGAATACGGTATAGTTCTTCACTGGAAGGGCAAGAACGAAAAGCTTCAGCCTGTTGTGCTTATGGGACATCATGATGTTGTTTCAGATGAAAATCAGCAGTGGGAGCACCCTGCATTTGAGGCTGAAATTCACGACGGATTTGTCTGGGGCAGAGGCTCTGTTGACAATAAGTGCGTTTTCACCGGCATACTTGAGGCTATGGAAAGGCTCGCAAAAGAGGGTTTTACCCCGGAAAGAGATATTTATTTTGTTTCAAGCAACTGCGAAGAGGTTGCAGGGGACACTGCCGATATAATAGCTCAGTGGTTTAAGGATAGCGGCATAAAGCCCTGGTTTGTGCTTGATGAGGGCGGTGCCATTATGAAAGAGCTGCCTATGGGCATAAAAACACCCTTTGCAATGGTGGGTGTTTCAGAAAAAGGCTGGGGTACCGTTAAAATCACAACGAGCAAGCCTAAGGCCTGCGAAAAGCTTGTGAAGGCTCTCAACAAGCTTGAAAAGTCACCTATGGCATCACAGATGACTCCCGCTCTTGAGGGTATGCTGGGCTGCTTTGCCGACCATGTGGGTGCACCTCTCAATTTTGTGTTCAAAAATCTTTCGGTACTCAGACCCGTTGTTAAAAAGGCAATGGAAAGCAACGACCAGACCGCCGCAATGATAAGAAGCACATACACTATTACCGCTATAGATGCAGTTCATCCCGAGGGTAAAATTGCAGAAAAGGCAACGGCTACTCTCAAGCTGAGAATTGCTCCCCACGACAGCTTTGAAACAATGTTTGCACACATTAAGAGTGTGCTGGGTGACAGCGTTGAATATGAGTGTGACAATATTCTCAATCCGCCGCCTGCCTCAGACCATAATACGGCATCCTTTGACTATATCAGGTCTGTTGTCAATAAGGTTTTCCCCGGTGTGGGTGTGTCTCCCTTCATTCTTGATGCATTTACCGATTCAAGGTCCTTCAAGCATATCTGTAAGGAGATTTACCGCTTCGGTGCCTTCAGCATTGATAATGCACAGTTTGCGTCGGTACATAATGCTAACGAAAAATTAGGTGTGGATGTCTTCCTCAAGAGCATTGATTTCTATGAGGAATTTATAAGAGGAATTAAGTAAACTGAAAAAAATTACAGCTCTGTTCGCAGTGAACAGAGCTGTTTTTTTAGGCTTATTCTGTAACCTTAACGATATCAACGGCCTTTTCTAAAAGCATGTTTATAAGTTCATTTCTGGAACGGTTTGATAGTGCTGAAAGTTTGTCAAGCTTTTCAATAGTTTCATCTCTCATTCTTACCGATACTATTTTGTAACCGTCTTCGCCTCTTGCTGTTTTCTTTTTGATTTCAATAAAATCGTGGCTCATATAATCACCCTTTCTAAAATATATCTCGTGTTTGCAGACATTTGTTTATATTTTATATTATTTGTTGGTGACTTTATATATTAAAACCAAAACTAAATTATTATATGATTTATGTATTTAATATAAATTTATACTACAAAACACGCAAAATAGTATATTATGTGTATTTTTATAGTTGACAAGTAGTGATTTTTATGATATTCTTATCACACTATAATTATACTACAAATTTGTAGTTGTTGCAATAGTGAAAGAGGTGATGCGATGATTGTGTGAATGTAAAATTAAAAGCAAAGCGAAAAGCTACACTGAAAACGGTGCTATTTGCACAAAAATCAACAAAAATACAAAAGAAACGGAGAAATGTATTTATGAAAACAAAAAAATTACTATCAATCTTATTAGCACTTATGATGATGTTATCGGTTGTGCCGTTTTATGCAAGTGCGGCAGAAAAATTAACAGCTACTGCAAATGTAGAATCATATCCCACACTTTCATACAAAACTGCAGATGGAAAAATGTATTATGGACAAACACTTGAAGAAGCACTCATCATTAATGACGATGAAGTTGTAAGAGATGCAGCCGGCAATCAAGTTGCAGGACACTTTGAATTTAGAAAACCCGAATATATACCTACTCCTGGCACAGATATAAAATTAGACATAATATTTGTTCCTGATGATGAAGATGCATATACATCGTTTACAAAATTGAGAAGTTCTTTAGTGTATACTGTAGAAGCTGTTATACTTGTCCCTGTTGATGAAAATGATCCTGTTCCAGTAGCTTCAGAAGTTGAGCCCGGAGCACTGCTTTCTACATCTATTTTGTCAGGTGGTGTGTTGACCAATCCCCATAATCCCAATGAACCCAATTTACTTGCAACTGAATGGATATGGTCACCTTCGTTAAATCCTGCATCAAAAACTGTTGTTAGTTCAAGTGGTTACTATACGGCACAGTTTGCACCTGCAGGATATGATGTAATTACCGTACAGGTTTATGTAAAAGTTGCAAGTGCAATTCCTGAAACTTCCATTGTTGAATACCCCACAGTTCCCGAATTAACATATAATCCCAATGTAACTTGGGCAGATATTGAGCTTACAGGCGGTAAGGCAGTTATTAAAGGAACAGATACACAGATTGAGGGTACATTTACAATTAAAGATAACCGCTTGACGGGTACTCCTAATCCCAATAATACTCAAATTGAAGTTGTGTTTACCCCTGCAAATGCAGAAGAGGCACTTCCTTATGAATTCACAATTCCCGTAAAGGTTAATCCTGCTCCCATTTCATTCAAAGGCAATGACGGAAACTTCATTGTTGACGGCTTTGAATTTGAAGTTGAGCCCGGCACATTGATGCGTGATGTTCAGTCATATCTTATGGATTATCTTAACTATCCCCCTCAGTCAGTTATCGGTGTTGAGGACAAAAACTCTTATGCCGAAAACGGCAGAACCTATAAGCTCACCGTTCAGCACGATAATCCCAATTATGTAGGTACAGAAGTTTCCTTCACAGTTAAATTCAAGGAAGTTGAATTCACCCCCACATTCAAGTCAGGTTACCTCAACAGTGCAATTGATTGCGGTGATTACAGCCCTGCCGGCACATTTACTGTTTCACTTGACGGCAAAGAAATTGCGGTAGTAAAGGAAAACGAACAATTCACCTACACGGTAGAAAACAGCGGCGACTATGTTCTCAGCGCAAAATATAACCCTGTAGAGAATGATTACTTTGTCATTGCCGATGCAACAAAGACAGTTAATGTTAAACTTCAGAGAACAGTCAACAGAATCAACTGCACAAGCAACGGTGGACTCATCGTAACCTACGGCGACACCGTTGAAATCAGTGCAAATGCTAATGCAGAAAACTTTGACCGCTGGGTTATCACAGATGCAAGCGGAAATGAAGTTGACCTTGGCATTGACCTCACTCAGCTCAACATCTCCTTCACAATGCCCGACTATGATATAACCGTTGAAGCAAAGGCAAAGTCAGGCTCAGGCACCACAGACGGCGGCTTTGACATTGACAACATTTTCGGCAATCTCGGCGACCTTACCGAAGGCGACAGTGATAACATCTTTGAGAATATCATCAACAATCTTGTTGCATTCTTTAAGAATATCATCAACACAATCAAAAACTTCTTCCGCGGTATAGGCGATATGACCTGATTTAATTATGAATTAGGAATTATGAATTATGAATTGCAGGTGAGCTGAGTTAAAGAGGTTAATCTCTTGCCGCAGAGAAAAAAACACTCTGCGTTCTGCACTCAGCACTCTGCACTTAACAAAGATATCCTCCAACTTTATAGATTCTCCTTATTTAAAGAAGCCCACCAAGACTCACAGGCACTGACCGTCTGTGGGTTTTGGTGTGTTTAAAAAGTTGTTTGCACTAACTGAAATAGAATTCAAGAAAAATTAAAAAAGTTATAGCAAGGATATAATTCTTTAGGATAAAATAAAATTATAGGAATAAATAACCTGAATTTACAAATAAAGGAGAAAAATATTATGTGGCTGCCTGAATTAATATTACATCTTGCAGGTGTTTTCACTAAGCTTATGCTTAAATTAGGGCTTAAAATAATCTTACCCTTCTGATTGAAAGACAAAGGGACACAGGTGCTTGTGCTTTATGCACGGGAGCCTGTGTTCTTTTTTTAGTTGCCGCAGTATTAATTTTTATTGCAGAAATTTTATTATTTATATTGTTTCGACAAAAGCCTTGTGATATAATTGTTGTGAATAAATTTCCGGAAAGGATGAAGAAACATGGATTATAAGGCAAAATATCAGCAGTGGCTCACTTTTGACGAGGAAACAAAGGCAGAGCTCAGTGCTGTCACTGACGAAAAAGAAATTGAAGACAGATTTTATAAGGACCTTGCTTTCGGTACAGGCGGTCTTCGCGGCATTATGGGTGCCGGCTCAAACCGCATGAATAAATACACTGTCGGCAAGGCAACCTACGGTCTTGCACAGTATATAAAAAGCAAAAACAGCGGCGAGCTCAGCGTAGTTCTCGCCTATGACTCAAGAAACAATTCATCCTACTTTGCCAAGGTTGCCGCCGATATCTTTTCGGGTCAGGGCTTCAGGGTTTACCTTTTTGAGTTTCTTGTACCCGTCCCGGTGCTTTCTTTTGCCACATCACATCTCGGCTGCACAGCAGGCGTAATGCTTACCGCTTCTCACAACCCCAAGGAGTACAACGGCTATAAGGTCTATGACAGCAAGGGCTGCCAGTTCTGCACAGAGGATGCCAAGGGCGCAATTGAATGTATAAATGCTATTGAGGATTACACTTCTATTCCCTTTGAGGGCAAGGCAGAAAATATCAGCTATGTTGGTGAAGATGTGCTTTCAGCTTTCCTTGCCAAGGTTAAGCAGCAGAGTGTTTATGAGGAGCCCTCAGAGCTTAAAATTGTTTACACACCCCTTCACGGCACAGGCAATATTCCCGTCAGAAGAATGCTTGAGGGTATGAATGTGACCGTTGTTAAAGAGCAGGAAATGCCCGACGGAAACTTCTCAACTGTCAGAAGCCCGAATCCTGAGGAAAAGGATGCGCTGACAATTGCAATTGAAAAAGCAAAGGAAATCGGTGCTGACCTTGTTCTCGGCACAGACCCGGACTGCGACAGAGTCGGCATTGCAGTTAAAAACGGTGATGAATATGTGCTTTTCACCGGTAATCAGACAGGTGCACTTCTTGTTAAGTTTATCCTTGAAATGAAGAAGGCTACTCTTTCATCAAAGAGCACTCTTGTCAAGACTATCGTTACCTCAGAGCTTGGTGCAAATATCGGCAGAAGCTACGGTCTCAAGTGTGAAGAAACTCTCACAGGCTTCAAATATATCGGTGACAAAATCAATAAGTATGAAGCAAGCGGTGAGCAGGAATTTATCATCGGCTATGAGGAGTCCTACGGCTATCTTGTGGGCACTCACGCAAGAGATAAGGATGCTGTTGTGTCATCAATGCTTATTTGCCAGATGGCTGCTTATTATTACAATCAGGGCAAAACTCTTGTTCAGGCACTTGAGGATATTTATGAGGAATACGGCTATTACCTTGACCACCTTGATTCATTTGTGCTTAAGGGTAAGGACGGTGCAGAGAAAATAGCAGACCTTATGGTTTATTTCAGAGAAAAGGGTATGGATCTCTTTGAGGGTCTGAGTGAGGTTATTGACTACAGCAAGGGCGTTGCAGACCTGCCTAAGGAAAATGTGCTCAAATTCCTCTGGAAGGACGGCACATGGATGGCAGTAAGACCCTCAGGTACAGAGCCTAAGATAAAGGTTTATTACAGTGTTCAGGCTCAGACAAGAGAAGAATCAAAGGCAAAGCTTGCCGGATATAAGAGTGTTATTGATAACATTATTAAATAAGAGGAAATTATGACAGTTCAGAGTTATGTTGAAAATATCCTTCAGCCCAAGCTTCAGGGCGACGGCGGTTGGGTGGAATATGCGGGTCTTGAGGGTGAGAAGCTCACCCTCATTTTCCGTGGTGAATGTTCAAAATGTCTTATTCTTCACCGCTGTACCGATTGGATTGAGCAGCAGATAAAGCTGGATTTAAAAAAGACGGTCAAGGTGCAGGCTATACGCAAAAAGCCTTATTTTCAGGATGTTTAAGGGGGTATAATTATGGCACATATTAAAGTTATCCGCCGTTCAATGCGCCCTGAGGAGTGGACTGATCTTCGTTTCGGCTGGCTTAAAAGACATATTTATTCCTTTAAGTGGGAAATTGAAAATCTGATGATAAGAGATGCCCGTCAGGTAAGTGAGATGAAATTTGAGTATTACTCTGAGGATTACAGACCTCTTAATAAGGGTGATATGTATTTTACTCCCGACGGCACTGCATTTATAAAGGCTGATGTGACACTTCCCGAGCAGTTAAAGGGCAAGGAGCTGTGGTTCAGCCTTAAAACAGCGGCAGAAATCTGCGTTAAGGTCAACGGCAGATATATCGGCGGTGTTGACCCTAACAGAGAAAGAATGTTGCTTTCGCCTTATATAAACGAAAACGAAGTGCTTCATTTTGAGATGATGGGCTATAACCGTTCAAAGCCCGACGATGAAAGAAACCCGGAGTCCCTTTCCGTACGCGGATGCCGTCAGGTTTTTGAGGGGGCTTACATCTGCACCGTTAATCACGAGGTGCAGGATTTGGTGTGGGACTTTGAGCTTTTGCTCGATATAGCCAAAAGTGAGCTTTTTAATGAGGACTACAGAGCTTTTCTTAACAGGGAGCTTTGCAATGCAATGAATCTCATTGATTTTGACAGTGAAGAACTCACAGGCGTAGCTGAGGCAAAAAAATATGTTGACGAAGTAATCTATGGCAATGATAACTACAAGGGCAGCGGTGATGTGGCACTTATTTCACACTCTCACCTTGATATAGCTTATTATTGGAGAAGAATCCATTCAGTGCAGAAAAACCTTCGCACAGTGCTCATTCAGCTTCGCCTTATGGATAAATATCCCGACTTCAGATATACTCATACACAGCCTTATGTTTATGAGACCCTTGAAAAATATTATCCTGAGGTTTTTGAGGAGCTGAAGGAGAAGGTTGCCGCAGGTCAGTTTGAGCCTGTAGGTGCAATGTATGTTGAGCCTGACTGCAATGTTCCTTCGGCTGAATCGCTTATAAGACAGTGCCTTTACGGTCAGCAGACCTATAAAAGAATGTTCGGCAAAACCGTAAACAATGCATGGCTGCCTGATGTTTTCGGAAACTCATGGATATTGCCTCAGATACTCAAAAAAAGCGGTGTGGATTATTTTGTATCCAACAAAATGTCAACATGGAATGACACTAACCGTTTTCCCCACAATAACTTTAGGTGGAGAGGTATTGACGGCAGTGAGGTTTTAGCCTGCGTGCCGCCCACACACTTTATAACATGGAATATGCCCTCACAGATTCAGGAAAACTGGGAAGCATATATCGATAAAGACAGGGGCGGACAGACTCTCAATATGTTCGGTTACGGTGACGGCGGCTCAGGCTGCACAGAGGAGATGATTGAGCTTATGCACCGCTTTGATAAGCTCAGCATTATGCCCAAATGTCAGCATATGAGAGGTGACGAGTTCCTTGAGAAAAACCTTAAAAACAATGACAGCCTTGAAACATGGGACGGAGAACTATATCTTGAAATGCACAGAGGCACCTTCACCACAAAGAGTGTTCTCAAAAGATATAACCGTCGTCTTGAGTTCAAATTCCGCACGGCAGAAATGCTCTCTCTTATGAAAAAAGACGGCAATGCCGACACTATCCGTGACCTTTATAAAAGGTTTCTGGTCAACCAGTTCCACGATATTATCCCCGGCTCACATATTCATCCTGTTTATGAGGATGCTTTGGCCGATTACGCCGAAATAGAAAAGGCTCTTGACAGCATTATCGGCAAGGGCACAAAATATTTCAACACCCTTAATATAAAGCGTGATGCTCTTACCTTTGTGCCAAACAAAAAAGGCACTTCCACACGCTACGGCGAAAAGGGCAACTGGCTCATTCCCCATATGGCACCGCTTTCCTCGGCGGCACTTCGTTCGGCAAGGTACTCTGCCGAATGGATAAGCGTGGATGACACAGTGCAAACTCCTTATTATACCCTTAAATTCCGTGAGGACGGCTCTATTGAGAGCCTTTGGGATAAGGAGCTTTGCCGTGAGTGGGTCAAGGGAGATTTCAACAAGCTTAAAATTTATACAGATAACCCGGGCAACTATGATGCTTGGGATATTCTGCCCAACTATAAGGATAAGCAGATTGCACTTAAGGTTAAAACACCCCTTCACCTTGTTGAAAAAGACGGTGAGTGTGCCACATTTGAAGCAGTGCTTGCCACAGAAAAATCACAGTGGACCATGCTTATTCGCCTTTTCAGAAGAAGCAGAGGCATTGAGGTTGAGAATATAGTTGATTGGCAGGAAAAGCACAAGCTTGCCAAGGCACAGTTCTCGTGCAATGTGCTCACAAGAAAGGCTCTTTGTGACACAAGTGCAGGCTATATTGAGCGTGAAACTCACCGCAACACCACCTGGCAGCAGGCACGCTTTGAGTGCTGTCACCACAAATGGTGCGACCTCAGTGAGGCAGGCGGCGGCATAGCCATAATAAATGACGGCAAGTACGGCGCGTCCTTTGAAGAAAACACAATAGGTCTGTCACTGCTTCGTGCCACCATAAGACCCGATGTCACCTCGGATATGGGAATGCACAGCTTCTCGTATATGATTGTGCCCCACGAAAATGATGCTGTTACGGCAGGGATAAACAAGCTTGCCCTTGAGTATAATGTGCCACTGATAAAGGCGGACTGTGAGTGGACTCTGCCCACCTTTGAGCCTCTTTATCTTCAGGCGGCAAAGCTGAGTGAGGACGGTACCATGACCGTTGTGAGACTCAGCGAGCAGGACGGCAAACGCGGAAGAATAGCACTCGGAAGAAAAGTCAGACTCCTCAATATGCTTGAGGAGGTCACAGGTGAAACCGATGTGATCGAATACAGCCCCTTTGAGATTGTGACAATAGGAATATAAATAAAGACAGGCTCACATGAGCCTGTCTTCAATTTTTGCTTTTTATTTGATTGTCACGATATCAATAATTTTTGCTGTGCTTTCCTCATGGGTGATTGTGACGCTGTCGCCCTTTGACATAATAACAACCATTTCCTCGTCAGAGGCCTTGATGCTGTAATAAACGCCCTTGCCGTCAAGCTCGAGGAAGTATACGCTTTCGCCGTTCATAACAGCTGTGCGGATGTCTGTGATTGCACCCTTGACAGTTATAAGCTCCGCCTCGGGAGTAGTGCTTTCACCCTCGTTATTATTTGTGGCATCCTCAATCTTATCAATGTCAACATCGATGTTGATGTTGTTCTGCTTGAGCTTTCTGACATAAGCGTCGGTGCATTCTGCTATTGTTGTGCCGGTGACAACTACCTGATAATTCTCAACATTAACCATAGCATAACGCTTGACAAGGTTATCCTTATCCTTAAGTGACATAAAGTAGGTGGGCTCACCGCTGATGTTGAGCAGAATGGGGAAGGTTGCATCGTAAGCATAGTCCTGAACCTCACCGCGTGCGGATGACTGTGCCGAATTTTCTTTAGCACCTGAAACTGCATAGAAGCTGGCATCCTTGGTTCTCATGTTGATAAGCACGAAGCCTATGATAGCCTGGTCATTACCTGCCGAGGTAACACCTGTATACATATAAACGTCGTCATTCTGTGCAAGGAAGTTTTCACCCTCTGTAGCCATCTTAACGCCGTCCTGACCGAGGATGGAGTTGATAAAGCCGTTCTGATACTGACCGTAGTAGTTGAACTGCTCAACGAGAAGATCCTTTGAGTAAATACCGTCAATCCACTGAAGTTCAGCACTGCTTTTCACTTCATCGGCAGTGTACTCGGTCATATCACCTGTAACAGCATCAACAATAACAAGACCCTTTACATCGGTGCCGCCGAAAAGACCGATAGTCTTATCAAGCACGGGGCAGAGCCAGTAGGGATTGCCTTCCTCGTCAATTTCAAAGTGAGGTGTGTCAAAAATATAGGTGGGATAAGCAAAACGCACATGTCTCATCAGGTACTTGCCGAAATGCTCGTGAATTGAATATCTGATATATTCGCCCTCGGGAAGGATTTCAAGCTCAGCCTTCTGTGTTACCATATTGACAACAATATAGCCGGGCAGACCTTCCTTTGTGTTTTTCAGCCATTTGAAAACGTCGCCGTAAGCAAGGGTTGTAACCTTGACAGGCTCGTTTTTATAGTTGATCTGTGTCATCTGGTTTGAAACCTCAAACTGAGAAATTGCATTGATTGAGGCAAGGTCACCGAGAGTGCGGTTTGCAAGCACGCCTGCTGCAAGGTTATCAAGAACGGGTACTGAGGAGAAGTCTGCTTCCTCAATATCCTTTGCAAAGCTTGTGTCTTCGTTTACCTCAATAATGTCACTGTAGGTTTTAGCTCTGAAAACCACTGTTGAGGTGAGCATGCCCACGCCGACAACTGCAACTAACAGAGCAATGACAGCAATTGACACAATGCTGCGTTTTTTAACATAGGCAGTATATTCGGGTCTTATGAATGCACCGCTTGTAATAAAGAGAAGGCCTATAAACATAGCGGCAACAAGGCCGAAATACATATAAGTGTCCGTGCTCTTGAAATTAAGGGGCGGAAGCATAAAATAGTAGGCAACAACAGCACCGATAATTGTGCCGATAATGCTTATGATAAGCTTAAGGCCTGCTTTTTCAGGGGCAAGGTAAGCACTCTTGCCGCTACCCTTGGTGTTGTCACCGCCGCCGGTAAAATCAACTTTAATAGGTTCCATTAAATTCACTCCTTGGGTTAATAATAGTTGTATAATGTTCTAATTATACATTGTTATGCTGAAAAAAGCAATAGAAAAGCATCAAATGTTTTGCAGGGGCTGTTTCCTCGCAGCCCCTGCAACCTGTCAGCTGAATTTATATGCTTTTCCTTTTTCGCTGATAAATGATGTCACACCGTCAGAAAATTCCGTTTCTACCTCTTTTCCGTCCCGGTCATAAATGAGCATAATTTTGCCGTCATATTTAAGTGGGCACTTGCCGCCGTGATTTGATTTTACACAGCCCTCTTTAAGCTTGTTATCTTTCCACACGAGCTTAAGCTCAAAGCCGCCTCTTGCCATAAGACCCTCAATTTCACCCTCGTGCCAGCTTTCGGGCAGGGCAGGGAGAATACGGATATAGTCTTCGTGGCTCTGAAGAAGCATTTCACATATGCCTGCAAGCAGACCGAAGTTGCCGTCGATCTGGAAGGGCGGGTGAGTGCCGAAAAGGTTTTTGAGTATAGTTGTTTTCATTATCTGAGTGATAATTTCATCGCACTCGTTGCCTCTGAGAAGTCTTGCATAGCTGAGAAGCCTTATGGCGAGTCCCCAGCCGGTGCTCTTGTTGCCTCTGTCTTTAAGTGTGGTCAGTGCCGCCTCAGAGAGTGCCTTATCATCGGGTGAAATCTGTCTGAAGGGATAAAGTGACAGCAGGTGGGAAATGTGCCTGTGCTTTTTCTGCACACCCTGATTATAGAAGCCGCGCATAAAGAACTTATCCTCGTCATACCATTCCTTAATCTGGCCCCACTTGCCGATATGCAGGGGCTTTAATCGGGTTATCTGCTGCTTTACGGTTTCAATAAGGCTTTCGTTTACATCGCTGCCGAAGCCTGCTTTTTTCATGTACTCTGCCGCAGAGATAAGGTCTTCATAAAGGTTATAGATAATGCACTGGTCATAGGTGTTACCTGCTGCAACGGGGCCGTGCTCGGGTGAATAGCCCGGTGAGCAGACGAGTCTGCCGCTTTTTTTATCCTCTGTCAGCAGCTGAGTCCACATAAGGGCACATTCTTCCATTGCGGGATAAATATCGTTTCTGAGCTTTTCGTTATCTCTTGTGAA
Source organism: Clostridia bacterium (assembly GCA_017396515.1). Lineage (GTDB taxonomy): Bacteria > Bacillota > Clostridia > Oscillospirales > Acutalibacteraceae > UBA6857. The sequence continues at coordinate 39,130 of JAFQLV010000013.1, read as the reverse complement.
AAGGAAATAGTCATACATTCCCTGAAGTGCCCATGCACCGTTTGTGGGTGCCCAGCCCCAACGCCATTGGCTTCCGGGACCCACAAAGCCGAGGGGGGTAACCATTGTATGAATCATAAAGCCTGTTGCTTTATCAGTGTCGGGAGTGCCGTCAGCCCTATTCTGACCTATGCCGAGAGTTTTGTTTGCAATGAGTCTGCCGGGCTTTTTAAGGGAATTGACAAAGTCGATATAGGGCAGTGCCGTCTCTGCAAGGTTTGCCGCATAAGCACCCCAGTAATTCATCTGCACATTGACATTGAAATGATAGTCGCAGCACCATTTGGGGTCGTTTTTTGCATTCCATATACCCTGAAGATTTGCGGGCAGTGAGCCGTCTCGTGAGGAGGCAATAAGCAGATATCTTGCATATTGGAACAAAAGGGTGATAAGGTTTCTTTTGTTTTCGCCCTTCTTTTCAAAACGGCTTAGCATATAGTCTGTTGTGAGGATGGCATCGCTTTCGCCTAAGGTGAATTTAACTCTGTCATAAAGTGTCTTATAGTCGGCAAGATGCCTTCTGTAAAGCTCGCCGAAGCTCATTTCTGCGGCAGAGGTGACACAGGAAAGTGCTTTGTCAAGAGGATTTTCCTCTGAAAAATACTCGGGGAAGCTGTTGACATAGTTTGTTGCCAGTGAAGCTATGACAGTAACACTGCCGGCATTTTTTATAATAATGTGTCCGTCGGCGGTTTCACGCATTTCGCCGTCTGTTATAAATTTAAAGGCTCCTGCAAATCTCATAGAGTTTTTGTCTGCACCTGCATCACTGTCGGCACCCACATTAGCCATAACAGTGCCCTCCACTGTGATTGTGCCGTTTTCGGCTTTGCAGGGTGCTTTCTGGTCCGAAATAAAATATGCCTCAAGGTTGATTTTTATCTCGGGTGCCTCTTCGCCTTCCTTTACAGGCAGAGGCTCAGCCTTTATTCTGCCCACAAAAACATTGTCGGGATAGCTGCAGAAATAGTGACGGGTGTAGTTGGCACCGTCAAGGTGATAGCTCACCATTGAAGAAGCGGTGTCAAGCTCTAAGTCGCGGGTATATTTATCTTTTTCGTTTTTGGGCTTGGGGAACTGAATATAAAGGTTGCCGAAGGACTGATAGGCACCGAAGCCCGTCATATCGCCCTCTAAGCCTTTCATTTTTTCAGTGGCGGCTTTTACATTGCCATTGCTCAGAAGCTCCTGTAGTTCTCTGAAGGCGGCACCCTTGTCACCGTTTTTCACTCCGTAGTTGAAGCCTTTTACATCCTTGCCGCCTGACCAGAGGGTTTTCTCGTTGAAATGAATAAGCTCACAGTCCACACCGCCGAAAACCTTTGCACCTATTTTGCCGTTGCCCAAGGGGAGAGCCTCGTTTTCCCAGCCGTAGTAGCTCATGTGAGCAGGCTCTTTATAGCATAAAAACATATTTTCACCTCATAAAACATAATGAACTGCTTTCAATTATACCCTCAATTTGCATATTATGTCAAGAAGTACCAAAAATATGGTCAAAAGCTTGTTAAAAATCGACTTTAAAAAATGAAAATAAAAATTGATTTTTTACAAAGTGTGTGTTATTATATATAATGTATATTTATGTGAAGGACAAAGAAAAACATGGATTATCTTATAAAGGTCCGATCTTTGAATGAAATTGACGGCGATGTAACAAAGCAGGAAATTATCACCCATGCCTCTCTTTCGGGGGATAAGGATGATTACACTGTGGTGTATACGGAAGAAACCGACGGCTTTCCTGCTGAAACAACCATCAGGGTGCTGAAGGGTGAATGTGTCACTGTCAGACGAAAAGCAGAAATGCAGACTGATATGATAATCGAGGCAGGCATTAAGCACATTTCCGAGCACAAGCTGCCCTTCGGCTGCTTTCAGCTTGAGGTCATTGGCAAAAGCATAAGCAGTGACTTCGGTGAAAACGGTGTCGAGCTGAAATTCTCATATGCAACCTATCAGGATAATATGCCTGTCAGTAAATCAGATTTTTACATCAGGGTGAAGAGAAAAGGCATAACTTTAAGAGAGGAAAAGAAAAATGTCAAAAACTGTAAATAAAGCACAAAATCAGATAAAAGACCTTGTTCTCGGTGCAATTGCAAAGGCTCGGGAAAAAGAGCTTCTTGCAGGTGCTGAGGCTCCTGTTTTCGGTGTGGAGGTTCCCGCCGACAGAGCTAACGGTGATTTTTCAACAAATGCCGCTATGGTTGGTGCAAGAGCCTTCCGCCTGCCGCCGAGAAAAATTGCCGAAGCAATATGTGACAATATGTGCCTTGAGGGAACATATTTTGAAAAGGTGGAAATTGCAGGCCCCGGCTTTATCAACTTCTTCCTTTGTGACGATTATTATGCCGACATACTTCTTGAAATAAACGAAGCAGGTGACAGCTACGGCAGAAGTGACTGGGGTAAGGGCAAGAGCGTAAATGTTGAGTTCGTTTCGGCAAACCCCACAGGCCCCATGCATATGGGTAACGCAAGAGGCGGTGCACTCGGTGACTGTCTTGCAGCAGTTCTGGACTATGCAGGCTTCAATGTTTCAAGAGAGTTTTATGTCAACGATGCAGGCAATCAGATTGATAAATTCGGTCTTTCGCTTGATATAAGATATCAGCAGCTTCTGGGCAGAGATGTTGAACTTCCCGAGGACAGCTATCACGGTGAGGATATTATCGAAAGAGCCGGTGAATTCAAAGAGGCTTTCGGTGACAGCTATCTCAGCAAGAGCGAGGAAGAAAGAAGAAAGGCTCTCGTTGAATTTGCACTGCCTAAAAATCTTGAGAATATGAAGGCAGCCATGGCAAAGTACCGCATAGATTATGACCTTTGGTTCAGCGAGCTCACACTTCATAACGGCGGTGAGCTTAAGGAAACCATTGACATACTCACCGAAAAAGGTTACACTTATGAAAAGGACGGTGCTCTGTGGTACAAAAACATTGAGGTGCAGACTGAAATGCTTCTCGCTCAGGGCAAGACTCAGGAATATATCGATAAGCTTGAGCTGAAAGACGATGTTCTCATAAGAGCCAACGGCAACCCCACATATTTTGCCGCCGATATTGCTTATCACAGAAATAAGCTGGAAAAAAGAGGCTTCGATAAAGCAATTGATGTCTGGGGTGCAGACCACCACGGTCATGTTGCACGAATGAAGGGCGCAATGAAGGCAGTGGGCATTGACCCTGACAGACTTGATATTCTGCTTATGCAGTTCGTGCGTCTTGTGCGTGACGGCGAGGTTGTCAGAATGTCAAAGAGAACAGGCAAAGCAATTACTCTTGTTGACCTTCTTAATGAGGTGCCAATTGATGCGGTGCGCTTCCTGTTTAATATGAGAGAGCCGGGCTCACTTATGGATTTTGACCTTGACCTTGCAGTTGAGGAAAGCTCACAGAACCCTGTTTACTATTGTCAGTATGCCCATGCAAGAATATGCAGTATTCTCTCAAAGCTTGCTTCTGAGGGCAAAGAAGTGAGAGCCTGCACAAAGGATGAGCTTAAGAAGCTCACCTGCCCTGAGGAAAGAGAGCTTATACGCTATCTTTCAACCTTGGGTGATGTAATAATCAATGCAGCTAAAAACTATGACCCCGCTAAGGTCACACATTATGCCGTTGACCTTGCAACACATTTCCATAAGTTCTATAACGCCTGCCGTGTCAGCGTGGAGGATGAGGAGCTTATGCAGGCAAGATTTTTCCTTTGCATATGTGTCAAAGACACAATGAAGAGCATACTGAGTATGCTTAAGGTTGATGCTCCCGACAGAATGTAATGAATTTTTCGGAAAGAATTTGAGAAAAATAAAATTAATTAACAGTTAAGGTTAGTATGCTATACTGTCATTAATATAATTAAAAGAAAAGGAGTAAAGTTATGAACTCAGAAAAAATTCTTGTTGTTGATGATGATCTTAATATCTGCGAACTTCTCAGACTTTATCTTACAAAGGAAGGCTATAATGTGGTTATAGCAAACGACGGTGTCAGTGCCGTTACAATGTTCCAGGAGGAAAGCCCCTCACTGGTGCTGCTTGACATAATGCTTCCCAAGCTTGACGGTTGGCAGGTGTGCAGAGAAATAAGAAAGTTTTCCGAAACTCCCATTATTATGCTCACGGCAAAGGGAGAGGTTTTCGACAGAGTGCTCGGTCTTGAGCTGGGTGCCGATGACTATGTGGTAAAGCCCTTTGACACAAAGGAAATTGTTGCAAGAATAAAGGCAGTTCTTCGCCGCAGTGCAGCCTCAGCAAGCGAAGAGGTTAAGGAAGTGCACTACGATAAGCTGTCAATTAACCTGACAAACTATGAGCTTAAGGTTGCAGGTGTTCAGATTGACACACCGCCCAAAGAGATGGAGCTTATTTTCCACCTTGCAAAGAACCCCAACAGAGTTTTCACAAGAGATCAGCTTCTTGATGAGGTATGGGGCTATGACTATTACGGCGATTCAAGAACCGTTGACGTGCATGTAAAGCGTCTTCGTGAAAAGCTTGAGGGCACCTCTGATAAGTGGGAGCTCAGAACCGTTTGGGGCGTAGGCTACAAGTTTGAAACAAAAGAATAATTAAAATAAGCGCCTGATATTTTTGTCAGGCGTTTTGTTGAAGCAGGGAGGAAATCCTATGAAAAAAACAAATCGAAAACTCAAAAAGAGAATCAGAGGCAGCAGCCTTTTCATGAGGTACTTCGGCATATCTGCACTGACAGTATTTATGAGCTTTGTTTTTATTGCACTGGCTATGGTTTTTTTCATTTCTGCACAGTGGTGGACCGATAAGGTTGATGTTCTTGTCAGCAACGCTCATGATATAGCGGCTATATACCAGCGCTTGTCAGACGAAGAGCCATTTGATACTGAAAGTGTTGTCGGTACCCTGCAGATTATGTCTTCGGCAACCAAGTCAGAATATTTTCTGACTGATGCTGACGGAACAGTGCTTTTATGCGGTGACTGTGAAAGCGGTCTGAGCAAAAAGTGCGATAACCACAAAAATCTTGTTATTGCGAAGGAAACCCTTGAAAGAGCAAAAGACGGCGGCTTCTCTGACTATATAACAGACGAGGATTTCGGTATCGGTAAGTTTGTTGCCTCTTTGCCCGTAAAAGCTTCTGACGGCGAAACGCAGGTTATAGTTTTTGCTGTTGAGGATGCTGTTACGGGGCTCGTACCTTATGTTATAAATATCGTTACAGCCATACTTTACTTTATGCTTTTTGCTCTTGTTATAGTGTTTATTGCCATTTATTTCATAACAAGAGGCATAACAAAGCCCCTTAATGAAATGAAAGAGGTAACCACTCATTTTGCAAAGGGAGAATTTGAGTTCAGGGCAAATGAGGAGTATAAAAAGCGTGACTTCAGGGAGTTTGCAAAGGCTCTTAATAAAATGGCTTATGAGCTGAAAATAGACGACGAAGCACAAAAGAGCTTTATTGCAAATGTGTCTCACGAGCTGAAAACACCTATGACCTCAATCGGCGGCTTTATTGACGGCATTCTTGACGGTACTATTGCACCTGAGGAGGAAAAGAAGTATCTCACTGTCGTTTCAAGTGAGGTCAAGAGGCTTTCAAGAATGGTTGTTTCCATGCTCAATCTCTCAAAAATTGAGGCAGGCGAGGTCCAGCTCTCACCTCAGCGGTACGATATAGGCAAGCAGATTTTTGAAACTCTGCTGTCATTTGAAAAGAAAATCGACGAAAAGCACATTGAAATTGCCGGCTTTGAAAATATGGGTGAGGTTATAATTGAGGCAGACCGTGACCTTGTTCAGCAGGTAGTTTATAATCTTATAGACAATGCAGTTAAGTTTACCCCCGAAAAGGGAACAATAACAGTGTTTGCAAGCAGTAATGATGAAAGCACCAAGGTGACGATAAGAAATTCGGGCGCAGGTGTTTCCGAGGATGAAATATCAAGAATTTTTGAGCGGTTCTATAAGGTTGATAAATCCAGAAGCTTTGACACAAAAGGTGTGGGATTAGGTCTATATATAGTTAAAACAATCATAAATATGCATGACGGCGATATCAGTGCCGCAAGCAAAAAGGGAGAATATACTGAGTTTTCATTTGAAATTCCCTTTGCTGAATAAATTTATTATAAATTTTTAACTTTCTTTAAATGAATAGGTGTATCCTTACATCAAGCTTTTAAAGATAAAATAATTTTTCTGCTTTTTATGCAGAAAGGAGACAGTTACCATGAACGATAACGAAACAAACTACAATCCTTCACAGGAGCCTGAGCACAGCGAGGGTATTGCCCCTGACACTGCAGATGAAGCTAAGGCTCATGAAAGCACGGATATTTTTTCTGACCCTAATGTTTCAGGTGAGGAAATAAGCTTTTCAGGTGAAGATGCAAAGAATTACGAGGGATATTTCAAAGAGGGCGAACAAGGCGTTTATTCCGATTACAACCCTTATTCCGATGGTGCAAATCAGCAGGAGTATAATTCTTATGCCGATGCAGGAAACAAGCAGGAAAGTGTAAAGGCAGAGCCTGTGGGTGCCCAAAGGGTGACAGACTCAAAAGAAACACCTCCTTCATTCAACCCTTATGCTGCACCTAACAACACGCAGCAGTTCAATCACTACGGTCAGACCCCTCCCTTTAATCAGCAACAGCAGAATTATTCATACTATCAGGTGGGCAACAATATGCCTCCCAAAAAGAAGGGTAGCGGTAAAAAGATTGCCTTAGGCATAGTGGCGGCATGCATTGTTATAGCTGTTATTGCAATTGTCAATGCGTTTACGGGCGGTGCTCCCGATGTGGGAAAAACCGATGCAAACACTTCAACCACAGAAGCTCCCACAACAATCAAGCCCATAATCGGAACCACACAGGGCAGTGAGGAGCTGTCACAGATTAATTCAATTGTTATAGCTGAAAAGGTTCGTCCCAGTGTTGTGGGTGTTATGACCTATAAAAACGGTCAGCTTTACGGTGAAGGCTCGGGCGTTCTCTGGGCAACAGATGAAACAGGCAAATATACCTATGTTGTCACCTGTGCCCATGTTATTAACGAAAGCGGTGTCACCTACGGTGTGCTTCTTGAAAACGGCAAAAGCTTTGAGGCAGAGATGGTGGCAAGTGACACCAGAACAGATATAGGTGTGCTCAAAATTAAGGAAACAGGACTTCCTCTTGCCGAATAGGCGATTCCTCTGCGCTTAAAATAGGCGAGCCCATTTATGCTATCGGCAACCCGGGCGGTGCAGCCTTCTTCGGCTCAATTACTGACGGCATAGTTTCAGCCATTGACAGAAGTGTGGATGCAACCTATACAATGACCTGTATTCAGCACAGTGCTGCCATTAATCCGGGCAACTCGGGCGGTGCACTGGTCAATATGGCAGGTCAGATAGTGGGCATCAACTCCTCAAAGATAGCCTCAACCGAGTATGAGGGCATGGGCTTTGCGGTGCCGACATCAATTGCGGTGCCTGTTGTAGATGCACTCATTCAGTATAAATATGTGCCTAACAGACCTAAGCTGGGCATTGAGTATGCACCCGTAAGTGCATATCAGCTTTATTCACTTGTTGTTTCCATTAAGGGTCTTCCTCAGGGATCACTTGTAATTGCAGGCATTTCTCAGGACAGCTCACTTAAGGATACAGATGCACAGGTAGGCGACCTTATTATAGCAGTCAACGGCAAGGATATGGACGATTCCAGCGTGCTTCTTGACCTTATTGACACAGGTGCAGTTGGTGACACCCTCACTCTCACCCTTTGCAGAGTTGATAACCGTACCTATAAAACCAAAACCTTTGATGTGACAATCACCCTCGTTGAGGATAAGGGCTCGTCACAGCAGGAGGAAACAACAACTATGCCTTCAGGCGGCAACGATTACTACTACGGCGGTGCAAGCAGCTTTGAGGATTTCTTCAACGAATACTTCGGCTTCGGATGGTAATTTGAATGCAAAATGCTAAATGCAAAATGCAAAATTGTGGTCGCGATTTCACCGCCCACTAACCTTAAGCCTCTTTCCGCATAGATGAAGCTCAGAGGAGGCAAATCTCATCAATCTTAAAACAAACGGCAGGTCACTACTGAAAACTTGTAGTGACCTGCCTTATTTATACCTTCCCCTTGAGTTAAGGGGAAGGTGTCACGCAGTGACGGATGAGGATTATAATCTACAGACTTACCATCTCGTCCCCACTCCTTTTGCGGGAGAAAACTACTTATCAGCAGAAAATTCCCCGCGACCACAATTTTGCATTTTGCATTTTTTTAGCATTTTGCATTACTTTTTTCACATAAGTGAAAAAAGTGTCCGCGCTTCTTCAATTCCGCAGTAGATTTCATATAGCTCACTTGCGGGCAAAGGGTTTTCTCCCTTGCCTATTTCTAAGGTGAAGCCGGGTCGGTGAAATTCATCTATAAACCAATCCTTAAATCCGCCGTGGGAGGCAAGACCGCTGTTGCTTATAAGCTGATATGAGCAGGAATCTGCGAGAATTTTTGCCATCATATCAGCCTGGGGCGGAGTGTTTTCACCGTACTGCCAATAGAGCTCCTCACCCTGAGAGTGCAGGGCCATGCATTGCCTGAACTGCCTTATTCTGCAAAGGCGGGTGAGAGCCTTGGTTTCCGCTTCACTTTCGGGGTAGGTGCCCCCAAACTGTCGTGGTGAGGGTGAGTGTATGCCCTGCTCCTCTTCCATCTGCCTTAAGGTGTGCCAGCCTGCATTGAAGTTGTGATTGATGTCAACGCCCATTGCGTTTGCGTTCCATTTGCTGTAATCCTCGCATTTTATACCTTTGACAAAGCCTTTGAGGTTTTTGGCACTGTCTGTGCCGTGAACGGCTATTTCAACTCCGTCAGGGTTCACGCAAGGAATTATTGTAACACCTAACTGTGTAAGAGCACGCTTCATATTCACACCGCAAAGAAGCCTGCCGTCTTTTATGCTGCGGCACAGTCTTTCGGTGAAAAGCAAAAGCACAAGGCTTGTCAGCCACTCACTGCCGTGAAAGGCGGCGGCATAAACAACACAGTTGTCGCGGTTGCCTATGTTCAGAGCGAAAATGCCTCTGCCCAGAGCCGTTCTGCCGCAAAGCTCTGCATTTATAAAGGGATATTCCGAAATTAGCTCTTCTATTATTCTTTTATTTGTGTTATAATCATAAGTACACGGTTTTACTATGTAATTCAATTTTATCACCAATCCTTAGTGATATATATTAAAGCAATAACCGCAATATGATGAAAAGAGGAAATAAACTATGGCTTTCAGCGAAAAAACATTAAATGTGAAAACAATTTTTGAGGGCAGAATAATTAATGTTCATGTTGACGATGTGGAGCTTTCCGACGGCAAAAGGTCTGTGAGAGAAGTGGTTGAGCATAGCGGCGGAGTATGTGTTGCACCGCTGACGGACAATGACGAGCTGCTTATGGTCAGGCAGTTCCGCTACCCCTTTTCCCGTGAGCTTTTAGAGGTACCGGCGGGTAAGCTTGAGAAGGGTGAAGACCCCCTTGCCGCGGGGATAAGAGAGCTTGAGGAGGAATGCGGAGTGGTTGCCGATAAGATTATATCCTTAGGCGAAATCTATCCCACTGTTGCTTATTGCAGCGAGATTATCCGTATGTTTGCGGCCACATCCCTGCATAAGACCCATCAGCACCTTGACGAAGGTGAGTTCTTGGGCGTTGAAAAAATTAAATTCAGCGATGCCCTTAAAATGGTAATGGAAGGCGAAATAAGAGATGCGAAAACCGTTGCCGCTATACTTAAGGTGGCAAAGCTTAAAGAGGAAGGTGTGCTTTAATGGCAGATTTTATTTTAGCCTCAGCGTCACCCAGAAGAAAGGAAATACTGACTAATGCAGGCTTTTCCTTTGAGACTATCCCCTCTGATGCAGATGAAAATATTGCCGGAGATCTCAGCGATGAGGAAACGGTAAAGGAGCTTGCAAAAAGAAAGGCCCGGTATATACTCAGCAGATATCCCGGCAGAATAGTTTTCGGCTGTGACACAGTTGTGGCAGTTGACGGCAAAATATTGGGCAAGCCCGAAAACGACGAAGCTGCTTTCAATATGCTGAAAATGCTTTCGGGCAGAACACACAGAGTTTCAACGGGAGTATGTATAATATCAGAAGAAAAAGAAATTTGCTTTTGTGACACAACGCAGGTCACCTTTTATCAGCTCAGTGACGAAACCGTAAGAAGCTATATTGCAACAGGCGAATGCAGTGATAAAGCAGGTGCTTACGGCATTCAGGGCTACGGCAGTGTACTGGTAAAAGAGATAAAGGGAGATTATTTTTCCGTTATGGGGCTGCCTGTTGCCAAGGCGGCAAGGGCTTTAGGCGAGTTCGGAATAAATGCAAGAGTTGTGCTTTCTGTTGGTAAATAAACTGTAAACCTATTGCTGTAAAGGCGTAAAAGTATTTACTTTTTTAAAAAAAAGGTGTATATTTATTTGGTATGAAAAAAGATGACCCCACGGGAAAAAGTCCCGATTCCAATGCTATATCTAAAAATAATGAAAAGGAAGTATAAAAAAATGGACTTCAAAGAATTTATCAGGGGCGCATTATGTGAGCCTGAAGAGGGCGACACCGTTGAGTATTTTAACCTTAAAGCAAGGGTTTCAGGCAATGTTCTGACAAACGCACAGAGAAACATTCCCAGCCCCGCATATGCCTACGAGGCAGACATCACAAAGTTTCTTGAGATTTATAAGGAGCTCAAGAAAGACTGCGGCTATCACCTTTCCTTTAACGCTCTTATGATGAGAGTGCTTGTTGAAGGTCTTAAGGCTGCTCCCAGACTCAATGCACATCTTCAGTATAATCATACCGCTTCCTGCGGCAGACTTATTGTCAAAAAGCATATTGATGTTGCTATGCCCATTTTCCTTGAAAGCGGAGAGACCTTCCCCATTAAGGTCAGAGGTGTTGAGGATAAATCTCTTAAAGAAATTGCTGAGCTGACAGATAATCTTATTGCAAGAGTTGATAAGACTGATATGGACAGTATTCTTTTTGATCTTATTGCGCAGAGAATGGTGGGCTTTATGCTCAAGGGCAAGCTTATTTCCACAGTGTCACAGATAAGCTCAGGCTATTTCGGCAAATATAAGGTTGCAAAGCTTTCAGGTCTTTTTGCAAAGAAGGCACCCCGTGACCCTGAGTCACTTGAGCCTCTGGATATGAATGAAGGCACTGTCTGCCTTACAAACTGGGGCCCCCTTAACGATAAAATCACAGGTGATGTTACCTATACACCTCTTCTTTATCCTCAGGTTTTCCTTATGGCTGTGGGATGTATCAGAGACAGAGAATATGTTTTCAAAAATGATGACGGTGTAGTTGATATAGGCACAAAGAAGGTGCTTCCCATCACTCTTGTTTTTGACCACAGAATAGGCGGCTTTGCTGATGTTATGCCTTTCATCAGAAAGCTTGACGAAATATTTGAAAATCCTGAAATTATCAAAGAGTGGTAACAAACAGATTATTTTAATTTTTATAATGATAAATTACTGAAGGTATGATATAATACCTGACAATAAACTTATTAAAGGAGCTATCCTATGAGCAGCTTAAATGAAAATTTCAGAAAGGTTCTTGACAATCTTTCACAGGATATTGAAAAGCTTGGCTTTTCGGCTTATAAAAACGAAAAGGGAGAAGTCCTCTATGAAAAGGGCGGTGCTCTCTGGGCAAGATATGTGGGTGAAAAGGGCGTAGTTGCTTTTTGTGTCGCCGACGGAAAAATCACCATTTTCTCAGGTGAAGACGCAGAAAACCCCGAAGAAACACCCAAAAAGCTTTCCGCTTCACTTTTCAGTGAGGATGCAGATGACAGAGATATCAAGTATGCAGTAAGCGACTGTGCAGAGACCTTAGCCGATAAGTTCGGCACAAAGGCTCCCGTGCAGAAGAAGGCACAGCAGGCAAAGGCAGCTCAGACTGTTTCAAAGGCTGCTGTCAAGAACGGCTCTTTCTATGACCCCAACACTCTTGCAAGCAAGCTCTGCCTTGTTTTCCCTGAGCTGAGACCTTATTATAAAGATAATATCGCAAGATACGGCGAGTTCCTTTGTGAAGAGTTCTTTACAAAATACGGCACAAAAAAGGTAATTGATGCTATAAAGGCAAATGACCCTCAGACTATGAAAAAGCTTTTTCAGGTGCTTAATGAGATATATGACGACGGCACAAACGATACACAGAGTCTTATTGCCGTAACAATTCTCGGTGAGCTGGGCAATGACCAGATTCTTCTTGCACGCTGTGTAGACTATATGAGCGAAACCATGGCTCCTCCCGTAATTGAGGTGAACAGATATCTTGCTTCAGGGGCGGGCAAAAAGGCTAAGAAAAAGCTCCTTAATCCTCCCGCGTACAAGCCTAAGAAGCAAAAGAAGCCCGGCATGTTTGCTCAGGCAATGGCAGGTGCAGGCGGAATGCAGCCCCCGATTCAGTAATTGCTGTTGCGGTCTGAATAATAATACAAACGGTCGCAGCTTATCTTGCGGCCGAATGTTTTTTTCTGAAAGGAGAGAGAACTGTGCTCAATAAAATTTTAGCTGCCTTCTGGGCAAACACAAAAAGAATGGACGACAAAAGAATTGCCACTCTCACTATGCCCGAGGGTGTTTATGAGAGCAACAATCACGAATATATGTCTGACGGACATAAATATCATCAACTTGATGTTTATTATCCCGAGGGTGCTGCGCAGAAGCTTCCCGTGATTATAGATATTCACGGCGGCGGTTGGATGTACGGCGACAAGGAGTTGAACAAGCCCTACTGTCTCACCCTTGCAAAAAGGGGCAATGTGGTTTTTAATATGAGCTACAGGCTTTTCCCCGAGGTTACACCTGACGAGCAGCTGCGTGATATAAGCCGGGCTTTGCAGTGGATTGCCGCAAATCTCGACAATTACCCCTGCGATAAGAGAAGCATCTGCCTGACAGGCGACTCTGCCGGCGGTATGCTTGCCTGCTTTACGGCAATGCTCAGTGTCAGTGAAGAACTGCGTAAAATCTATGATGTTGAGGATTTTGGCCTCAGCTTTAATGCCGTTGCCCTGACTTCCCCCGTAACATATATGGATGACGGCTCACTTATAAGTGTTTACACAAAGCATATTCTGGGCGGAAAAAATTATAAAAAACAAAAGTGGGCACCTTATGTGAACGCGGATAAAATAGTTGACTTAGGCAAAATGCCACCCGCCTTTCTGGTTACTTCATCGGGCGACACTCTGGCTCTCAGTCAGACCTTGAAAACAGCAAAGCTCTTTGAAGAAAAGGGCATAGAGCATAAGCTGATGAATTGGGATAAATTTGACGGCAAGGCTCTGCCTCATGTTTTCCCCGTGCTTTACCCTGAAAGTGAGCCCTCAGGAAAGACAATTGACGAGATGCTCGCATTCTTTAAAAAATATGAAAAACAGGAAGAAATAATATAATGAAAATTCTTTTACAGCTATTTCTTATTTTCGCCCGTATAGGCGGATTCACCTTCGGCGGCGGCTATGCAATGCTGCCTATGCTTCAGAAGGAATTGGTTGAAAATAAAAAGTGGACAACTAATGAGGAACTTATTGACTATTATGCCATAGGTCAGTGCACCCCCGGTGTAATTGCCGTTAATGTTGCAACCTTTATCGGCTTTAAGAAAAAAGGTGTTTTAGGTGCAATTTTTGCCACTTTGGGCATGGTTACACCTTCGCTTATAATTGTGGGTTCAATTGCTATGTTTATCAGCGGCTTTCAGGATTATGAGCCGGTGCAGTGGGCATTTTCCGGTATTCGTGCCGCAGTTGTTGCACTTATACTCAGCTCAATGTGGAAAATTGCCAAGAAGTCACTTGTTGATATTTTTGCAATTGCCATATTCCTTGTGGTTGCCCTTGTTTCATTTTTCACGGACCTTTCACCTGTTATTTTTGTTGTGTCGGCAGGTCTTCTCGGTCTTGTGCTTAACCTGACAGGCATAAGAAAAGCAAAGGAGGAAAAGAAAAAATGATGATTTTCCTCGAGCTTTATATCAGATTTGCCATGGTCGGTCTGTTTGCCGTGGGCGGAGGACTTGCCACCTTGCCCTTCCTGACGGCAATGGGTGAGACAACAGGCTGGTTCACATCTATGGATATTTCAAATATGGTTGCTATCTCCGAGTCCACTCCCGGACCTATAGGTATAAATATGGCAACCTATATCGGCTATCAGGTGGGCAGTAATTTCGGCGGTGCAGGCTTCGGCATTTTAGGCAGTGTTGTTGCAACCCTTGGTGAAGTGACCCCCTGCGTGATAGTTATTATGATAGTTTCAAAAATACTTGTAAAATTCCGCGATTCAAAATATGTTGAGTATGCTTTTTACGGACTTCGTGCTGCCAGTGTGGGTCTTATTGCTGCCGCTCTTTTAGGCGTTGCAAAGATTGCCTTTTTTAACGCAGAGACTATGGCAGAAAGCGGCAATTTCTTTATGGCTGTGGATTACAAGAGTCTCATACTCAGTGCTGTTATATTTTTCCTTATAACTAAATTTAAAAAGCTTCACCCTATAGCACTTATTGCTCTGTCTGCGGTTATAGGAATAATATTCAAAATGTAAAGTCTATAAAAGGTTACAGATATAACGCTTCTGTAACTTTTTTAATTTTTTAAAATAAATCTGTCGGAAACGGTGAATTTTAACTGTATTAATATATAGAAAGGTGGAGGACAATGACTGACAGAGAGCTTTTGCTTCTTATCAGTGAAGATAAAGTCAGGGGCTTTACTTTGCTGGTGGATACATATTCTGCCCTGATATATAAAATAGTGTCCTCAGTGGTTTTGCCCGTGGGCACAAGAGAGGATGCCGAGGAGTGTGTAAGCGACACCTTCCTTGCCTTTTATAATAATTTAGAGGATGTTGACCTTGAAAGAGGCAGTGTCAAGGGTTATCTTGCAGTTATTGCAAAAAGGCGGGCAATCAATCTCTATCATACCCTTAAAAGACAGCAATATGCCGATATGCCTCTTGATGAGAGCATGGCTGCAGAAGGTGCTGACGGTACTGCCGACTATGAGACAAAGGCGGCTCTTGTCAAGGCAATTAAAGACCTTGGTGAGCCCGACAGTACCATAGTGACGAGAAAATATATATTAGGCGAAACAGCAAAGGAAATAAGTGCATATGTGGCACTTTCCCCTGAGGCTGTGCAAAAAAGACTTGAGAGAAGCATGGATAAGCTTAAGATAATGTTAGGAGGTGTTTTTTATGGCTGATATTGAAAAAATATTAAGTGAGCTTGATGCACAGGAAATGAGTGAGCTGTTAGACGGTATTGATGCACAGCAGGATATGCTTCTGAGTGCAAGAATAAAGCAGAAGGCACTTCCGCAGCTGACAAAAGAGGACTCTGCACCTGAGGTCAGGGAAAAAAGTATCCCGAGAATATTTAAAATTATTCCCGTTGCAGCGGCACTTATTATTTTTATTGCCGGTGCAGTGGTTGCAGTCAGTGAGCTTGCTTCACCGCAAAAGGAGCCTGAAACCACCACGGCGGTAACAACAACGCAGAATAAAAACAGCTGGCGTGACAATCCTCTTATGCTTGCTATTTCATCGGGCAATGAGAGCCTTATTGAATCTCTGCTTACAAATACAATTCTCCTTACAGAGGATGTGCTGACCTTTGCCATTGACTGTGCAGATTTTCTTTCCTACACGGTCATACAGGAAATTGCAAAGGCAGTTGAAAAAAGCTTCGGCACAACGGGCCTTGACGCACTGCTTGAAAGCACATTGTTAGGCGATTCCGAAAAAGCACTGAAAGAGCTGAAGGAACGGGAAAATATGCTTATGACACCCCTTGAAAAGCTGTCCTTCTTTTTCTCGGCAGCCTTTTGTGACAGTGAGGTTATAAGTGAATTTATGGAAAAGGGATTTGATGTCAGTCTCAAGGATGCAAGCGGCAAAAGTATTTTTGAAATTGCCGAAAAATACGGAAACGAAGAAAATGTAAAGGCTGCCGAAGAGGGCAGTAAATAAGCGTTTTTCTTATGATATATTAATGAAAGAGGTGCATATTATGAAAAACAAGCTTTTCATTATTATTTCCCTTATTATTGCAATCAGCTGTATCACGGGTATAGTGGTTTCAGCTTCGGCCGATAATATAGGGGAAAGCGGTGAGGAAACAACACAGCCTCAGATTCAGAGAGTGGCCGTAAATAAAGAGAAAACCTATTATGCATACTATAACAGCGGCTCACAAAAGGGTGCAGTGGCACTTTGCCTTGACAACCTTTTCACAGATTACGGCACAAGCGAAAAGGATATTCAGCTTTGCACAAAAAATGAAGACGGCACATTTACGGCAATTCACAGCATAACAAAAGAGAATCTCACCACCTGGTTCGCAGGTAAGAAGGAATATGCTGTCAGCCCGAGCGACAGCTTGTCGGCTCTTTTAGGCGGCCTTGGCAGTGTGGGTGTAACGGTTGACTGCGAAAAGACCAATCTTGCCTTCAGGCTTATTTCACAGAGTATAGAAAAGGGAAAGACATATTATGTCTATATCCCTGAGGATTATTATGTTGATGCCGAGGGTACTGGTAACCTTGGTGCATATATTGAAATAGAAGGCACAAGTGTAAGCAGTTACACAGGCGATTTGTGCACTGACCTTGAAGCTATAACAAGCGGCATATATGACCTGGCGCTTTTCGGCATTGAAAGCCTTGCATCAATTGCAAGATAACTGACAGCTTGAGGTATTTAGATATAGTAGGGTGTTACATCCCGGATAGAAATATCCGGGGTGTAATGCTTTTTTTACACAATTTACAGTTGTTTTTTTGTTATTTCTTTGATATAATAACTATATATAGATTTTTTGGAGGGTGAGAAAATGGAAATAGGTGCATCGTCATCCTGCTTTTATCCAATGGAAACAGAAAAAGCCTTTTTGCATGTGGCGAGTCACGGCTTCAGAAATATTGAAATTTTTCTCAACTCACCAAGCGAAACGGAAAAATCCTTTATAAAAGAGCTGAAAAGCATCAGGGATGCCTACGGCGTAAATGTCACATCGATTCACCCTTATGAGAGCTTCGGCGAGGGATATAACTTTTTTTCAAATTATTATCGCCGCTTTGTGGACGCGTGTGAGAACTACAAACGCTTTTTCTCTGTTGCCGCCGAATTAGATGCAAGATATGTGGTAATGCACGGTGCTAAATTCGGTGCAGACATATGTGACGAGGAATATGCAGAGAGGTTCACTAAGCTCAATGAAATTGCTATGAGCTTCGGCTGCTTTATGGCACACGAAAATGTGGTTAACTTTTCAGGTGAAAAGCCTGAGTTTATGGCTCTGCTCAAAAGGTACGGCAAGGAAAGCTTTAAGATGGTGCTTGATGTCAAGCAGGCAAGAAAAGCCGGCATAGAACCTATAGAGTATATCAAAACGGCAGGTGAAAGCATTGCCCATGTGCATCTCAGCGATAAAACAAAAAGCAGCGATTGTGCACCGCCGGGCGAAAACGGGCTTTTCGATTTCGGGGAGCTGTTTACTCAGCTTAAAAGCATAAACTATAAAGGCAAGTATATTATTGAGCTGTATTCCGACGGCTTCAAAACAATAGAGGATATTATTCATTCGGCACAATATCTTGAAAAGGTGCTGAATGAAAGCAGATAAAGTGAGGTAAAAACTATGAAGTGTCCATTTTGCGGTTATGAGGAAAGCAAGGTAATTGACTCAAGACCTACAGACGAGGGCGAAAAAATCCGCCGCCGCAGAGAGTGCATCTCCTGCGCTAAGAGATTTACAACCTATGAGATAATTGAAAGTGTGCCTATCGTGGTTGTGAAAAAGGATAAATCAAGGCAGGCTTTCGACAGAGTGAAGCTCTTTAACGGTATGCTTCGTGCCTGCGAAAAGAGACCTGTTTCAATTGACCAGATTGAAAGAGTGGTAACGGAGATTGAAACAGATTTGCAGAACTCCCTTGACAGAGAGGTTACATCAGTACATATAGGTGAGCTCGTTATGGAAAAATTAAAGGAGCTTGACGAGGTTGCCTATGTTCGTTTTGCCAGCGTTTACCGTCAGTTTAAGGATATCAACACCTTTATGGACGAGCTGACAAAGCTTCTTGCAAAGGACTGATTTTATGATTTATAATAATTTTTGTCAGCTTGTGGGCAACACACCCTTAATGAAGCTCAACGCCTTCGGCAAGGGGTTGCCTTCGGAGCTTTATGCCAAGCTGGAATGCTTTAACCCGGCAGGCTCTGTGAAAGACAGGGTGGCTGTTAATATGCTTGAAAAGGCAAGAGCTAAGGGTCTTATCACTGAGGGTGCAACAATAATTGAGCCCACAAGCGGCAACACGGGTATAGGTCTTGCCGCTGCGGCAGTGTCCCTTGGCTATAAGGCTGTGCTTGTTATGCCCGACACCATGAGCGTGGAAAGGCAGAAGCTTCTGAAGGCCTACGGTGCTGATATAGTGCTGACAGAGGGCGCAAAGGGTATGCTCGGCTCAATTGAAAAGGCTAAAGAGCTGTGTGATAAAACTCCCAATTCCTTCATACCCTCACAGTTTGATAACCCGGATAACCCTGAAGCGCATACACTCACTACGGGCCCCGAAATATGGGATGATATGAATGGCGAGGTTGACATTTTTGTCGCCTCAATAGGCACCGGCGGCACTCTCAGCGGTACGGGCAGATATCTCAAGGAGAAAAATCCCACTATAAAGGTTATAGGCATTGAGCCTTTTGATTCGCCTCTTATCACAAAGGGTAAAGCAGGGCCTCACGGTATTCAGGGAATAGGTGCCAACTTTATTCCTGATAATCTCGACATGAGTGTGGTTGATGAGGTTGTTACGGTACGCACTGCCGATGCTTTCAGAGCATGCAGGGCATTTGCTGAAACAGAGGGACTGCTTGTGGGCATTTCTTCAGGTGCGGCATTAAAAGCGGCAACAGAAATTGCACATAGACCCGAAAATGAGGGCAAGAAGATAGTTGTCCTGCTCCCCGACAGCGGCGAAAGATATATGAGTGTGAATTTGTTCGGATAAAAGCAGCAAAATTTTGGTCAAGCTTTTATAAAAGCTTGCGGGGTGCGGGGCAGAGCCCTGCAATAATAAAAAAAATAACCGTCCGAATTTTTTCGGGCGGTTAATTTGTTTCAATATAGGGATTAAAATTTACAATACATTTCCTGTGCCTTGGGTGTAAAGCCAAGTCTTTCATATAATGATATAGCCTTTGGGTTGTTTGTGAGAACATCAAGATTTATAAAACTGCAACCTTGCTCTTTTGCCCAATCTTTGGCAGAATTCATAAGGGCTGTACCAAAACCTTTATTACGGTAATTTAAAAACATTATTTATAGCACTTTTCTCATATAGTCCGGTTCAAACTCTTTATAACCGTGTTTCGGATAAAACTGCCAGCTTTCATAAAAATGCTCTTTGTTACCGAGATGCACAATGACAGTCTTTTTGCCTATAGCTTTCAGATGTTCTTCTGCAGTTTTCAAAAGTGCAGTACCTATACCCTGATGTTTTAGGCTATACTTTACAAAAAGCCTGTGAAGCAAAACATCATCGCTGTTCTCAGTGGAATTATAACCCACACTGCCTATAACTCTGTCATTATCATCAAGAGCAATCCAGAACATATCACCTTTATCAAAATAATTCTTTTTAATATCAAGCAAATCTTCGTTAAGTCCCGGCACTCTGCCGAGGGCATTTTTGGCTTCAAGAATCATAAAAATAAGGTCATCACGATATTTTTCTTTAAAAACAATTATCTTCATTTTTGCACCTCATTTTGTTTATATATTCGTCCGCTTCTTCTCTTGACTTGAAGATTACAACTTGTTTTCCCTCTTTATATCTATCAAGCAATTCATATATATAAGGCAAGGTATCTTCGGGGAAGGTTTCTATAAACACTTTGAATTCAGGGTCTAATTCTGTTTCTAACCAAGGTAGGTCGTAACGAGTTTTTCCGATTCTTCCTGTTGCACCGTGCAAACATATGTCTGTAGGCAAATCAAAAAGAAAAACGGTGTCGCAGTGCTGAAGCCTTACTTCGATTGTTCTTTTGTAATTTCCGTCAATTATCCATTGGGGAGTAGCAAATATTTCTGATATTCTTTCATCAAAAGCTTCTCTGGGAATGTGAGTTTTGTCGGGCTTGTGCCATATTGCATCGAGATAATATAATGGTAATCCTGTGCATTTATTCAGTTTTTCTGCAAAGGTTGTTTTGCCTGAACCGGGACATCCGATTACGATTACCTTATTCATTTTTTCTCCCATCTCATAAAAACAAATTCCGCATCATTTCCGAATCGGTCTTTAATAATTTTTCTATACTCTTCTTTAAATCCGCAGCTCTCATAGCATTTAATTGCCCTCTTGTTCCAAGAGCGTACTTCTACCCATATTTCACTTTTGGGATAACGGCTTTTAGCTGTTTCAATGCCTTGTCTTAAATAAGCTTCACCAAATCCTTTGCTGCATAAATCAGGTGAAAGACCTATACCGAGAAAAACATTTTCATCCTTTTTATAGATGTTAATATATGCCGAGAGGGTTTCATTATCCCAAAAGCAGATGTAATTATCTTTGTTTTCGTCTTTAAGTAAAGGCGAATTGTTTTTCACCGCCTCGTCAAAAGACACATAATTATAAACATCATATGGCTCAGGATATTTCCACGAGCATATAGCCTTTGTGGCAGAAATATTCATAGCAGTTATCATTCATAATTCCTCATTCATAATTCATAATTAACCCGCAAGTCCCACTGCATTGCAGTTTTTCTTGTGCTCTGCATAGGTCGAGGCATAATAATAATCCCAATCGCTGTCTGTTACAAAGTAGTAATAATCCGTCTCGGCAGGGTAAAGGGCAGCCTCAATTGAAGCGAGGCCCGGGTTGCAAATTGCACCGACGGGCAAGCCCTCACACTTGTAGGTGTTGTATTTTTCGGCATAGCCGTCAGTGGCACTGAGAAATTTCGAGTCGGTGATATAATCGTTGACATAGTGAATGGTAACATCACACTGAAGGCGCGGAAAAGAGGGGCTGCGAAGCCTGTTGTGAAGGACGCTTGAGACATTTTTAACACTGTCATTGGTGTAAGACTCCTCCTGCACAATTGAGGCAAGAGTGATAATTTCATCAAGGCTGTAGCCAAGCTCTGCGGCTCTTTGTCTGTACTCTGCCGTCAGCTTTCGTTCTGTGTTGTCAAGAAAGCGGGAGAGAGCTTTTTCTTCGCTTTCACCGCGATAAAACTCATAGGTGTCGGGGAAGATATATCCCTCAAGGATAAATGCCCTTTCCTGTCTGTTTTCAATTTCATTTATAAAAGAGTAGGGGAGTGTCTGAATATAAGTCATATCGTTTGTCAACGCTATAAAGCGTGAGGCATTGCAGACTTCGCTTTCCTCTAATTTTTCTGCAATCTGCACAAGGGTCAGACCCTCGGGGAAGGTCACTCTCACCGTAAGAGATTTTGTTGTGGTTGTTTCCTCAGGCGCAGCGGTTATATGCGGGGAGTCTTCCTTTGTGCAAGCACAGAATGTAAGCAGTACCGACAGAAAGGCTAAAACACAAATAAGCTTTTTTATTGTAATCACATCCTTAAGTTTTAAGTTCCTTTAACAATAGAATTGTATCATAGACTTGCATAAAACAAAAGAGAAACTGCTATAAATTATGAAAATTGTAAGAATTTGCATTATTAATTTCAGTAAATTCCCTGTATTTTCAAAAAAGACTTGAAAAATGCTTGAATTTGTTATAGAATAACAAAGTAAATTAAAATTTCGGAGGAATACTAATATGGTATCAGCAGGCGATTTCAGAAATGGCGTCACATTTGAAATGGACGGCAATGTTCTTCAGATCATTGAATTCCAGCACGTTAAGCCCGGTAAGGGTGCAGCCTTTGTTCGTGCAAAGGTAAGAAATGTTATCACAGGTTCAGTTGTTGAGCGTACTTTCAACCCCAGTGAAAAGTTCCCCACAGCTTTTGTTGAGAGAAAGGATATGGAATACTCCTACAGCGACGGCGGTCTTTACTATTTCATGGATCCCGAAAGCTATGAGCTTATCCCCATTAACGAAAGCGAACTTTCAGACAACTTCAAGTTTGTTAAGGAAAACATGGTTTGTAAGATTCTTTCCTACAAGGGCAATGTTTTCGGCGTTGAGCCTCCCAACTTTGTTGAGCTTCAGGTAACAAAGACAGACCCCGGCTTCAAGGGTGACACAGCTACAAACACAACCAAGCCCGCTACACTTGAAACAGGCGCTGAGGTTAAGGTTCCCCTTTTCATCGACGAGGGCGAAATGATTCAGATCGACACAAGAACAGGCGAGTATATGGGCAGAGCATAAGCTAACCCCAAACTATTAACAACACTTTAGAAAAGGATGTGGACATAATGTCAGTATCAGAGAAAGTTGCATATTTAAGAGGACTTATGGAAGGCCTTGACATCGATGACGATTCAAAGGAAGGCAAGCTCTTTGCTGCTATCGTTGACGCTCTTGATGAAATGGCTTCAGAGATAAGCGATCTCGAAGAAGATATCGAGGATATCGATGACGATCTTGACGAGCTTGAGGAGTATATCGAAGAAATCGACGAAGCTCTCGGCGAGGTTGAAGAATTCGTTTATGATTATGACGATTGTGACTGCGATTGCTGTGACGATGACTGTGACTGCTGCGACGATGATTGCATCGAAGCTGTTTGTCCCGCTTGCGGCGCAGAAATCTGCATCGATTTTGATGACATCGACGATGACGGCAAGGTAGAATGTCCTGCTTGTGCAGAAATTCTCGAGTTCGAAATTGAAGAAGAAGAAATCGAAGACGAAGAATAATAAAAAGCGACTCTGAGGAGTCGCTTTTTTAATGCAAAATGCAAAATTCAAAATGCAAAATTGTGGTCGCGATTTTACCACTGACTAACCTTAAGACTCTTTCCGCGTAGATAAAGCTCAGAAACGGCAAATCTTATCAATCTTAAAACAAACGGCAGGTCACTTCCAAATCGGTAGTGACCTGCCTTATTTTTTATAATCTTGTGAGTTGGTATTTTATCTCAACTCACTTTGCGGGAGAAGATTATTTATCGGCAGAAATGTGCCCGCGACCGCAATTTTGCATTTTGAATTTTGAATTTTGCATTTTATCAAGGCTTGCTGCTTTGATTAAATTTTCTTCTCATCAAAGTCAATGAGCACCGATGCCTTCTTCGGCTCGAGCTTTGTCATTTTAACGCCTGCAGCGGTGAACATACGCTTTGAAGCACGCGTACCCATAGTGTTTGCATATTTATCAGAGAGATAAACAACCTCTTTTATACC
Organism: Clostridia bacterium; assembly: GCA_017396515.1. Lineage (GTDB taxonomy): Bacteria > Bacillota > Clostridia > Oscillospirales > Acutalibacteraceae > UBA6857. Next base: position 15,686 of record JAFQLV010000013.1, on the reverse strand, counting down.
GCTTTGAATAATAGCCTTTGCACATTCGTTGCAGGGGAAAAGTGCAACATAAATTCTGCAGCCCTCAAGATTTACACCTCTGCAGTTGAGGATGGCATTAAGCTCAGCATGGCACACATAGGGATATTTTGTCTCATAGGCATCCCCGTCTCTTTCCCAAGGAAACTCATCGTCATTGCAGCCCGTGGGGAAACCGTTGTAGCCCATTGACATAATCCTGTTATTGTCGTTGACGATGCAGGCACCTACCTGAGTGTTGGGGTCTTTGCTTCTGTAGGATGAAAGCATGGCAACTCCCATAAAGTATTCATCCCATGATAAATAGTCCTGTCTTTTTGGCATAGTGTTTTCTTCCTCTCCGATGCGGATTATTCCGCACCTCTGTAATATAATCCTCTTGTGTAAGCGGAGCCTTCTCTGAGCGATGCACCTTTGCGGTACGCATCAAGAACGGCTTCGCAAAGCTCCTGTTTTTCTTTTGTGAAATAGAAGGTGATGAAATCCATATTCTCAATTTCGTCAAGGCGATCGGCCATATAGACCGGTGCCGAGTTGAGAATTTCGCTAAAGCCCATATTGCACATAACCGGAAATTTTTTGCCGAGTCTGTCTGTAAGATATGAGCTGCCCTTACATTCACTGCAGGTTTTGCCGTTCTTTATGGGGCAGTTCCTTGTCAGCATCAGGGGCAGTCTGCCAAAGCCGATTATTCCTCTGGGTACTCTGCCGCCCATTGCCGTAAGCTTCTTCAGGGTGAGCTCTGGTGACAAGGTCAATGACTTTACACCAAGCTTCTCTAAAGCCTCAACGGAAAGGCTGTTTGACACATTCATTGAAAAGCCTGTGTGAATGTCAAAGCCGAGGCTTTTTGCAATGGCTAAACCGTCCAAGGTTGAGCAGTAAGCCATATTTATTCCCATAGCTTTGGCTCTGAGAAGCAGCTTTTCCACAGCCTTTTCATTGCCGAAAAGGCCTCTGGGCACCTCAACACCTATGTTAACACCTGAGTTTTTAAGGCTTTCCACCGAATTTTCATCAATATTCAGGGGTAAATATAAGTTTTCAACATTTTTAAGGTTTCTCGGAATCTGCTCCTTTTTAGCCACCCGGACATGGAATTTCATTTCCTTATTTGCTTCGTGGGGAGTGATTTTTATTTCTTTATATGTAAAGCTGTTCACCTTTACACTCGTAAGCTTCTTTTCAAGCTCTATGAGAGCTTGCCTTCTCAGATTATTTATAACGCTTGCAGGCACTATAAGACCATCATCAAGGTCAATTTCTATTTTTTCGGCGTAGAACTGTGTGCCGCCGCATTTGCTTATTCTCTCAGTGAGTCCTTCTTTTGTCAGGGGCTTGTTCAGTGCCTTTTCGGGTATGGCTTCGTCCTCAACAAAAACAGTTTTGCCCATTGCCGAAGCTGAAAGAGAAATCTTTTCACCCTCGATAATGCTGAGATAAAACTCTGTGGGTATGAGGGGGACTTCTTTTTCATAAGCCCTTGACAGCTCAGTGAGCACCTTATTGGTGGAGGCAGTTACATCCTCCTTTTGTCTTATGCCGAACATATCCCTGCCCAGGGTGCTTTCAAAATATCCCTTAGTGAAGCCTGAACGGGAGAAAACTGCTCGGAGCTTTTCTGTCAGCTCCTCACTTAGCTCGCCCTCGAGTGAAGCCTTCACGCTTCTTACGGCAGCACTCACATATTCGGGGCGCTTCATTCTGCCCTCAATTTTAAGTGAGTCAACGCCTATGCCGAGAATATCGTCTGCACATTCTGTCAGAGATAAATCCTTAAGGCTCAGGTCGTGACCTGTGCCGCCTGCCACTGCAAATGGGAGTCGGCAGGGCTGTGCACACAGACCTCTGTTGCCGCTTCTGCCACCGAAAATGCTGCTCATATAGCACTGACCCGATACGCACATACAAAGAGCGCCGTGAACAAAAATCTCAATTTCAATGTCAGAAGAGTTCTTTATTTCTTTTATCTCAGTTTTCGACAGCTCCCTCGGAAGCACTGCTCTTTGGTAGCCGAGGTTTTCCAGCAAGGCCACACCTGAGGGGGTACCCACAGACATTTGGGTTGAGGCGTGTCTTTCAAGTGAGGGAGCGCACTCTTTAATAAGTGAAGCAAGACCTAAATCCTGCAATATGACTGCATCTGCGCCCAGACAAGCAATTGCTTTTACCACTTCAAGAGCCTGCAAAAGCTCGCTGTCCTGCAAAAGAGTGTTCATTGTTATATGAACCTTCACGCCTCTTGCATGGCAATAGTCAATGGCTTTTTTCAGATCTTCGCCCGAAAAGTTGTCGGCTTTCATTCTGGCATTGAAGCTGCCGGTGCCGAGATAAACTGCATTTGCTCCTGAGCGTACTCCTGCAACAAGTGCATCGAAAGAGCCTGCCGGGGCAAGTATTTCAGGCTTATGCATTGCCATCGGGCTTTTTCTTCATAGGCTTGATATTTGAAGCAGGGGCAACATTGCCAAGAACGGCGCCGAGCTCTGCTTTAAGTCTGCCGTTTTCAATAATGAGGCTTTCAAGCTGTCTTTTTGCTTCTTCAAGCTCGTGTCTTGCCCAGTCAGCCTTGCTCTTTGCATTTGAGGCATCGTCAAGATAATCCTTGATCTGCTCACGCAGACGGTCGGCAGAGTCAGAAGCCTTCTTACATTCATCAGCGTAGTTGAGAGCTGAAAGCACTGCAGCCTGAGTTGTGGAAAGTCGTGGGCTTTCCTTCATAATTTTGGTTATGGTTCTGTCAAGGTCTCTGCCGAGCTCCTGAACATATTTAACATCGTCTTCGGTTATAATGGAATATTCCACACCTGCGATATAGAGTTTAACTTTTGTTGCTGCCATAGTATCATTCCCTTCGATTAATTATGAATTAGGAATTATGAATTATGAATTAATTAAGAAATCACAAATACACAGCTCCTGAATATACACTATTATTATACAACAGTTATTCTTTATAATCAAGCAAAAATGATAAAAGTAAGAAACATTAAAATAAATTTGCTTTTTTGCAAGAGAAGTGATATAATATATTGGTTATAATGATAAAAGGAGATGATGGCATGGAAGCGATAAAAGATTTTTTAATCGGGCTATATTCCGTTGATTCCGTGCAGTATGCCCTTGATGCCGTGATAAAAATGGTGCTTGCCGTTATATTCAGCGGTGTTATCGGCTATGAGAGAGAGCATTCCCACAGACCTGCAGGCTTCAGAACTCACATTCTTGTTGCCGTAGGCTCAACCCTTGTTATGATGACATCGAAATATGTTTTTTTGGAGTATCAGGGACTTGTAAATGTTGACCCCACAAGACTCGGTGCACAGGTTATCAGCGGCATCGGTTTCCTCGGTGCAGGCACAATTCTGCGTGAGGGCTTCAGTGTTAAGGGCCTGACAACAGCCGCATCTCTCTGGGCGGTCAGCTGCATAGGTCTTGCCGTAGGTGCAGGCTATTATGTGGGCGCACTTGTAACCACATTGGTTATTTACATAACTCTTAACACTCTCAAGCGTGTTGTTGCCAAGGGCAATCCCTCAAGAAACATATATATTGAGGCTGACAATCTTTCCCGTCAGGCGGCTGAAATCGGTGCAATCATCAAGCGGTACGGCGGCAACCTGCACACCCTTGAGGTGCTTTATGCCGACAGTGCCTCCACCAAGCGCAAGAGCGACTCAATTGTTATGAAGGCAGTTGTTATGCCAAAGGACGAGGAAAGCCTGAGCATGACAATATCCGCAATCAGAGCCCTTGAGGGCATAAGAGACCTTTATATTGATTAATTATGAAGTATGAATTATGAATTATGAATTGCGTCGTACTCTGCCGAGAAGGGGAGTGTCTTTCCGCAGAGTAAATGCGTAGGGACCGGCGTCCCCGACGGTCCGTCAAGAATAATTGATAAAAACTAAAAGCAGTAGCATCAGTGTAAAGTTGATGTTACTGCTTTTTAAATTCTTCACCGTTAATGAGGTAGTCGATTGAAACATTAAAATATTTTGATAATTTATTGAGCATATCGAGGCTTGGTTCCCGTTTGCCGTTTTCATAGTGAGAAAGAGCTTCACGTGAAATGTTTAAATCCATAGCAACCTTTTGTTGGTTCAGATTTCGTGATTTTCTTACAATTTTCAGCCCTTTCATAACAAACACCCCTTGACTTTATTGTAACAGTTTGTTACAATAATTATGTTACATTTTGTTACACAAAAGAAATTAGGAGGTTTTCTTATGAAATCAAAAAAGTTACTAAGTCTGGTGTTAGCGGTTATTATGATAGCCTGCACAGTGCCTATGGCTTATGCTGAGGGTGGTAAATATAAGGTGGGCGACATTATTCAGTTCGGCTCATATCCGCAGAGTGAGGTCAAAGATTTTGCCTTGATAGCTGAGCTTGGTGCACTTGCACCTGCGTGGGAAAACTGGACAAGCTATGACTATTATTGGGATCTCGATGGGGCGGTAATGCAAATGTCTTGGATGAGATATATCGATGTAGAATATGGCGGCAATAAATATCGCGGTGTTAAATTTATAGAATACAGAAATGGTGGTTTTACAAGACAAGATGATAACGGTTATTTTGTCAACATGACCTATTGGTTTAAGTTTGAGCCTATTGAGTGGCGTGTTCTTGACCCTGAAACAGGTTTTGTGTTGTGTGAAACGATTATTGACACACAGGCTTTCAGCAACACATCTTATTTTAAAACAGCTGATGACGGTGCATACATCTGTTTCAACGACCCTGATTATGAAAACTATGCAAATGATTACGAAACAAGCTCAATAAGAAAATGGCTCAATGATGATTTCTATAATACGGCTTTTACGGATAATGAAAAGAAAGAAATCTCCATTACTACCCTTAATAACGATGTTGTATGTTCTGGAGAACCTGCAGAAAGCAGAAATGAAACAAAAGACAAAATATTTCTGCTGTCTTATGAAGATACACAAAACAGCGATTTTGGTTTCGTTAGTCATGTAAATCTAATTGCACAAAGCAGCGATTATGCTGAGTGTCAGGGAGTCTATGATGCCGGTCCGGCTTACGGCTATGACCAAAGATCTCCTTGGCATCTTCGTACTCCGGGTATTGATACAGCTAAAAATTGGTATATTGAAGATTCCGGCTATACGAACTGTTTTTGGGTAGATGGACTTGAGTTCGGTGTTCGCCCTGCATTAAAAATTAATGATATCAATAATTTAAATCACAAGCACGACTATAAGACAAAGGTCTATGCACCCACCTGCACAACATACGGCTACACAGTTTACACCTGCGAGTGCGGTGATGCTTACGAGGCAGACCGTGTTGATAAGCTGCCTCACAAAGACACCAACGGCGACTACAAATGCGACTACGGCTGTGGTTATACTTTTGAAAAGCCTGCCGAGCCTTGCTCCTGCAACTGTCATGCAGGCGGTATAAAAGCCTTCTTCTTCAAAATTATTCTCTTCTTCCAGAAGCTCTTTAAGAAAAATGCAGTCTGCGCTTGCGGTGCGGCACACTATTGATAAATACATACAACAAAACCCGGCAGATTGCTCTGTCGGGTTGCTGTTTTGATGAAATGCCTGACGGCATGAAATGCACTGAGTGCATGAAATGACCTGATGGTCATGAAATGAAGCTGACGCTTCATTATCTCTGCGTGTAGCTATTATCCTTTAGCAGAATTTCAGTCGCAATTCATAATTCATAATTCATAATTCCTCATTCATAATTGCTTACATCTTGCTCGCAACGGCCTTAGCAAGCTGGTCGGGGCAGGAAGTGCCCTTAAAGCCGCAACGGATGCCCGAAAGCTTTGCAACGAGCTCCTCAGCCTTCATGCCATCAGCAAGTGTTGCCACGCCCTGAGTGTTGCCTGAGCAGCCACCGAGAAATTTGATGTTTGAAACTATGCCGTCTTCAAGGTCAAAGGTTATGAGCTGGGCACAAACACCCTTTGTTTTATATGTGTGCTTCATTTTTGTTGCCTCCCTTTTGTTATGACATAATCATAGCTGACAGGGCACAGTTTGTCAAGTGAGAATGTAAAGAAGGGCAAAAAGCAGCATTTGGTCACAGTGCTCACTTTTTAAAAGCAGCAACAGTGCTATTATCAGTGCCGAGTCTTCATTTGTGCCTGAGGCAGGCTTTTTGTCGGGTACTCTGCCGTAAAAATCAACCATTGCGTCACCCTTTCAGTTCGTCAATGAGAGGCAGCAGGGATAAAATTTTCAGCATATTTATGGCTTCGTCGGTTTTTTTCTGCTTTTCAGGTGATAGCAGAGGCTTCAGTGCCCTGAGAAGCTCGCACCGTCTGTCATCTCTTTGTGCGGAAAGCTTAGACATAAGCTTCATAATTTTTGTCAGCATAGCCGGGTCAAAATCAAAATCCTGCTGCGGCTGATTCTGATTGCCCGAGCTTTCCTTTTTGTCCTCACCCGGGGTACCCATAAAGGTCTGTGCAAGGTCAGAGAGCTGTTCCATATCACTTTGGCTCAGTGAATTTATTATATTTTCAAGGTTATCAATATTCAGTGAGCCTAAATCCATAGCTTACTCCCTTTTCTTTCTGAGCATTTCAAGCAATTTTTTTGCTTCGGGCGAGGTCAATACGGCTTTGATTTTCTCAGGGTCAGACATAACTTTTTGCAGCTGCTCCTGCTGGCCGGGTGTGAGACTTTTTTTTAGTGTCTCACTGTCACGGGTACCGCCTGAGAGACTGCCTAAAAGTGAATTTATTTGTTCTTTAGAAAGATTTATTTCATTTCCCATTGAAAAACCACCTGACTTGTGATAATATTAGCTGTATAATATTATGCTTGCGGGGAGTGAAATATGAATGAAAGCACTGGTCTTTTCAGACAGTCACGGAGCACTTAATGCCGCTATTGAGATGCTCACAATTGAAAAGGATTGCCCGGTGGTTTTCTTTTTAGGTGACGGTGCAAGAGATATGCAAAGACTCACTGAAATGTTCCCCGAGAGAAGCTTTATTGCCGTCAAGGGCAACAACGATTTTTATTCTTCATTTGAAACTGAAGCCTATAAGCACATAGACGGTGTTACAATCATGGCATGCCACGGACATATATTTGATGTGAGATATACATTGACATCACTTCTCAAAAAAGCCGAAGGTGTCAGGGCAAACATAGCACTTTACGGCCACACCCATAAGGCGAATATGTATAACGACCCTGTTACGGGCATATGTGCAATTAATCCGGGTGCCTTGTGTGAGAGAAAATACTGTGTTCTCACTATAGAAAAAGGGCAGTTTGACATAGAATTTAAAAGCATATAAATATAATTGAATAAAGGTCATCGGTTACTGACAGGTAACTTTTTGATAGATAAAAATGAAAGAAAGAAGGATTAAAAATGGAATTTTTTGATGCATTTTTAAATTTCGACCTCAGCGTGTTTGAGTGGGTTCAGAGCATTCAGAATTCAATTTTAACCGCAATTATGGTAGTAATTACCACACTGGGCGATGAAGGCATTATCTTTATTGCACTTGGTCTTATACTTCTTTGCACAAAGAAGTACCGCAAGGCAGGTCTTACAGTTCTTATTTCACTGCTTGTTATGACACTTCTTAACAATGTGGTGCTCAAGGACCTCTTTGCAAGAGTAAGACCCTTCTATATCTTTGACCTTGAGGGCCTTATGGCTGACAAGGATGTTTTCCTTGAAGCAGGCAAGGGTGCAAGATTTGACTACTTTGTTGAGAGAGTTACGGCTCTCATTGAGAAGTACCCCGAATTTGCCGCAAAATGGGTTGAAACCTACGAGTTCCCGAATTTTGTTGACAAGCTCACAAGCTACTCATTCCCCTCAGGCCACACATCATCAGCCTTTGCAGCGGCTATTGCAGTTCTCTGGTACGACAGAAAGATAGGCATCCCCACAACAATTCTTGCCGCACTTATGGGCTTTTCAAGAATTTATGTTGAGGTTCACTACTGCACAGATGTTATTGCCGGCACAGTTGTTGGCATCATTTACGCTCTTATCGGTGTGCTTATCGTCAAGCTGGTTTATCCCTTTATCGAAAAAGGTATCGACTGGGCAAAGACAAAGCTGCCCAAGAAAGAGAAAAAAGCAGCTTAAGGCTGTTTTGGGTACGCGACCCAACCTGTGGCGGTGGTGAGCTTTGACCCGCCGAAAGGAAATATACTTATGAGGACACGGTGCAAGCTGTGTCCTTTTATCTTTTATGTTATTTGTTTGAGAAAAGGTTGATTTTTTGGGAGAATGGTGGTAAACTAAAATCACCACATAAATTACAGTTTAATATTACTTTAACCGGGAAAACTATCGGCATTGATGGATTTCTCTGATTAACTATATTTCGGTTGAAGTAAACTGTTAATTTTGTGTGGTAGCAAATGAGAACCATTTTTGCAGTGCGTCTCATTTGCAGACGCACTTTTTATATTTGGAGGTAAAAACAAAATGGGAAAGACAATGAAAAAAATCTTATGTTCTCTGCTTGTTGTGGTTATATGCTTGACAAGTGCACCGCTACAAGGGCTTGTAGGGTTGGAGTGGCCAGAATTTAATTTTAGTAACTGCTTTGGTGGTAAAGCGAGAGCAAATAGCGGGAAGTGTGGAGAAAACTTAACTTGGCATCGCGATGGTGATACACTGTTTATAAGCGGTAATGGTGAAATGACTAATTATACTTCAAGATATGAAACTCCTTGGAAGGATTTAAACTATAATGTTAAAAGTTTAATTGTCGAAGATGGAGTAACATCTATTAGTGCATATGCGTTCATGAGTTTTTATTATTTGGAAAATATTTATATACCAACTAGTGTGAGAAAAATTAGGGAAGGCGCATTTTTGCATACAAAATGGTACAATTCTCAACCTGACGGCGTAGTGTACATTAACGATATTTGCTATTGCTATAAAGGCGAGCCGACAGAAAATATTAGTATTACAATAAGTTCAGGAACTACTTATATAACGCCTTACGCTTTTTCAGATATGACAAGTTTAACAAAAATTTATATTCCTTACGGGGTTACAGAAATAGGAGGTTTTGCTTTTAAAGGATGCGAAAACTTGGAAATTATCCATATTCCCAATAGCGTAAAAAGAATGGGAACATATGCGTTTAGAGAATGTTTTGGTGTAAAAAGTGTATATTTTTCGGGCACATTGACTGAATGGTATAATATTTCTTCAAATTATGGTCCAGATCGTCCAACGTATTTTGCAGAACAATTTTACATTTGTAATGAATTAGTAGCAGGAAAAATAGTAATACCTAAAGAAATAAAACAAGTAAGCTCATGCCTCTCAGGTTATCATCAAATAACGGATGTCATATTAGAAGAAGGGGTGAAAGAGCTTAGTGGTAATGCTTTTCAATATTGTAATAATTTGACAACAATGTATATTCCAAAAACAGTTGTTGAAATAGGTGGAAATGCATTTGATGGTTGCTATAATTTTTCTGATATATTTTATGCAGGCACACAAGAAGATTGGGAAAAAATGATAGGAGACAAAAAAATATATGGAAGTCCTAATATTCATTATAATTCAACTAGTACTGATGAGCCGGAAGACCAAGAGACGGAAATTGTTTTTGATAACGGCAACAATTATTATATTTACACAGGTTCATCAATGTTATTACATGATGAAAACAATTTTAAAATCTCGGGATTATCCGCAAAAATGTATTCTGACAATTTGACCTATGAAGATGTTGAGTGGTCTTGTAGCGATGAGAGTATTCTAAAAATCACAGATAGCGGTGGCTTCTATTATAGAGAAAAGGGCTATCATGTTTTAACATTAGATGTAAAGGCATTAAAACTTGGAACAGTTACACTTACCGCCACGGCTTCCGACGGAACTACGGAAAGTTGTACTGTTACAGTAAAAGGTGAAGATTGCTATCTTGAAGTTGAATCAGTAAATTCCTCTAATTCAATTCCTGTTGATGAAATTTTGCCTTTGTGGGTTGCTCTCTATAAAAATGGAAAACAAACTTATGAGGAAAAAACTTTTAACTTATCTTTTGACAACCCGGGTATTTTTGATGTCGTCTTTTCAAATTCAAACACTAATAGTGAGGGCGCTTATTTTACATTAGAGTTAAAAGCAAAAAAAGAGGGTGTTACAAACCTCACTATAAGTGATTCTGAGACGGGTGCTTATATTACAGTACTTTTGACTGCAACCCCAAAAATGAATGTATATTATTTCAATAATGTGCCCTCAAAAGAATATCAAAAAGGCAGACAAACAAATTTTTATAATTACAACGGTTTGTGTATTGACTACTTTAACTATACCCAACAAAACGGTTACTATTATGTGAATATGAATGCATATAATTCAAAGCATCACTATGGTGTTGCGGTTTCTTACAATTCAATTGGTGAAATTCACGACTTTGAAATTTTAGAACCGTATAAAGAATACAAAACAACATTAACTGAAAATATAGCTGAGTTGGGTTACTCAATTTATGACTTAGGTAAGCTTTTTGGTGACAAGTATTATTATACAGGTGATTCTATATCTAAACATACCCATGTTCAATTAGAAATTCCTCAAAACGGATATGTAGTAATTACGAATAATTGCAGTGAAAATGAATTGGCATATCTTGTTAATATGATTGAATATACAACCAATGTTGCACTTTCAACAGTTTCTGCAAGTATAGGAATGTCTGAAAAAAGTGCTTTGATAAAAGATTTGAGCAAAAGTATTGTTAAAGATTTAATTGAATCTGGATTAATACAAGTAGTGCAAACATATGCTTCGTCTCTTTCGAAAAACATATCATATAAAAATATTAATCTTAATGTTGCAGAGTTTACAGAAGCGATGAAAAAACTTGATTTGGATATTGTTAAAATTGTAACAGATGCAATTAATCTTGAATTTGGAATATCTTTGGCAGAGTCTGTTCTTTGGAATATTCTTCCTACAGGAAAAGTAATTGAAATGATGTTTGCATTCAATGATGCTCAGAATATTGTTGCTCAAGCAGACGATTTTTCAAAGAGTTATAATGCACCGTTGATTGTGATTTATCCACCTCTTAATGATGATGATGCTTATACATCAAACGGAGTTGTTGTAAATCCTGAAACAGAGTTGTCACCCGAATATGTTTTGCATTCATATATTGTTGCTGAAAATAATCAAGTTGCTATAGAAGCTGATAAAGTATTGAATGGATTGTCAGAGCAATATAAACTTTATAATATTACTCTTTATAAAGGTGGCAAGGAAGCACAACCAAATGGAAAAATTAAAGTTATGATACCTATACCAGTAGGTTATGACAGAAATAATATCATGGTTTATTGGTATAAGGAAGATGGTACGATTGAATCCGTGAGTGCAAAGGTTGAGGGCGATTATGCTACGTTTGTGACAGAACATTTGAGTTATTATGCGCTTGTTGAACATAGCCACACCTTTGACGGCTCAAAGTGCACCTCTTGCGGCTATGACAAAGCCGACGAATGTGGCTGCAACTGCCACGCATCCGGCATAAAAAAATTTTTCTTCAATTTCATTCTCTTCTTCCAGAAGCTCTTCAAGAAAAACGCCGTCTGCGATTGCGGTGTGGCACATTATTAAAAACACAACAGGGGGCAAGACTGCTCCCTGTTTCGTTGTCATATAAGCTTTTCCTCTTTTATCTTCTCTCTGAGCTTTTGAAAATCCTCAAGGGCAAGAGGCTTGTTGCTTTCATTTCTCAGCAGTGCCGAGGGGTGAAAGGTGCCCATAAAGAGTATGCCGCCTTTTTCGGTGAACTCACCGTGCTGTGCCGTCACACGAAAATCAGGTGAAATGAGCCTTTGTGCCGCTATTCTGCCGAGACACACGATAATTCGCGGCTTTATGAGCCTGACCTGCTGTCGGAGATAGCCTATGCAGATGTCCTGCTCCTCAGGCTTCGGGTCACGGTTCATGGGCGGGCGGCACTTGACAATGTTTGCGATATATATGTTCGCGTCCCTTGAAAGGTCAATAAGTGAGAGATATTTGTCAAGGAGCCGGCCGCTTTTGCCCACAAAGGGCTCGCCCTGTAAATCCTCCTGCTCGCCGGGGCCTTCGCCCACAAACATAATTTTTGCCTTGGGGCTTCCCACACCGAAAACCACATTGTGCCTGCCGGAGCACAGCTCGCATTTTTGGCAGGTGAGACATTCGTTTTTAAGCTCTTCAAATTCTTTTTCTAACATTTTAATCACTCCTTTACAGAGTCTTTTTATTTATTTTAACACAAATACAGAAAATTTCAATTTCTATGTTGAATTTAATTGAAATATGTTGTAAAATATCCCTTGTAAATTTATTATATTATTTTTTTGGAGGACAATAATATGAACAGACCTGTTTTAGTTGAAACATCAGCAAGACATATCCATGTCAGCCGCAGAGTGCTCGACATCCTTTTCGGTGAAGGCTATGAGCTTACAAGAAAAAAGGACCTCTCTCAGCCCGGTCAGTACGCTTGTGAGGAAAGAGTGCAGGTAATCGGCCCCAAGGGCAGCTTCCCCGCAGTTTCAATTCTCGGCCCTGTACGCCCCGAAACTCAGGTTGAGCTCAGCGCAGGCGATGCACGCTCAATCGGCGTTAAGGCTCCCATCCGTGAATCAGGCGACCTTAAGGGCAGCAACGGCTGCAAGCTTGTAGGCCCCAAGGGTGAGGTTGAGCTTGAAGACGGCGTTATCATTGCAAAGCGTCACATCCATATGACACCTGCTGATGCTGAAAAATATAACCTTGAAGACAAGCAGATCGTTTCCGTTAAGGTTGAAACTGACGGCTGAAGCCTTGTTTTCGGTGATGTTGTTGTAAGAGTAAGCCCCTCATATGCACTTGCTATGCATATTGACACAGACGAAAGCAACGCTGCTTCATGTGTACCCGGTATGGAAGGCGACATTATCGACTAAGATATGATAAGGTTCGGTCGCGGTGCAGGTTTTGCCTGTCTGCGACCGTTTTAAATTATAACTCCGGAGTTTTGTAAATGAAAAAGATGCTTCATAATTTTGCTCTCGGCTTCATATGTGTTTTGGCTCTGGTGTCATTCTGCTATATAAGCCTGAGTGTTTTCGGTGACGGGGGAGTGCTCTCACCCTTTGTGGCGGCAACAACACAGACAACTACTGCAACAACTCAGCCGCGTACCACAGAAAAGGCGACGACAACCAAGCCTGCAACCACCAAGCCCACGACAACCGAGCCTGAAGAAACTACCGCTGCCACCACTGCGGCACCCGTTATTGAGTTCGAGGGCTTTTCGGTTATTGACTATTTTCCCTTATCTCTTGCCAACGGCGGCTCATGGGATATCAAGCACTGCCAGGGTATGGCAATTGATAAGCAGGGCGGCTTTGCCTATTATTCCTACACAAACACCTTTGTCAAGTGTGACCTTGAGGGCAATGCCTTAGGAACCCTTACGGGCTTCGAGGGGCACCTGGGCGATGTTTGCTATAACGAAAAAGACGGCAAGGTCTATGCTTCCCTTAATCCTGTGGGCAAAAAGGCACTCTATGTTGCAATTATAGATGTTGCAAAGCTTGATAAAAAGTGTCTTGATTGCGAAAAAAGCGGTCTTGTCCGCACTGTTCATCTGCCTGAGGTGTGGAAGGATTTTTCCGCTAAAGTGCAAAACGGGGGCAGAACCTATTCAAGGCGTTACGGTGTTTCAGGCACCGATGCCATGTGCTTCGGACCTTCCTTTTCATCGGGAAAGGGGCATTATCTTACAATCTCCTGCGGCACAACACCTCAGACAGAGAGAACGGATAATGACTATCAGATACTTCTGCAATATGATGTCAGCGGCTGGTGGGATAAATATGCACAGCCGCTTAATGAAAGCAAGGTACACCACAAAGGCCCCGAAAAGCACGCCGGCAAATACTTCGTTTATACAGGCAACACAAATTACGGTGTGCAGACTATGACATATTTCCCTGAGCTTAATTTGTGGATGCTCAATGTTTACACCACTCTGAAAGAAGATAAATTCCCTGATTATAACCTGTTTATAGTTGACGGCGATATAAAGCCGAAAAAGCAGGCACTCAAGGGTCAGCAGGGCGAAGATGTGCAGAAGGTGCTCACTCTTTATCAGGACGGCCTTCGTCATGAAAACACGGGTATATACGGCTGGTTTGCCTCAAACGGTGCCAAGGGAATAGAATATGTTGACAAAGGTCTGTTTTATATAATACATCCCTACAAAACATGGTACGGCAAGCAGACAGGTGTGGCATATCTTTATGTCTGGGACGGCACCGCGCCTGACCCCTTCACCATTGCCGCGGGAGTAAAGGACGATTATGTCATATCAAAGAAAGGAAGTTAACTATGGGTCATTTTTTTGCAATGCACTCGAGAATGAAATATATTAACCGCTGGGCTCTTATGAGAAATGTAAGCTCTGAAAATATAAGCGAGCACAGCAACGATGTGGCAGTTATTGCCCATGCCCTTGCAGTGATAAAGAATATACGCTTCGGCGGAACGCTCAACGCAGAAAGGGCTGCATTTTTAGGCCTTTATCACGATATGACCGAGATAATTACGGGAGATATGCCGACCCCCGTGAAATATCACAGTGAGGATATGCGTGAGGCCTTCAGACAGGTTGAGGATAAGGCGGGGAAAAAGCTGCTTTCAATGCTGCCTGAGGATATGAGACACTATTATGAAAGTGCATTTTTCCCTGAAAAAGATGATGAGTACCTTTGGAAAATAGTCAAGGCGGCAGATAAGATTTCTGCACTGATAAAGTGTATAGAGGAAAAGAATGCAGGCAACAATGAATTCGGCAAGGCACTTGAGAGCACAAAGAAGGCAATTGAAAAAATGGAAATGCCTGAAGTGCAGGCTTTTCTTGAGGAGTTCATTCCAAGCTTTTATCTTAGTCTCGACGAGCAGAATGAGGCTTAGTTTTAGTGAGTATTGCATAGTTTCTGCTATGAAATTTGGTGATTTTGTTTAGAATAACAAATTTTCCTATAAGGCGAAAAAATCTTTTTAAAAAGGTTGAAAAATAAAAACAAATCAGCTATTATATTAGGGTAGAATTTTTTATAATTTCAATGAAATATTGGAGGTAAAAATTATGTCAGTAAAAGTTGCTATTAACGGTTTCGGTCGTATCGGCCGTCTTGCATTCCGTCAGATGTTCGGTGCAGAAGGTTATGATGTTGTTGCTATCAACGACCTCACAAAGCCCTCAATGCTTGCAAACCTTCTCAAGTACGACACAGATCAGGGCGGTTACTGTGGTGTTCTCGGTGAGAACCTTCACACAGTTTCAGCAGATGACGAAGCCGGCACAATCACAGTAGACGGCAAGACTCTCAAGATTTATGCTATGGCTAACGCAGCAGAGCTTCCCTGGGGCGAAATCGGTGTTGACGTTGTTCTCGAATGCACAGGCTTCTACACCTCAAAGGCTAAGAGCCAGGCTCACATCGACGCAGGTGCAAAGAAAGTTGTTATTTCAGCTCCCGCAGGTAACGACCTTCCCACAATCGTTTACAGCGTAAACGAAGGCACTATTACAGCTGAAGATACAATCATCTCCGCTGCATCATGCACAACAAACTGCCTTGCTCCCATGGCTACGGCTCTCAACGACTAT
>JAFQLV010000069.1 GCA_017396515.1 Clostridia bacterium | reverse complement strand
GCAAAATGCAAAATGCAAAATGCAAAATTGTGGTCGCGGGGGGATTTCTGTCGATAAGTGATTTTTCTCCCGCAAAGGAAGTTTATATAAGATGGGGAGTATGTAGATTATAACCTCTCCGGCAAGGACACATAAATGTGTCCTTGCCACCTTTTCTTCCAGAAACGGGCACCCTTTTGTCGCTTACGCGACATTTCCCCTAACAGGGGAATAACCTTTCAGGCGAGGCAAGGCAAAGAATAAGGCAGGTCACTTCTGATTTGGAAGTGACCTGCCGTTTTAATTTAAGATTGATGAGACTTACCGCCTCTGAGCTTCTTCTACGCGGGAAGAGACTTAAGGTTTGTCAGTGGTGGAGTCGCGACCACAATTTTGCATTCTGCATTTTGCATTTTGCATTTCCTATCAGTCTACCCATTCGCGGATGATTTCGGGGTGCTTGAAGATTTCGTCAAGCTTTTTGGTGAAGGGCACAACATCCTGGAAATCAAGTGCTCTGTGGTCAAAGGCAATTGTTATGGGCAGAATTTTGCCGATGCCCACATATTTTTCGCCCTTTTCATCTGTTTTTACAACAGCTCTGTCCTGAGCTGCACCCATGCAGATAGCACAGACCTGAGGGGGAATAATCTCAAGCAGTGCGGTTTCACCTCTCTGATTAAGGTCAAGTGAGCCGATGTTTGAAATGGTGATTGTGCCCTGCTCGATATCCTTATCGCCAAGTCTTTCTGTTTCCGGGATAGCATGGTAAGCCTTTTTCTCTTTGCCCTTGAGAGTGTCGATTTTGCATTTACCAACCTTTGCACCGAATATACGCAGGATAGCCTCTTTGACTCTGCCTTGCCTAATGGTGTTAACCGTACGGTTAAAGGAAACGGTGTACATAGCCTCGTTTAGGTTTGACTGCTCCATTCTGCGGCGGACATCCTTGATATATCTTGTCATTTCACTGATGTTTTTATTGTGAAAATCGTGAAGATTTATTGTCATCATCTCGCCGTTTGTCAGAATCATTGTCATGGAGATGTTAATGTTTTCATAAGTGGTGATTTTGCCTCTGATGGTGTGAGGGTTATATTTGATATGTGCGTTCATCTGAGGTGCGGCTTTGAGACCTTCAGTTATGACCTTGAGCATAGCAGTGTTGAAGGTGAATTTTTCGTCTTCGCTTTTTTCTGCATTAAGCTTTTTATATTCATCGAAAAATCCGGAAATATCAGGTTCATAAACGAAGGTAACATGGGGGATGTTATACCATGATTCTGAAGTCATGGCTGCGACCATTTTTCTTTGAATACCAAAGTATTCAACATTAGTTACGTTGAGTTTCATAATCTTACCTCTTTTCTGTTATTTCTTAAGAGTACAATCTTAATGTTACAAATTATTAATATGTGTTCAATTTTTAATTTCGTAAACATATGATGATTTACTCTTCATTTTTTACATATAATAAATGCATTTTTTGTATAATATGTAACAGATATATTAATGAAATATTAACATTATAAATAATGTTTAAATTTATCAAGATAATATACAAATGATAATATTTTGTCTTAAAAATTAACACTTAATTAAGCAAATATTAAAAACGATTAAATAAATTACACACTGTAACAAAAGCAATTTGCTTATATTTTGCTGTTTTTTTAATTTCTTGACAATAACAGACAATTAATATATAATTCAGTGTGTAAAAATCAAAGTGTGTTGCACTGTGTAAATAAGGTGTAATTTTTATGCTGGGAAAGGAAAGTAAATCAGCAATGAAAATAAATTTTGTAATTCCGTGTCTGCTCGGCCTTGAAAAGCTCATTGCCGATGAAATGAAAGCTCTGGGTGCCGAAAATGTTGTGTCGGAAAACGGCAGGGTACTTTTCAGCGGTGACGAAAATCTGCTTGCTAGGGCAAACATCTGCTCACGCTATGCCGAAAGAATACAAATTCTCGTGGGCAGCTTTGAGGCTAAGACCTTTGAGGAGCTTTTTCAGGGCACAAAGGCTCTTCCCTGGGAGGAGTGGATAGGTGCTTATGATGCATTTCCCGTTAAGGGGTACTCGTTAAACTCTGCTCTTTTCAGCGTGAGCGACTGTCAGTCTATTATCAAAAAGGCTGTTGTTGAGCGTCTGAAAAGCAAATATAATATATCCTGGTTTGAGGAAACGGGCCCTCTTTATCAGATACAGTTTTCTATTATGAAAAATCAGGTGAGCCTTCTTATTGATACCTCAGGCTACGGGCTTCACAAGAGGGGATACCGTCTTGAATCAAACGGTGCACCTATGAAGGAAACCCTTGCAGCTTCGCTTTGCTGCCTTGCACGACTCAGACCCTATCATACACTTTATGACCCTATGTGCGGTTCGGGTACCATATTAATTGAGGGTGCTATGCTCGTTAACAATATGGCTCCCGGTGTAAACAGACACTTCACTGCAGAACGCTGGGAAAAAATCCCCGAAAGTGTGTGGAATGAAGAAAGAGACAGGGCAAGAAGCCTTGCACTTACCGATTCACAGTTTGTCTGCTACGGCTCAGATATAGATGAAAGGTCTCTTGAGGTTGCCCTTGCCAATGCTACAAGGGCAGGGGTAGACAAATATATCACCTTTGAAAAGAAGGATATCAAGGATTTCACACCTAAAAGTGAAAAGGGCACTGTAATATGTAATCCTCCTTACGGTGAAAGACTTCTGGACCTGCAGCAGGCGGAGCTTCTTTACAAAACAATGGGCAAGCGCTTCCCGCAGCAAAGAGGCTGGGCGTACAACATAATAAGCCCAAGTGAGGATTTTGAGGTCTTTTTCGGCAGAAAAGCCGATAAGAGAAGAAAGCTCTATAACGGTATGATAAAGTGTCAACTTTATATGTACTATAAATAAGCTTACGGCACTCCTGAATAAAGGAGTGCCATTATTACAAAAGTGTAACATTTTTTAAGCCTTCGTTAATAATTGGTTAATACATTCACAAAGCAATTGTATTAAATTTATAGTAATGTAATCAAGTTGGAAAAAATTACATACAGGAGGGAATTTTTATGAAAAAAATCTTATCTTTCTTTATGGTTCTTGTTTTAATTTTTACCCTGACACTCCCTGCATATGCTGACTGGAGCGATTCGCAGAGTCAGATACCTGTTATTCTCATTTCAGGTGACGGCGACTCAATCTATGATGCCCAGGGCAACGAGGTCTTCCGCTTCTCAAAGATTGTGAGCATGCTCACTTCCATTGACGGCGAAGTGGCAAAGGAATCGGCACTTAAGGTTGTGCAGCCTATGCTGCTTGAGGGTCTGCTCAGAGACGATTGGGATAATTTCTACGCTGCGCTTGAAACAGAGATTACAAAAATCTTTGCAAAGTGCCGTCTTGACGAAAACGGTGAGGTTTCCGACGGCTCAGGCATTTCGCAGGAGCGTAAGGACTACATGGCAAATGCCCGCGTTACCGATGCAAAGCAGGGCAAGGGCTATTACGGCCTTTATGACTACCGCTTTTGGTACGACTGGCGACTTGACCCCATTGTTATTGCAGATGAATTTAACGCTTACATAAAGGATATCAAAAAAGCAACAGGCGCACCCAAGGTTGCAATTGTAACGAGATGCCTCGGCACCTCGGTTGTTATGGCGTACATTGCAAAATACGGCCTTGAGGATATTCACGGCATCGGCTTTAACGGCTCTGTTGCAAACGGTGCGGAAATTCTCAGTGAAACCATCAGCGGCAAGTTCCGTGTTGACGGCAAGGCTGTTTCAAGACTTTTAAAGGATGTTGACGCTCTGGGCTGGCTTGATATAGATGAGTTCATCACATCAACAGTTGACCTTGCAGTTAACAGCGGTATTGTTGACGGTGCAATCGGTGTCACAGAGGCAATACTTTATAACAAGCTTGTTGAGGGTATGACCTCTGCACTTGCTCTTTCAACCTTCTTCACATGGCCCAGCTATTGGTCTGCAGTTACAACAGAGGACTATGACGATGCCATACACCATGTTTTCGGCCCTGAGGGCAGTGAAAAGCGCACACAGTATGCAGGTCTTATAGCAAAGCTCGACAACTATAACGAGGTTGTCCGCAAGAATGTGCCCGAGCTTTTCAAGAGCATTAAGCAAAGCGGTGCTAATGTAGGCGTCATTTCAAAATACGGTTATCAGATTGTTCCCGTTATTGAGTCAAGTGATGCGGTTGCTGACCAGTTTGCCTCTGTTACAAGATCATCCTTCGGTGCAACGACCTCAAAGGTACATAACACACTCAGCGACGAATATATAGTTCAGCGTGTTGTTGAGGGCAAGGGCAAATACATTTCACCCGATAAGCAGATTGACGCTTCAACCTGCATTTATCCCGACTACACATGGTTCACAAAGGGCTCAAGCCACTCAAACTGGTCACTGTGTGAAAACAATCTGATGCACATTGTTGCCACTGCAGACAGACAGCTCACGGTTGACGACTTTGAATACACTCAGTTTATGGTCTTCAACAAAGAAACAGGTCTTATGGAGCCTATGACTAAAGACAATAATGACACCACAAACTGGCCTGATGAGGAGCCCACCACAATTCTCGGCAAAATCAAGCTCTTCTTTGAGACTCTGAAGGATTGGTTCAGACAGATCATTGATATAATCAAGAGCAAGCTTCAGTCAGGAGACAATAAATAAAATATCAGCATATATTTCTCCTCGTCAGTCGGGTTCAGTCAGAACCTTAATCGGCGAGGAGATTTTATATTAACAGAAGGTTAAATTTTTTTATTCTCTTGACACTTTACAGCCTTCAATATATAATATATCCTGACAAAATTTGCGGATGAAATTAATTCAGATTTCATCTGTGCATTAACGGAGGTAAAAAAATGGCGGTTTTGTATGAAAATCTGTTTAATCTCACCTGGCCTCAGGTAATAATGTGGATTATCGGCGGTGTGCTTATTTATCTTGCCATTTCCAAGGAAATGGAGCCTTCACTGCTTCTTCCCATGGGCTTTGGTGCTATTCTCATCAACCTGCCCGAGTCAGGTGCAAAGCATGTAATTGATGTTATGTTCAGAGTGGGTATTGATAATGAATTCGGTGAGCTTATGCCGCTTATTCTGTTTATCGGTATCGGTGCAATGATAGACTTCACGCCATTGCTGACTAACCCGAAGCTTATGCTTTTCGGTGCGGCGGCACAGTTCGGCATATTCTTCACACTTTGTCTTGCATCACTTTTAGGCTTCGACATTCACGACGCGGCTTCAATCGGCATCATCGGTGCTGCTGACGGCCCCACAGCAATTGCAGTTTCAATGGAGCTCGGCTCAAAATATATCGGTGCCATAATGGTTGCCGCATATTCATATATGGCACTTGTTCCTCTGGTACAGCCGCCCATTATCAAGCTCTGCACCACTAAGAAGGAACGCCTTATCCGTATGGACAACACTCAGGGTAAGCAGCCCTCAAGGCTCACAAAGATTCTCTTCCCCATTGTTGTTACGGTTATTGTAGGTCTTGTGGCTCCCGATGCTGTTGCTCTTATCGGCTTCCTTATGTTCGGTAACCTTATCCGTGAATGCGGTGTGCTCAATTCACTTTCAGAAACAGCACAGAAGGTGCTTGCAAACCTTGTAACAATTTTCCTGGGCATCACAATTGCTGCTCGTATGCGTGCAGAGGAGTTCCTCACTCTCGACACACTTCTCATTATCGGTCTTGGTCTTTTCGCATTCATCTTCGATACCTTCGCAGGCGTTATGCTTGCAAAGTTTATGAATCTTTTCTTAAAGAAGAAGATCAACCCCATGATCGGTGCCGCAGGTATCTCAGCATTCCCCATGTCTGCCCGTGTTGTTCATAAGATGGGCCTTCAGGAGGATAATCAGAATTTCCTGCTCATGCACTCAATCGGTGTTAATGTTTCAGGTCAGATTGCTTCGGTTATCGCCGGCGGTCTCATTCTTACATTCTTCAGCTAAAAGGAAAGAGGAGGAAAAACACTATGAATTTTGAAATAGATTTTGAAGCTTTCTTAGGCTCACTTCCCTATATGGGCAAGGGTATGCTTGCAATTTTTGTGGTTACACTTATCATTGTTTTTGTGGTTAACACCCTCAATAACATCCCTGAGAAAAAGGAAAAGAAAGACGAAGAATAATCTCATACACATTAAAGAGGCGGAGCTTTCCGTCTCTTTTTTTGTACGCGCTTTTGCTTGCGGTAGCTATAGCTGTTGTTCCCGCCGAGCAAGGCTTATCATTCTTAATAGATTTTTTGCGTTGCTTTTTTGATGCTTTGACACTATATAATTTGCTTTTTGCAAAAGAAAAACATTGATTTTTTATATATCTTGTGATAGAATATAAGAGAACAATAAAAGCTGATACCGATGTGGCGGTAAAAAGGTGACACCTCAGAACAATCAATTAATATAACAGGAGGTATATAATATGTTAAAAATACAAGCATTTTTTATAGCCGTATATTTATTCTTTGCAGGCTTTATTTACGGTGATAAACCGGTAAAATTAGAGTTTTCCTACGATATACCCTCAGAGGTTTATGTTTATGAGCCGGGGGACAGGGTTGAGATTAATGTTACGGTTAAGAATGTAGGCAGACCATTTGAACAAAGAATTGCCTTTTATGACACTGAAGATATATGCATATATAATTCCTGCGATGAAGAACAAAATGACATTTACACAGGTGATATGTCTAAAACTGATGCATTGAAGTTCTGGATATTCAAAAGCAGAGATAAAAAAACATACAATATTGTTTTCTGCGTTCCTGAAAATGCTATTGCAGGCACATATAATATGACTGTGAGATACAAAGGTATAGTAGAGCCCGTAACTTTTGAAAAGGTATTTGAAATTGAGTAACGCAGATGTGAATTATGAAAAAAATTTGTAAGGGGTGATATGATGGATAATAATTTTTATATCAATGATAACCTTATTAAAAATGCCGAGGGCGAAAACCTGAGCAGGTCAAACATCTTTTGGGTTGAAAGCAATAAAAGGGGCTTACTTTGCTTCTTAACTGCAATTATCTGCATATTGCCTGATGCACTCGGCCTTATACCTTCTTTCTTTCCGGATAATTCTACAGTATCCACCGTGAACGGTGTTGTTATCACACTGTTAAGAATAATTCTCTTTTTTACGGCAAATAAGGTGCTGTTTAAGGATTTCAGGAAAACTCTGTTTTTTGCCGGTCTGATAAATGTGGCATCTGTAACGGTAAATCTTTTAATAGCATTTGCCGATATTGTTGTGCAGTTTATTTCATATGATATTATAAATTCCGCTTATTCATATATCACAGCTGTTATCGAATCTGTTGTGAGCTTAGTGCTGGCGCTTTTATTTGTCTTGAAACTCAGCGACAAAAAAGAATCAAATGCACAAATTAACAATTCCGATAATGCAAGTGGCAGTAAGGTTGCCCTTAAAGCCTATATTGTTAGCTATTTGGTTAGCTTTCTTCAGACTCTGATTGTTGCTGCCACACCTTTTTTGCTTGCGGGTGACCTTACAAAATGGCAGGCTGCAGCCACCGATTTATCCAATGCTATAGCAGGAGTTATTCAAATCTTGGTTTATTGGGCTTTTGCATGTAAATTAAGTGATTGCTTCAGAATAAGAATCGGCTTTGTTGCATTTGTCTATGGTGCAACATGGTTTGCAAATCTTGCTACGGCTATACCTGTTCAGCTTTTAGCCGGCGGCATATCAGGTGTTGCTCTTGACGGAAATTCTATTGTTTTTTACATGATATCAGCTATCATATCCTTAGCAATATCTGTGGTAAGCATATTTATTGTTATAACGCTTATAAGAAAATACGGCAACGAAATTGAGAATTTCTGATATTTTTTACTGATAATAAAAGGACAGGTTCACTGTGGATTATCCCACAGCTGTAACCTGTCCTTTTTAATTTCACAGCCCGCAACAGGCTGCCTTTAATTAGTAATTAATTTCGCAAATTCTTCCTCACTGATAACCGTAACACCAAGGTCGTTCGCCTTTTTGAGCTTGCTGCCCGCATCTTCACCGGCTAAAACATAGGTTGTTTTCTTTGAAACACTTGATGATGCCTTGCCTCCGAAGGCTTCGATTATTTTAGTCGCCTCGCTTCTGGTGTAGGTTGAAAGGGTGCCCGTGAGCACAAAGGTCATGCCCTCAAAGCGCATATCAACTATTTCCTTTTGGCTTTCCATATTGATGCCAAGTGCCTTCAGGTCTTCAATGAGCTTTATGCTTTCGGGGTGTGAGAAAAAGTCGGTAACGCTCTCAGCCATAATCAGCCCGAAGCCCTCAATTTCCGCAATTTCCTCTGTGGTGGCAGCTATGAGCTTATCCATAGTGCCGAAATGCTCTGCAAGGAGCTTGCCTGCCTTCTGCCCGATATGACGGATGCCGAGAGCATATATGAGCCTTGCAAGGTCATTTTTCTTTGACTTTTCAGCTGCCGCAATAAGATTGTCTGCACTTTTTTCGCCCATACGCTCAATAGACGCGATTTTATCTCTGTCAAGAGTGTAAATATCTGCCGCCGTTTTAATCATACCTTCATTTACAAAGGTTTCCAGCACTGCTGTGCCCATACCCTCAATATCCATTGCATCTCTTGAGCAGAAGTGAATGAGGTTGCGTAAAAGCTGATTGGGGCAGTCGGGGTTGCAGCAGCGAAGCGCCGCTTCGCCCTCTTCTCTTGTGACTTTGCCGCCGCAGGAGGGGCAGATGTCGGGTATGCGGTAGGGGACTGCATTTTCACCGTGTGACACTACGGACAGCACCTCGGGAATAATATCGCCTGCCTTGCGGATGATAACTCTGTCACCTATGCAGATGCCCTTTTCGTCAATGAAATCCTGATTGTGCAGGGTAGCTCTGCTGACAGTTGTGCCGGCTAAGAGTGTCGGCTCAAAAATACCTGTGGGTGTGAGCACACCTGTTCTGCCTACATTGATTTCCACATCAAGAAGTGTTGTCTCCTTTTCCTCGGGGGGATACTTGTAAGCGAGTGCCCACTTGGGGAATTTTGATGTTGAGCCTAACTGCTCACGCTGTGAGAAATCGTCAACCTTTATAACTGCACCGTCAATGTCAAAGGGGAGTGTGCCCCTTATTTCACCTATACGGCGAATTTCAGCGAGGGCAGATTCAATGGTGCTGCACTGCGTGTAAAAGGGCACTGTATTGAAGCCGAGCTCCTTTATAAAGTCAAGGGACTGCTTGTGAGAGGTCAGCACCTTGCCCTCAATGCGCTGAATATTGAAGGTGAATATATCAAGCTTTCGCTTGCTTGTGATTTTGGGGTTCTTTTGCCTCAGAGACCCTGCCGCCGCATTACGGGGATTTTTAAAGGTCTTTTCACCGTTTAATTCCTGCTCGGCCACAAGGGCGAGAAAAACCTCACGGGGCATATACACCTCGCCGCGTACCTCTAAAAGGGGCAGATCAGTGTCAATCTTAAGGGGGATACTGCGGATAGTTCTTATGTTAGCCGTTACATCTTCGCCGACTCTGCCGTCACCTCTTGTTGAGCCGCGCAGAAGAAGTCCGTTTTCATATTCCAATGAAACGGAAAGACCGTCAATTTTAGGCTCAACTATATAAGTGGGGTCAGGAATTACCGCTCTGACTCTCTGGTCAAAGGCGAGCACATCCTCCTCACCGAAGCCGTCCTGCAGGCTTTCCATAGGCACAATATGCTCCACGGGGGTGAACTGGCTGTCAGCCTTGCCGCCGACTCTGTGAGTAGGGGAGTCCGCAGTGACAATTTCGGGATATTTTTCTTCAATGGCAATAAGCTCGTGAAGGAGTCTGTCATATTCAAAGTCTTCAATTTCGGGCTCGTCGTTTTCATAATATTTTTTATTATGATAGTTGATTATATCACGAAGCTCCCCGGCACGCTTTCGCATTTCAATTATATCATTCATAATTACAATGTTCCTTCCTTAAATTCTCTTTGGAACCATACATCATCTATGGTGAACTCCCTGCCGTTTAAATATTCAAGCTCGCCTGCAGGTGTGGTGAAATCAAAAATCAGCTTATATGAGCAAAGGCACTGCTTCTTATAGCCCGTCTTTTTATTGAGGGCATTGGTGCCGTATTTGCCGTCGCCTAAAAGGGGGTGGCCTATAGAGGCAAGGTGGGCTCTTATCTGATGGGTTCTGCCCGTCAGCAGATTGACCTCCAAAAGGCTCAGACCCTCACGGTACCCCAAAACGGTATATTGGGTTTTGATATATTTACTGTCGGGGGTCTGCTTTTTTGAAACAAAAACCTTGTTTTTCTTCTCGTCCTTGACTAAGTAGCCCTCGAGGATGTCGTTGTCTTTTTTCAGCTTGCCGTGTACGAGGCACAGGTATATTTTGTGCAGCTCTCTGTCCTTCATTTTCTGATTGAGGACTCTGAGGGCTTCTGCGGTTTTTGCACAGATAACAATGCCGCTTGTGTTTCTGTCTATGCGGTTAACAAGTGCAGGCGTGAAGGAGCTTTCGCTGTCAGGCTGCCATTCACCCTTTTCATAAAGATAACGCTTGGTGCGGGTAATAAGGGTATCGATATATTCGCTGTCGTCAGGGTGAGACAGCAGCCCCACCTTTTTGTTAAGCAGTATGATATTTTCATCCTCATAGACAATATCAAGCTTCTTTGAGGCAGACATAAAGTCATAGACTGTATCTTTCTTGGCGAAAAACTCATCGTTGATATACATATCCACCACATCGCCCAAAGCGAGCCTCGTTGATATTTCCGCACGCTTGCCGTTAACCTTAATGCGTTTTATTCTTATGTACTTATACATCAGTGCCTTGGGCAGGTTCGGCAGTGTCTTGCCGAGATATTTATCCAGCCGCTGATTTGCATCGTTTTTTTCGATAGTAAAGCTTTTCAAAATAAAAACATCCTTTAAAATAGTTAAATTCATTATATCATAAAAACTTGGAAATGTATAGCATATTACGAATGAATTTATTAATTAACCTATGCGCTCGCATGCGAACGCATAAAAGCGTATGCGAAGCGATGCCTATATGATACTGACACTGATAATGATTATGATACTGATACTGAGCAGCTTATCGAGCTGCAAAAAGCACAAAGAAAAAACAATAAAAGTTGACAGAGTTGAAATATGGGTGTAAAATTATAATAGGGTTGTGTTGATGTGATATCTTTGGTTACAGTTTAACATTTATTGAATTGGATGTGAAAGTATGAGTTCAATAATATCAATATTAAGGCGAATTGAAGAAAAACCGTTGCTGTATTTAGGTAAAAAAGATATAGGGCGTTTGCGCTTTTTTATTACAGGATATTTAATTTGCGAAGAAGATAATAATCAAAGCGAATCAACTGAAATTTTTGAATCCTTTAAAAAATATTTTGACACCATTTATGGTATTAGGTCTTACTATGATTATGCTTCTGTTCTTCGTCAGCAGTTTAATTCTG
>JAFQLV010000068.1 GCA_017396515.1 Clostridia bacterium | reverse complement strand
TTATCGTCCCGGCTGTATTGAACACTATGTACTCAATAAGCTTCGTGATGATGCAGATTTTATTCCTGAGCTTAATTTAGTAATGGAAAAGGAAGGCAGAATAATAGGACATAATATGTTTATGAAGGCCGTTATCAAGGCTGACAATGGCGAAGATGTTCCGATTATCACAATGGGTCCTATCTGTATTGCAAATGAACTGAAGCGTCAGGGTTACGGCAAAATCCTGCTTGATTATTCACTGCAGAAGGCAACTGAAATGGGCTTTGGCGCCGTTTGCTTTGAGGGTAATATTGACTTTTACGGAAAAAGCGGTTTTACTTATGCAAGTGAGTTTGGCATCCGTTATCACGGCTTACCTGAAGGTGCAGATGCATCATTCTTCCTTTGCAAAGAACTGAAAAAAGGCTATCTTGACGGTGTTGCAGGCGAATATTCTCCGCCTCAGGGATATTTTGTAAATGAAGGCGATGCTGAAGAGTTTGACAAGCAATTCCCACCAAAAGAAAAATTAAAACTTCCGACACAGCTTTTCTGAAATACGTATTAACACAAAGGGTGGTGCACATCGGTGCACTGCCCGCTTTTTTTGCCGGATTATACTCTTCACCCTAAGGATGCTTGCTTTAATTATTAACATTTATGTTTATTGAGGTAATTTATTGAAAAGAAGTATGAAAAGTGTTAAAATTGAACGAGGTTACTTATGTGACTTTTTCAGGTCGAAGAACACGTAAAACAGCGAGTGTGACCTGAAGCATTATTATCTGAAGCTTTAAAATTAAGGAGTGACACACTGTGGCAAGAGGGAAACACAAAAAAAGAAAAAAGGGACTGTTGATTTTTACTTTGGTATTTGCGATGATTGCATTTGTAATTGCGGGGCTTAATTATTTTGCGGTAGAGAACCTTTTGGAAAAGGGAAGCTCTTACAGCAAGGTTGAATTTGAAAATCAGTTAGTACCTGAAAAAGATGAAAAGGGTAACTGGTATTTTGTTGCCGACAGAGATTTTAAGGTTATGCATCTGACAGATATTCACATCGGTGGCGGCTTTATGTCAAAGGCTGTGGACGAAAAAGCCCTGAACGCAGTTGCAGCCATGATAACTAAGGAAAAGCCTGACCTTGTTATTGCAACGGGGGATATTACCTTCCCTGTTCCCTATAGGGCAGGAACATTCAATAACCATAGTGGCATAAAGGCTTTTGCAAACCTTATGGAAAGTCTCGGTGTTTATTGGGATGTCACCTTCGGCAACCACGATGCAGAGGCATATTCATATTTTGGCAGAGAAGCCGTTGCAGAGTTTTATGAAAATGAGGAGTATAAATACTGTCTGTTTCAGGCAGGGCCCGAGGATGTGGACGGTTACGGTAACCACACCGTTGAAGTGAAGAACTCCGAGGGTGTAATAACTCAGGCCATAATTTTAATAGATTCTCAGGCTTATGTTAAAGATAACATCATTGAAAGCATTAAAGGTACTTATGACAATATTCACCCAAATCAGGTTGAATGGTATGAATCTGAAATTCTCAGGATGAATGACGAAAACGCGAAAATCAGTGAAGAAGCAGTGCCTGTAAAATCTCTTGCTTTCTTCCATATCCCGTTAGTGGAAATGGATGATGCATGGACCGAATTTAAGAATAACGGGTATAAGGACACTGACAGCTTCAGGTATACTGAAGGTTTAATCGGTGAACTGGGCAGGCAGGTCTGCTGCGGGTACGGCGAAGATGATATGTTTGAAAAAATGCTTGAGCTGGGCTCAACAAAGGCAATGTTCAACGGCCACGACCATGTTAACAGCACCACCTTTGAATATAAGGGAATTACCTTCAGCTACGGCTACAGCATTGACTATTTTGCATATTCGGGCATTGACAAGCAGGGCTCACAAAGGGGCTGCACAATGATTACCTGTAGGCCCGACACAAGCTTTGCTATTGATAAATATAACTACTATTCCGACAGATATGACCTTGAAGGCTTTGAGCGTGAAGAAGTGACAATGCAGTTTGAGGATGTTACTTATCAGGTTATACCGGAATAAAAGGCTCGGATAAATCTTTGTGCAAAAGGAAGTATAAGGTATGGTTAAAGACAAATTAAGTAAAAAGAATTGGTTTATAATTACCCTGTTTTGCTTTATGGGCGGTGTTGCATGGAACACAGAAAATATGTATTTCAACACCTTTATCACAAATGAAATATATGCCGATGTGTCCCAGGCCGCAATTCTCGGCTCTATGGAAGCAACAACGGCGGTAGCGCGTATGGTGGCTCTTTCTGCTGTTGCGGCGGTGCTCACCACATTTATAATGGGTGCCCTCAGTGATAAGCTGAAAAACCGAAAGATGTTTATTTCCGTCGGTTACATATTATGGGGCATTGTTACTGCTATGTTCGGCTTTATTACAAAAGAAAATGTAGCAGGTCTTTTTAATCTGACAGACGAAGCAAAAATACTCGGTACCACGGTGTGGTTTGTTATTCTTATGGATATTGTTATGACCTTTATGGGCTCCACAAGTAATGACGCTGCCTTTCAGGCCTGGGTAACAGATGTTACGGTGCCGAAGCAAAGGCCTGCAGTTGAGACGGTTTTGTCGGTTGTGGGTACCGTATCTTCATTGGCTGTAACAGGTGTGGGCAGCTTTGCTCAGGCAGGCACTATAACCTACAAGGTTTTCTTTGCCGGTCTCGGCCTTATTGTGACTTTGTGCGGTGTAGCAGGTCTGTTTCTTATCAAAGACCCTCCCCGTACCGCACAGATTGAGAGCTCTTCAAATTATTGGGCAGACCTCTTTTACGGCTTCAGACCGTCAGTTATAAAGACCAATGCAAGACTTTATCTGTCTTTAGTGTCCTTCTGCTTTGCAATAATTGCATTCCAGGTTTTCTATCCTTATATGCTTACATATGTTCAGTATGTTGTTATCCCTGATAACGGCGGTATAAGCAATATTCTCAGGCCCTCTGTTATAATAACCGCCGTGGTTGTTGCGGCAATACTTCTGTTTTGCATTGTTAAGCTTCTCAAGCTTTCCGTTGAGAAAAAAGGCATTTGCCTTGTGTTGGGTGTTGTTGTGTTGACTTTAGGCTTTTTCCTGCTTTCAACAAGCACAAGTATCTATATCATTCTCCTGAGCTTGTTGCCCGTTGTACTCGGCAATGCTCTTGTAAACATTCTTTTCGGTGCTGCCGTAAAGGACTTTATTCCCGAGGGAAAGGCAGGTCTTTTCCAGGGTATAAGAATGATATTCACCGTGCTTCTTCCCATGGTTATAGGTCCCGTTATCGGTGATATGGCTTGCCAGAGAGCAGCACAGACTATTATAAATGAAGTCGGTGCCCAGGTAATTGCGCCTGCAAAGAATATGTTCCTTTGGGCAGGCGTAGTATGTGTATTTGCGTTGCCGCCCCTTTATTTCCTTGTGAAAAAAGGATTTGATGTTAAAGAAAGTGAAGCTGCGCAGGAAAGCGTTGCCTGAGGTGAAGAATATGAGTAAATGGAATTTTTATACATCAAAAGAACTTAAGCCTTCCGGCTGGCTTCGCCGTCAGTTAGAAATTCAGGCTGAGGGCCTGAGCGGTAATCTTCACAAGATATGGCCGGATATACGGGATAGCGGTTGGATAGGAGGAGACCGTGAGGGTTGGGAAAGAGTGCCCTACTGGCTTGACGGCTTTATTCCTCTTGCTTATCTGTTAGAGGATGAAGAGCTGATTTCAACAGCGAAGAGATATATTGATGCCATAGTTGGTGCACAGGACTCTGACGGTTGGATTTGTCCCTGCAAAAAGGAAGAAAGAGCAAAATACGACACATGGGCAATTCAGCTTATATGCAAAACCCTTAAGGTTTACTACGATTGCTCGTCAGACGAAAGAATACCCGATGTTATTTACAGGGTGCTTAAAAATTATTACGGAATGCTGAAAAGCGGAGAAAGCAAGCTGACCAAATGGGCAAAATACAGATGGTTTGAAACCTTTATTTCACTCAATTTCTTATATGAAAAATATAAGGAGGATTGGATAAAGGATCTTGCAAAAATAATAAAAGAGCAGGGCTTTGATTATAACAAGGTAACTCAGTCGTGGAAAAAGCCAAGCCACAACTGGCTGAGAAAAACCCATATAGTAAATATCACCATGATGCTTAAAAGTGAAGCTGTTTCTCACGAATTATTGGGCGAGGAATATACGGACAATGCTGAGAGACTGCGCAAAATTCTCGACAAGTATAACGGCACCGCCTTCGAGGGCTTTACAGGTGACGAGGTGCTTTCGGGTCTTGACCCTACGAGAGGTACCGAATGCTGTGCTGTGGTTGAGCAGATGTATTCTTATGAGGAAATTTTTGCCCACACAGGAGATAACAAATGGGCTGAGCGTCTTGAGGTTCTGGGCTTTAATGCACTGCCCGCCACACTCAGTGAGGATATGTGGACTCATCAGTATGTTCAGCAGGTAAATCAGATTGCCTGTGAGAAGACTATGATTATGGCTCCGTGGAGCACAAACGGCCCTTATGCACACACCTTCGGCCTTGAGCCGAATTTCGGCTGCTGCACGGCAAACTTCAATCAGGGCTGGCCTAAATTTGCACTTTCTGCATTTATGCACAGGGACAACACAATAATAAGTGCTGTTATGCTGCCGTCAGTTCTGAAGGATAAGGGTGTTACAATCAAATTGGAAACAAACTATCCCTTTGAGAATAAGATGCACTATTATATAGATGCCGAGAGGGATTTTGATTTTGTAATCCGTATACCGTCTTTTGCCCGGAAGCTTAAGGTACACGGTGAAGAGAAAGAAAATAAAGACCTCAGATTTGCCGTAGCTCAGGGTAAAACGGAAATTGAAGTTGAATTTCAGGCAACACCTTATCTGAAAAAGAGACCCAGAGAGCTTTATGCCTTACAGATGGGCTCATTGCTTTTCTCTGTTCCCGTTGCCTATGAGAAGAAAATGCGTGAATACACCAAAAAGGGTGTTGAACGGAAATTCCCTTATTGCGATTATCAGTTTATAGGAAAAACACCTTGGAATTACGCCTATTCAGATGAGAAATTTGAGGTGCACTTTAACGGAATAGGAAATATTCCTTTCTCCCAGGAAAATCCGCCGGTAACCGTAAAAGCAAATATGCAGCAGATTGATTGGGGACTTAAATTCCCCTACAGAAGCATTGCAAGAAAAGCTCCGAAATCAAGAAAGCCTGTTACCCCGGTGCAGACAGCAGAGCTTTTCCCTTACGGCTGTGCAAGACTCAGAATGACGGAAATGCCCGTGCTCAGTAAATAAAGTTAAAAATCACCGATATGGGTCAGCCTTATCGGTGATTTTTAATTGCAGAGATGCTTTATTTATTCTTTTTTTCCACTTCACTCCACAGAGTAAAGCCCAGTATCATGGCGCCGCCGATAATCTGCACGGCAGTGATTTTTTCATTCAAAACCGCAACGGAGACTATGACCGCAACCAAAGGGTCTATATAGCTGAGAAGCGCCGCCTTTCTGCCCGGCAGAGCCTTGATTGAGCTGAAGTAAAAGCAATAGGTGACACCCGTATGCAAAAGGCCCACCACAAGAAGGCAGATGACGCCCTTGCTGTCGAGCTGACCTAAATTTACACCGTCTGTCAGCAGCACATAGGGAAGGAGAACGGCTATTGCCGCAATAAACTGTAAAAAGGTGCGGTGTATGCCTTCAATATTTTTTATGAACTTGTTAAGCAGGATAACCGTGGCATAAAACATTGCCGCACCGAGACCGAAGGCTATGCCCTTTAAATGGCTCTGACCTGCCGAAAGATCGCCTATACCCGTTATAAGCACAATGCCCACTGTGGACATAAGAAAGCAGATCCACTGCTTGAGACTCATTTTTTCCTTGAAGATAATGGGGCAGGCAACAGTTACAATAACAGGGGCAAAATAATAGCTGAGAGTTGCCACGGAAACGGTTGTATATTTGTATGCCTCAAAAAGCAATATCCAGTTCACACCCATTGCCGCACCGCTTAGAAACAGCAGAAAAATTTCTTTTTTAATGCTTTTAAAGGGTATTTTCTGCTTTGTAACAAGCAGATATATGCCTAAAAGCAAAGAAGCCAGCACAGCACGGTAAAGAGCAATTTCTCCCGAGGGCAGGTTAATGCTTCTGACAAAAAGGCCGATAGTGCCGAAAACGGTCATTGAAAGTATGAGAAGAAGTCTCGGGTCCTTAAGCTTTTTCATTTTATCAGTCCTCCTCCACTAATGGGAAGATTATAGCATAATATTTCCGCTTATACAAGCATAAAAAAGCGACTCATAAGAGCCGCTTTGCATCAATAGTAAAAATATTTATAAAAATTGGGATAACTGCCAAGGAACTGCTGCAGAGTTTTTCTCACTGAAGAGCCCGGGTCATTGATTATAAAGCCTGACGGTGAGAGGCTGTCTGCACCCTGATAGCCTGTGATAACCACCCAGTGCTGAGTGCCGTAGCTGTTTTTTGCCCCAAAAAGCACCGGCTTGCCTGATCTGAGCTGATTATAAATTTTGGCAAGGTACCCTGCCGAGGAGGTAACGGCTTTATAATCAGAGGGCCAGTAAACACTGCCTGAGGAGGAATAGGACAGTTTTTTTGACATGGCGTCGGGATAAACGGTTTTTCCGCTGCGGTAGGACTCTATCATGGCAATTGCCGTTGTTGCACAGCCTATCTGAGCTATGGTTTTGCCCGAGGTGCCTATTTTTACATTTGCCCAACGGCTGTCCGTCTGCTTATAGGAGGGCACGCTGAGGCTTACGGCAGGGTACGAAAGAGAGCCTGAGGTCTGCTTTGAAAGATATGCGGAACTGACATAGCCGGTTTTTGTTCCGCCGTATAAAATTCTGCTCCATGAGGAGGTCTCGCTGAGCACTAACACCGTCGCTCCCTTTGATAGGGTATCCTTAACGGCATAGGATGTGCCCGCACCGCTTCTGACATTGAGATAGCCGTCGGTGATTTTGACCCTTGCGGCAGAAGATGTCACCGTTTTGATATAGTCACTGTGGCAGTAGCCGTATTTGCTGTGGGCATATTCCACCTTCCACCATGAGCCGCTTTTGCTTACAAGGGTGATATAGGAGTTATCACTGAGTTTTGTGAGAACCTGTGATGAGGTTGATGCGCTGCTTCTTACATTAAGATTGCTGCCTGAGGCTGAGACCTGACCTGCCTGAGAGGAGGCCTCAGCGGCAAAGGCACTCTGTGGGGCAAAAGTGAACATGACACATAAAAATAAAATAAAGGATAAAAGTTTTTTCATTGCTTTTCACCTCGTATAAAATTTTCGCAAATAAAAAATTGCGGTTTGCCCGGGGTGTGGGGAAGGTGCAGAAGCACCCTCGCCTTAGCATATATGCAAGACAGATTATATCACAGCTCTGCCCCGATGTGAACGGGCCAAATAATGGCAGGGGAAAAAGCCACTGTTGACAAGGGCTTTATTTGTGATAAAATATAAAAAAAGGGAAAATATCGGGAGGTAAGCTTATGCTTGATTTTTTAGATAAAGTGCAGATTATTGACGAAAGAAACTATTACACCCTTATGAAAGAGCAGGTGGAGCCTTATCTTGCAAAAAGGTGCAAAGAGGACAGCTTTTTGTCTTATGACGGGATAAAGCTACACTATGAGACTTATGAAAAGCTGCTTTCACGAGGCAGTGTGGTTATTCTTCACGGCTTTACGGAGTCGGCGGAAAAATTCCGCGAGGCTGCCTTTTATTTCCGCAAGGCAGGCTACAGCGTTTTTGCCCCTGACCTTCGCGGTCACGGAAAGTCTTATCACAGCTCAGATAAGGCCGAAAGAGTAGACATAGACTCCTTTGACACCTATGCCGAAGACCTGAACTGCTTTATTGAAAATATAGTGAAGCCTGCAGCAAAAGGCGGAAAAATTTACATATATTCCCACTCTCTGGGCAGCACCGTGGCACTGCTCTATCTTATGAAGAACCCTTATGATGTGGAAAAGGCCGTTCTCTCTTCGCCTATGATATGCGGCAATATGGGAATGCCCACCGCTATTGCAGGTACGGCGGCAAAGCTTCTGTGTAGCTTCGGCGGCAAGCATATCCCTGCACCGGGCAGATGCGTTTTCGATAAAAACCAGACTGCCGAAAGCAGTGATGCCGCAAGCAAGGCAAGGTTTGACTATTATCATAAAAAGCGTATTGACGAGCCTCTTTATCAGACAAGCGGCCCCTCCTTCAGCTGGGTCAAGGCTTCTCTTGAGGCGAGGGATAAAATTCTCGGTGACGAAGCATTCAAGCTGCTCAGGACAGAGCTTCTTATTTTTAAGCCTGAGGAGGACAAGCAGCTTTTAGGTGAGTATACGGATAAATTTGCCGAAAAAGCCAAGGTTAAGGTTAAGAATGTGAAAGACTCCCGCCACGAAATATTTATGAGCAGTGACCCGGTGCTCAAGTGGTACTATGAGGAAATTCTCGAATTTTTTGCCGAAAGGGATTAATAATAAACTGTAATATATTGACATTTTTTAAAAAATGTAATATCATTTAAGAAATAAAAGACAGGAGGAATATTTTTATGGATAACAAATTTTTTCAGTTTGTAGAAACCTATTGGAGCGATATCGAGGCTTTCTTTGAGGCTCTCATTGCTTTCGTTAAGGCTCTTTTCGGTCTGGCAGACGAAGAAGCAGCTCCCGAAGAATAAGAAATTAAAAAAAGAAAGCAGGTATTTCAGGCTGTTGAAGCTTGAAATACCTGCTTTGTGTTTATGCGCTGAAGCAGAAGGTTATGAGGGCTGTGATTTTATAGCTCTTGACATCGTCGTCATATTGGGTGTCGCCTACAGAAAATGCCGTAACTGCTTCGCTGAAGCTTTCGCTCAGACCTGCCGTTACCTTTTCGGCAAGGCTGTGTGCCGAGTAGGCTGATTTTTTCAGAGGAGAAAAGCAGTTCATCCTTATGATGATTTTGTTTTCCTGTGCCCTTTCACCGTCCTCGGAAGAAACAAGGCTGACAGAATTTTCTTTGCAGGAAAAGGAAAAGTAGGTTTCTCTTATGGGTACGGGCAAGCCCTCGGTGTCATAGGCTCTGATTGCTTTGCCCAGCTTAGAGAGGATTTCATCTTTATTTATATATTCGATAAGCTGTGTGATAAGGTCTGTGGAAAAGGTCATGCTATCCCTCCCTGTGAATGATTGCCCACATATAAAAGGGCTTGCCCATGCGGTAGATTATTTCGTGGTGATCAACACCGTATGCGTTTTTGCCGAAGGTGAGGCGGTAGTTTATGCCGTCAATGCTGCCCATATCAATTGACGGGTCGCATATAAGCAGATATTTATTAAGTCCGTCAAAGCCCAGTTCGGTTGGCACACCGCTGAGATATAGCTTGTTTTTATATCGCAGCGGTGGAAGAAAGGCATAAAAATCAAAGCTTTCTGTGTCTGTAGATGACACATAGGACATTCTGACACCTAATTTGTCGAAAAGTTTATTTGAGAGAAGCTTATCTGACACTGCAGTAAAAACCTCCGTCCTTGAGGATTGAGCTTGCCTCTGCTATGGCAAGGGAACGCTTCTGCATGGCAATACGCAGCTCCTTTTCGGGATTGCGGCTTATTGTCATATCGCCAACCTTGTAATTTTCAAAGGAGTCGGTATCGCTGAGCCTCTGGATGAAGAAATAGAAGTTTGCTATGGCTGCCGCAGTGGGTGCAATGAGAGGGTGGTTTTCGTCGGTGCCCTCTCTGAGCCTGGTGCGAACCCAGTTAAGCCCCCTTTCACAGCAGGGGAAAAGCTCCTGACTTGTGTAGCCCTTTGATGTTTCATAGGTGCAGACAATAGCGTAAACATCACTGACACTAATCATAATATATCACCCTTAAGCCAAGGAGAGAACCTTTGTGGCATCTGCATAAATTTTTGAGAAGCCTGCAATTGAGGTGATGGCGGCTCTTTCAAGCTGACGGTCAATGAGCTTGTCGTATTCTGTGATGACATTGCCTGCCTGAACCTTTTCAAGAGCACAACCCTTGTCAAGACCGATAAGAGTATTGGCACCGATGCCTGCATCCTTATAAAGCTCTGCACCGAAGGGTGTGACAAGCTTGCCTGTTGAATGGAAGTCAAGACCCGTATAGGCATCTCTGAACTCATTCATTTTGAGAATCTGTGAGAGTACCTCGGGAGAAGCCACAATTGTTGTGAGATTATAGGGGGAAAATCTGTTCCAGAAGTCAACAAGGTCGCTGTAGGAAAGAGCTGAGCCTGAAGTGCTGACTGTTTCGGGGGCAGCATTGTTGCCGTCGGTGCCCAGAAGAGCGCTTATGGCATCAGAGAGCTGTGCCCTTGCAATAGCGGCACCTATCTGCCTGAGTGTAACGGTGAAAAGGTCAAGGCGCTGAAAACGGATAGCTTCATAAGAGGCGGAAAGTATTCTGCCGCGCTTGTGAAGCTTGACAAGATTTTCCTGAGTGGTGATTTTTGTTTCGGGGATAGCCGCACCTTCATTGACAACCTTGGGAAGCTGCTCATCTGAGGGTACGCAAGCGATAGTGCGGTAATCCATGCCTTCAATGACAGTTGTGGTGGCAATGATTTTTGAAACCAGATCTGCCCCGGCAATGCCCTGAGCCACAGCTCTTGAAACATATTCGGGGAAAAGGGCGGCACTGTCTGATGTTTTGAAGAACTTTTCAATAGTGTCGCTGTTTTTGCCGCTGACCTTGATGTCAAAGCGTTTGAGCTGACGCTGATATGCGTCAAGGCCTTCAAAGTCGGTGCCTATGTAGTTTTCGCTGGGGTCGATGCTCTCAAGAGCCTGAGTGAAGGATTTGCCTGAGCCGTAAAGACCCTTTTCGAGTCTGATATTGTCAAATGTCATATTAAATTACCTCCTGTTATTAAAGAATGACAGCAATTCTTTTGCCTGATGTGTCTACACTTGCAACGAGAAGCTCTCTGCCGTTTTCGTTTAAGACGGCATTGCCCTTGCCGTCACCTGCAAGAGTGTTGTAGCCTACTGTGGGGGCAGTGCCTGTGTAAGCTGCCTCTGCGTAGCCCTTAAGGGCCACGGTGATATATCTGCCTCTTGCATCTGTGCAGACACCGCAGAACTTTTCGCCTGAGGCAGGGACAATTCCTGTGGAGTCGGCAGCGAGGGCAACTGTCATGCCGGGTGTGATGTTGCTGTCTGTATAAAGGGTTACTTCTTTTGTGTCAAAGCCTGTAAGTTTGGGGTACATAATAAAATCCTCCTTAAATTATAAAATCTTTGTTGTCGGGTGTTTTTCTTTCGCTTATGCCTGAAAGCTGAAGGACAGGGGGCAAAAGGCTCTGCGCCTGCTTTTTCATGCTGTCTCTCAGGCTTTTAAGGGAAGAAATATCCATGTGTGTGCAGTTTTCGGTATACTGCTTTGAGTTGACCTCAGGCATAATAATGAGGGCATAGCGTGAGATATCCTCAATAAGGTGGCTTTTATAAAGCTGTGCCTGATTTGCCGCCTTTTCAAGTTTGGCTATGTAATTGCAGATTTCCTTTGCCTGAGAGGGGGTTATAAGAGTATCCTCGGTAATTGACTTGATAATGTCAAAGGTGTTCAGCGGTAATTCCTCCTTAAAGGTGAATGATTTTGTTACGCCTGCATTTCTCTGGGCAGGCACTGCCACAAAGGACCACTCATAGGCATCGCTTATATCTGAAAGAATGCCGTAGCAGAGCTTGCCTTTATAGACTTTGCCCTTGATATGAGAGCATTCGTGAGCCTTCATATTTTTGCCGCATATGCTGCAAAAAATTTTATCTGCGGCACAGCCTATGCTGACCTCTTTTTTGATGCCGCCTTCAATTTCTTTTATAAGGTCGGCATTGCTGTCGGTTCTGACCATATAGGCTCTTGCCTTCAGGGCGGTGTATTTCTCACCGTAAGAGGTGAGCCTTGACGCGTCCTCGGCGGTGTAGCACTGAAAAACTCTTGCCGTCTGGTCCTTTGAGCGCATACTGTGGTCAGAAATGCCTGTTTTGCCCACAAAAAGACTTTGCAGACTTTTCAGGGCTTCTTTGCTGAAGCACTCAAAGTCACGGTCAACCTCGTTGTCGCACAGGGTGAGGCTGAAGGTGTAGACCTGCTCGGCCTTAAGGGGGGTACGGGAAAATCTGCCGATGAGGGCAAGCTCCTCCTCGGGGGATAGTGTATTTTTATTCAGAGACGGTTCCTCCTAACTGTGAAAGTATTTGCTGTGTCTGAGCATCGTAGTAGCTGCTTTTTGCGATTTCGCTGATATCCTGAAGGGTAATGTTTTCCCATTCCACGGCAAAATCGCAGCTGTAGCCGCCAAGGCGAAGAAACATATCGCAGATTTTTCTTATAACGGGAGTCAGCTCACGGCGGTAAAAATCAATTTCACTTGTGAGAATATCCGCCTGCTGATAGCTCATTCGCTCTGTGGATGACCAGCTCAGACCCAATAAAAAGGGCGGAATGCCAAGCTTTGCAACTATCTGCTCCAAAAGCTGTCTTACGGGCACCTCGCTGTCTAAAATCTGATTGTCGGCACCTATAGCTTTTATGCTCACATCGCCTACGGCAACAAAATCTCTGACTGTGGAACCGCCCTGCATGGTACGGCTCCACTCCTTTGCAACCTGCTGTGCACGCTCCTGCGCATAGGCCTTGTCCAGCACATCGTTCTGCGGCTTATATGTCACCGCAAAGCGAACATTGCCCAGACGCTCCCAATTGATGCCTATGGTGTTGTAGATTTTCAGAAGAATGTCGCTGATAAAGGGAAGTCCCTTTAAGACAGAGGTGCCGTAAAGCCTGCCCGGCTCAGGGTTGTGATTTGCAAGCAGTATAAGCGAGGGATAGGGCACAGGTGTGACAGTGCCGTCGCCATTTTCTGAGGCAACCACAACCTCAAGGGGAGAAGCACCGTGAGACAGTGAAACTCCCTTAAGGTCGCTGTTGTAAAGATGAGTCAGCACACCGTCACTGACAACCATTTCGCCCACAGCGGTGCCGTAGGTGATAAGCTGCTCGAAAAAGGTGCTGATGAAGGCATCTATGCCCTGCCTTGTTCCGCCCACATTCACATTCTTGAGAAAAGCATCAAGCTCCCTTTGTGCAGCTTGCTCCTCGCAGACAACTCTGAAGGCGCCGAGAAGACGCACGGTTTTCATAATGGCTGCATCAATAATGGGAACAGCCTCACGCAGAGTTTTATACAGGGCATAGTCACAGTCTCTCTGAGGCATATATGAGGTGAGGGATGCAAAGGGATGAGAATTTATGCCTGTCTGAGGTACAGCTACCGTTTCGGCAGGGAGGCTCTCTTTTTTGCGTTTTCCTATTGCCAAAATGTTCTCCTTTCCTAAGACCTTTCTGCCGAAATGACAAAAAAGTCCTCAGGTATTTCTTGTGACAGAACGGTTGAAACGAAATATCTTATTTCGTCCATTGCGTGGTCATTTTCTTTACGGGGAGTATCCTTGCCTGCACCGTCGTCCCAACGGTAAAGGGAAAACTCCCTGAGTGCCGCCTTGCAGTAGGGCGAGATAACAATTCTGCCTTGCTTGAGTGCCCCTTGTACCTTGCGAATACCGTCTGTCACATCGTTTTTCGCCTTGATAACCCTGAATTTACCGTGGCGGCGGATGCATTCGATAAATGAGGCGGCAGAGGGGTCAATAACAACGGCTTCAATATTTCTGCCCTCGCTCAGGCAGCAGAGCTTTTCATAGTACTCCTCATCGGTGAGCTGACTGCCCTGCTCCTTAGAGCTGTAGTAAAACTCATCAAAGCGGTACCACACACCGCCCCAAAGACCCCACAGACCCATAGAGGTGGGATTGACCGTGCCGTAATCGCAGGAAATGTAGTATTTATCGAATGCTTTAACGGGAGGACTTTCAACATATTTTCCGTCGGCAACATCGCCGTAGACAAGACCGCTTGCCGTCACCCATCTGCCCAGAACGAAACGCTCATAAAAGGTGCCGCTGTAAAGGCTTTCGTAGCGTCTTAAAATTTCCTTGCTCAGGGACGGATTATCCTGCATAAGAAAGTGAAGGTATAGGCAGTTTTTTTCTTCGGCCTTTTTTATCCACTGCTCATAAAACCAGTGGGCAGGGCTTTCGGGGTTGCAGTTAAACCAGAGCCTTGAGCCCTTCAATGAGCAACGGGCCAGAGCCTGCTCTGTGAAGGAGCGAGGCATAAGAGCCACTTCGTCAAGAAGAACACCTCCTAAGGTCATGCCCTGAATGAGGGCGGCTGAGCCTTCGTCCTTTCCGCCGAAAAGATAGTATCTGTTGCTTCTTTTGCCGTAGCTGACGGTTATGAGATTTTGAGAAAGCTTCTCTTTGCAATCAAAACCCAGCTCTCTGAGTGTGCTTAAAAGGGGAACAACAATATTCCGTTTGAGAGATGTGACGGTTTTGCCGCAAAGTGCAAAGGAAGTGTCGTCGAACTCATAAAAGCTCCAGACTATAAAGGAAAGAGACATACAGGTGGTCTTTCCGCTTCTGACAGCACCGTCACAGATAATGGCATCATAGCTGCTGTAGGGGGAAGCCGGGTGCCACCAGGAAAGTGCCGTAAGCTGTTTTTTTGAAAAAACGGAAAAGGGGACCTTACTCATTGTGCTCATTCCTCAGAGCTGCCACACCTTTTTCAATTGCGTGAAAAATAGAGTTTTCATTTTCCTCTGAGGATAAGTCGGTTATATCCGTCAGCTTTTCAAGAGCCTTCAGGCGGTCGAAAAATTTGATTTCAATATCACCGTTTTTCTTTCTCTTGATTTCCGAGATGTTGAAAAGATCCATTTTTTCAATGTCCGAGGCAGACACCTCGTCCTTGAAAAGAAGGGAAATTGCATCGCTGACACAGCCGAAGGCAAGGCGTGCAAAGCCGGTGGCTATATCGTTGTCAG
Source organism: Clostridia bacterium (assembly GCA_017396515.1). Lineage (GTDB taxonomy): Bacteria > Bacillota > Clostridia > Oscillospirales > Acutalibacteraceae > UBA6857. The sequence continues at coordinate 986 of JAFQLV010000068.1, read as the reverse complement.
TGGCCCTTCGCTGCTTGTCAATGCGAGCGATTTCATCAAGGATCTCTTTTCTTTTAAGAAGACGCAGTGCATATTTTTCGGGGAAGATGAAGCCTGATTTCACTGCGGCCTCCCGTGGATTTCTGCCGAGACTGTAGTAAGTGCAGAACAGTATTTCTTTTGAAGTTAACTCTTTTATGCTTATTACTCCTTTCTCTTTTATGGTGTGTTTTAAAAAGTCCTCCCACCTATAGGGCGCAGAAGTGAAAAAGTTTCCGCAAAAGGGAAACTTAAGGGACTGAAAGACGGTTTCTTAATATTTTTTAATAATTTGCCCGTATATTGCATTGATGAGGGGATTTTTTTAAAAATGAATTTTTTATGAAAAAAATATTGACAAATGTTAAAAGCCGTTATATAATAAAATCAAGTTAGAGGCGTATGCCTCAGGCTAATCTATAAAGGAGGAAGAATACAATGAAAGAATTCCTTGAGAAGTATTGGGAAGAAATCGTAGCTCTTTTCGATAAGATCTATGCAGCAATCAAGGCTTATATCCTCGATGCAGAAAAAGAAGCTGAATAATTGATGTTCCCTTGTTTTAAAATTTGAAATTTTAAAATAAAATCCACCTCAAAAGGGTGGATTTTTTCTTTGAGGTGCCGGCAGGCTGTCGCTTTTCAAATCCGAAACACCGAAAAGACACTGATTTTTTGATAAAAATGAATTTTTTTTGAATTAACTATTGACATTATTTAAAGCAAAGGATATAATAAAGTTAACTAAAGGGGTAGCCCCCAAGGTTAATCTTAAAAGGAGGAACTTAATAATGTTAGATTGGATCAAAGACAACTGGGCAGCTATCGTAGCTTTCTTCGACAAGCTCTATGACATCATCACCGACATCATCGACTAATTTTTAGTCTACTGTTTTAAAATTTGAAATTTTAAAATTGGGGAGCTGCCTGAAGGTAGCTCTTCTTTTTTGCCGCAGAGCGGAAGCTCAG